>NZGD01000136.1 GCA_002690925.1 Rhodopirellula sp.
GGCCTCGCGCATCGCCTCCGCAACGGTAATCTCCTCGAGCGGCAAGTTTGAGAGATACCGCGCCTCCCGCATCCGATACTTGGTCGCATCCCAACGCCCAGATGGCAACCACTGCGTCAGCAACAATCTTGCCGGATACTTACCACTGAGAATTGCCGCGCGTGTCGGCGAGCACACGTTACATGCTGCGTAACCATCAGTGAACCTGACGCCGCCGTTAGCCAGAGCATCAATGTTGGGCGTTCGATAGTATTTGCTCCCATAACACCCCAAGTCACTCCATCCCAAATCGTCAATCAGAATCAGAACGACATTCGTTCGATTTTTTCCGTTGGCTCGTAACTCTTTTGACTTTTCATCTGCACAAGCCTCACCAGAAGCAACACACAAAAACACGATGAAAGAAGCATGAAAAACACGACTCAACATGGCAGATAGCCCAACCTACGACACTTTAAAAAAACAACACGACTCACAACGTGAGTTGCTAAACACGCCCTCGAACCATTTGCTCTTCATCTGAACACGAAGACAAAAGGCTTTCAATTGATGGCCACAAGATTACTTACTGGTTCCTGAAACAAACCGCCACGATAAATCAGGCCTGGCACGATAAAAGCAAGGCACGCCCTCCATTTCTGCCTACCAGTACACGAGCCTCTCATGGCTTCTCGGCCCAGACACTTCCAGCATATCGCTGTTGTAGCAAATTAGCTGCAACCGCGGCCCGATCCTGATTCTTGGCAACTTGCCAGAGCTTACTGAGATGATAGAGCGCTTCGGCATGCGTTTCAGCATCTCCATAAAAGAGAACATCGACATGCAAATACGCCATCAAAGCATCTTTCGGCTTATTTGAAATCTGCAAGCAGGCCCCCAGGGCATTATAGGCTCGCCCAAATAACTCCGTATCAGCGGCATCATTCTCAGCGATCACCTGCTCAATCACATTGATTCCTTCGTCAGCAGTTGTTGTTTCAGCCAAACACCTGCCACGACCAACCTCAGCCAGCAGTTTCAACCGCTTTTCCTCTGGTGCGTCTGCTTTCTGTGCCAAGATACTCTCGTACCTCTTCTGTGCCTCAGTAAAATTTTCCTGCTTAACCCTTGCATCTGCCTCGGCCAACAGGGCGCGCATCCGGTCCTCAGCCCAAGGATTCTTACTCGAAATACCGCCGTAGTACTTGACTGCGCTTTCATAATCTCCCTGAGCAACAGCCAGATCACCCAGCACATCAGCCGCCTGAAAAAAGTGGTTGCTGCTAGCGTTCGATCTGACGAAAGCCAACATTGCCTCAGTCGCCTCTGCCTTCCCTGCTCCCGACCGAAGAGCTTCTCGTCCCTGGCAAAGAGCTAGATAGAACTGCAGATCCAACTTCACGAGGGGCCGGCTGATGGATGTTGCATCAACTTTTTTCAATTCCTGCAAAGCATCGGCGAACTTACCCGCAACGGCACGAGCACGCCCTTGTCGTAAACCCGGCGGTTCATCACCAAAATTTACCACCCGGATCTCGTTGACGCTCACGCTCCGCTTCTGTCCAGCCACATCAAGCGTGACCTGAACCGGCGAAACCTCACCGACCTTCCCGCGCACCGTTGCACCACGCTTCACGTAAACCTGATCCTCTTCGGCAACCGCGGAGCTGCCACTTGCCATCAAAGCAAAGCAAACCACAGGTAGCATACGAATCTTCATACTCTTAGACCGCTCAACAAATCGACACACGGAATTCATTTTAATGCACCACCCGCTCGTTTAATCTCATCATGAAGCTCTTCGTATCTCAAACTCCACTTCTCACCACCGAGCTTGGGATACAGTTTTTCTGTTAACGCCAGTGTTTTTTCAGCTGCAGCCAACTGTTTCGTTCGTTCCGCACCACCGAGCGTCATCGCACGTGCGCACTGGCAAGCAGCAATTTCGTATCTTGCCTCATAGAAAACATCGCGAAACTGAGCATGAGGCATCGTTGCATTGGCAATCTTACCCCAGCCCCAAACACCACCCTTCTCGCTGCTGCGCACGCCTTTAATTGCATCCGAATACTTCGCGGAATCAACGCTTCCCCATTGCTGCAGAACTTTCGCTGCCTCGACTTGCAAGTTCACTGCTGCGGGATTCACTTTGAGCAATTGCCGCATGTCCGACATTGCACCTTGGTAGTCCCGATTCTTCGCTTTCACTTCAGCCATTCTCGCACGCACCTGTGTTTGCAAAGCTGGCTGCAAATTGATTTGGCCGAGCAAGTTCTGAAAAGCGTCGATCGATTTTTGGTAATAGAGTTTAGCGTTGGCATCCAATGCTTTCCCCCCATCATCAAATCCAGATCCCAAGCTCGCAAAGGTCTCAGCGACCCAATTCAGCGTACCGGGATCATCTGCATCAGCACTCAAAGCAGCGAGAAATGCTTCGAAGACGCCCGACATTTGTTTTCGCGACTGTGGAGGTGCCTTGGCGAGATTAGACTCCATGGTTTGCGCCAACGTTACGTATATTGCGAGCATGCGTCGTTTACCGACATCATCTGCTCCCACCGATTGGCGCAACTTGCCCATCATGTCCTGAGCCTTCGCCATCATGGCCACCGGATCGCTGTCCAGAGACGAAACGTACGCTTGTAGTGCGGTCCGCAATGATTCCTGCACGAAGATCGGATTCTGTGCTGCCTCGTGCTCACGATCGATCAAAGCCAGCGGGCCAAAAGTCTCGTCCTCCAGAATTTCCACTACTTTACTACCATTCCTTGAGGCTTTTTCACTCGACTCAGAAACGGACTGCTCGTTCGCTACCAATGCTTGAGCCAAGGACAAAACAGCAGTCGCCACCGAGGCATCGATTCTGGTGTCTTTGGGAAGATGTTCGTAACCGGAAAGCAACAAATCCAATGCATCCCGCCCATCATTTTTGCCTGCGGACAATGGCGTTGCGATCGATGGAGAAGCACCTGATGTGGGTTCACTCTGTTGCCGGGTCAACTGTGCCGCCCATAAAGCCTGCCCGGTAACCAATTCAGCCATCGCTCGTTCACGGGATGCCTCGGGCAAACTTTGTGCAAACTCAGAAGCCAGTTCCAATGCATCAGCGTTCACCATGATCGGCACCACAGTGGCCAACGATTCAATCGCTTCGGGCGTGTCTTGCCACTGTTCTGCGATCCATCTTGTCGCCTCAGCAACATGCTCAATTTCAAAAGAGTTCGATGTGCCACCTGCAGATTCCAACATTTTTAAATAGCAGGCGAGTGATATTTTCGCACACTGCTTCGCTCCCGCACTCTGGGGAAACCTTCTCGCAACAAAGTCACCCACAACCGCTGCATCGTAATATTGACCTTTTGTGAAATACAGATAACAGACGAAATACCGAACTAAATTCAATTCACTTGGTGGGGTATCAAGATCCGCCAAACGCATCGCCAAACGGTAGGAAGCAAGTGCATTTTTCTGTACGAACGCGAGATTGGCCTTCGCTTTATCCAATTGCTGCCCAATCGCTTCACGTTCTGCCGGTTGGGATCGCAATGAGCGAGCTTCAAGATTTGCGACTTCCTGAGCGGCAGGGCCGATTTCATCAAGAGATTTTTTCCCCTCTTTTTGAGCTTCTGCAAACGTATCTGGTAGTGCATCAGGATCGCCCACCGCTCGACCACCCAGCCCAAGCACCAACTCTGCTGCTTGCTCCTGAAGATCTCCTTCTTCGGCGGCAACGAACCTTGCATTTTTCAGTGACTCTTCATACGAGTTTCGAATGGTAGCCACGTCGGGCGACTTGCGTTTTTCATATTCTTCCGCCTGCATCTGCAAAGCAACCGCCAAGCTCAACCGAATCGCCAACATGTCAGGAGACCGCTGAGTACTCCGTGGTGCAGCTTCAACCCAGCGTGATGCTTGTTTGATGGCTTCCACATACTTGCGTTCCTGTGGGGCCAACCATGAGTCCATCGCGAGACGCAAGGTTTTTGTTTTTAAGTTCCAAAATGCTTCAGGTGAACTGGGTTGATCGAGAAGCTCCGCGTAATGTCCTAACGCGTCTTTGGTTCTCCCCAATCGATGATTGCAGCGGCCTTGATACATTCTCGCGTAAAGCCCTGCCAAACGACTGCGGTATTTCTTATAGATTGCATCATAAAGACCGGCTGCTTCCACAAGGTAATCGGTCCAGGCTTCTGACCCGGCAGCCACGGTATCGGCGGCCTCTTCGCGAATCGCTGCAGCTAACAACTCCGTTTGCAGATTATCCGCACGAAGTTGCTTTCGCCGCTCTGCCAGCTTTGCCTCCTCACGATCACGCATATTAAGGACCTTTGGGATAAGATCCAATTCTTTGCTTACCGCTGCTTCTAGCAGGTTGCACTCTTCAAACGCCTGATCGTAAAGCTTTCGTGCCTCGGCTCTTAATGTCTTCGAATTACCCGACCCTGCTTCCCCAACCTTGATACGTGCACGTTCAACGATCAGGTTTCCCAATTGGCTCCTCGCCGCATACAGCTTTGGGTGCCTGCTCTTAGCAGCGATAAATTCACGCAGTAAAAACTGTGCCTCGTCGAGCATCTTGTACCGCTCCTCGAGCTCGCTTGAATCCCTTGAGGCAATCACCAATGTCAACGCGGTTTCATAACCCAGCACATCACGCATTCCTGCTGGCAACAATCGGCTTGTTTCAAGACTCTTGAGATATTCAAGAGCTGTGTCGTGGTAACCCCGGGCCCGAAGTCCGTCCAAAAACTCCAACGCGGGTTCCTCGGCAAATATGGGTTTACAGCAGCTCCCTAACAAACCACCCATAAACAACAGCACGAGCAACGACCGCAACCAAATCTGTTGCCCCCGCTCCGTTTGGGAAGAGACGTAACGATGCTCCACTGCGATAGTATCGCCTGCACCCGCTTCAGCACTTTGATTCTGTCGATTAGCAAGCACCGCTTCGACATATTTCTGTTGCAGTGGATACCTCATCACGATTCAACGCTCCATTCTGCTTGCCTCAAAACAGCCTTGGGAGAAGTCTTCATGCGTTCATACCACACTGTCAGCAGCTTTCCCCCTGGCAGCTCCACGGTGCTGGGATACCCCAAGTCTCCACCCACGCCGTCGGATGCGATACTCAGCGGTTTGCTCCATGATTCACCGGAATCCTGACTTAGACGGGCCTGAATCCCAAACGGCTTTCGACGATATCCATAACTCATCAAGAGACGACCGTCACTTAAACGCAGTAGATGTGACGGCAATCCCCAAACGTTGATTGAATGTGGCATCGTCCAGGTCTTCCCACCATCTTTCGATTCACACTGCAAGGTTTCTCGATGGTTCGTTGTATTGTGGTTTCGGATTTGTACGACAATCGTGCCATCGGTCGCTTCCACCGCGTGCAACTCGTGATAATTTTTTGGATCATCCCCCGGGCGTGTCGGAATCTCAGCAAGCCATTTCCAACTTTGACCATCGTCAACCGATTGACACACGCCAACCAATCGGGATGGGTCCCACAACTTGACTCCCGCGTACAGCTGCCTACCGTCCGACAACTGAATTGGACCGTGCGGACTATTCACAATACTGGGGTAACGCTCTGACCATGTAATGCCACCGTCCGTCGAGCGTATCATCCACTGCCCCAACTCGCTTCGCCTCTGTTCCTCGCTCATCCGTTCGTGAACGGCAAGCCAGTTTCGCAACCGATCTTCTGACCATCCTTGTTCGGTACCCTGTTGGCGAATCGCTTTTTTCAATTCGTAATCAACGTAGGCTAACGAAGTGAAGGTTGTCACAAGCAGTGAGCCACTTGCTGTTTCAAGCACACCTGCATCTCGATCATCGATCGCTCCATCAAGCAGAGTTCGTGGCCAAGACCATGTCTTCCCTTCGTCGTCGGACTTCATAGCGTCGACCCGCCCAAACGGACAAACATGCTGCTCTCTTCCTCCAGACCAAACGAGAATCAACTGACCGTTAGAACGTCGAGTCAACGTCGGCCAACCACAATAGTACCCGTCATTACGACTGATCACCCGTATTGAATGAACACGAACAGCTAGTCCACTACCGCTTTCTGCCAGCGTATCTGCCTGGGCGCCTGCATCCTGCCCCAACGATGACGATGACCAGGAGAGACCGGGCACTGCTGGAGAAGCAGCAGCGAACATTCCGACACCAAGTGTTCGTCTTGAAAATGATTTAAGTCGCATCAACTCACTAGCACAAAGCGAAGAAAAAACGCAAAACACGTGGCACAAACGGACGGCTCAATCTTGGCCCGCATCCCACATCACGTCTGCGAGTATACCAAATCCCAACCAAAAAGGTCCGATCCTACAGCACCGCTTCAAACAACAGCCCAACCAAAAAGACATTCGAAACCATGCAAACCAAAATACATACCAGCCGAAAAACTAGCGTCGTCAAACGAAGCATTTCCCAACACATCCGTACTCTCCACCAAAGCTGGCAGTCACCATGAAGCCCAACATTTCAAAACTTAAAGCCCCCTCGGGAGTACTACGCTGTTGCTTTCCCAAGATGAACCCCCGTCAGGATCACTCCTACGGGGGTTGTTCGATCTCCACTGGACATGTCTATCCACTGCATATGTCTTTCTTTTAATAAGTCATTGACTGAGTACACAACTCTTTTTCCGAAAACGAACCACAGTGCCGTTGATTCAACTGCGAACAAAAATTACCTGACCGTTGTTGGTCAGTGCGCCGCATCAGGAGCGTGCTTTTTATACTTGAAGACCGTAATGGTGCTATCGGCTGTCGTCGGTCTGAATTTCTTTGGCTGATACGCAGCGTCGAATCAGACAACTGAAGTAGGCATGCTGATAGACCTGCTCAGGTATCTGCATTTTCCAATGCTGCACGTCGCATGAAAAGTGGAACTGCAGCAACACCTATCAGAACCAAATAGACGGCCGGATTGACGCTTAACGCGTCTGCGAGGAATCTTGGCCAAATGGTGAGTGCGAATATGGTACTCAACATTGTCACGATGATCATGCTTTGTCTTTGGAGCACGCTCATCTTCACCTCACGCCTGAATCGATCTTTGATTCTCACAACTCAAACTCCAGCTTGCATTTCAATGAGGACACCAGCCCTTCCCAGACTTCAGGATACCATGTTCCTAATAAAACTCAGGTGAAATCCCCTTAATCGCCTTGCTCGCAGAATCACTGATTAACCATACGGGTTGCAAAGGGAAATATAATCCACGCAGCAAATCCACTGAGCCAATGCAACCACAAGCAACACGTATTGAAGAGCGTAGAGTGGCATACACAACACGTATAACTCAGACAATTCATCCCGATGCCGGATCACGCCACGCGATTTACTTGCATATACTCAACCAACGACTAGTCTGCCTAGACTGCGTTTCCATAGGAAAAGCGAAAGCTGGTGAGCGTTACTCCGCGATGCACCACTAATTTGTTAATGAAACACAATAAAGCTAACTCATCTAAATCACCTTTGCGTCCGCGCAATCTACAAATTGATGCATTGCGCGGAATCGCAGCCTTGTCCGTCATGCTCTTTCACTTCACAGCATGGTACGGAAAATCTCAAGTCGATGGAATTCTCCAACTTGATGACTTCCTTCATGAGCCACACCTCCTCTTCTACTTCGGCGATCTCGGTGTCCCCCTTTTCTTCATGATCAGCGGATATGTGATCACGGAAAGTTGCGAGCACAAGAAAACACTTACATCCTTTGCTTACAGCCGATTCACTAGACTTTATCCGCTCTATTGGTCCTCGATCATCTTTGCGGTGATGTGCTACCTGCCGTCCAATAGCAGACTTGCCAGTTACGATCCCGATTGGCTCACAATCGCACTCAACTTCTCGATGCTGCAAACAAGCATTGATGTTCGCAACGTCAACGAAGCATACTGGACCCTTTATATAGAATTGCAATTTTATTCATTCGTTGCACTCATGCTCGCAACACGGCGAATCAAACAACTCCCACTGCAAGTTCTCGGCCTGACAACCGCCTATGCCATCGCGACTGCGTTCCGGTGCTGGGATTGGATCCCAGGCATCTGGCGAATCAAGTCAGTTTTCCCATTGCTTGTTTTCCTCAACTATTTTGCGTTGGGAATATGGGTACGAAACCTGCAGAAACCAGAGGCAAGTAAGAAGCAAGCATTAGCAGCCATCAGCCTCTCCTGCGTCTTCCTTTTCATCCGGTCACCCTACGACCCCTTCGCAGTCCTTACCATCTTTTTTGTGTTCTGGGCCGCATGTGAGCAAAAGCTGAACCTACTCGAGAATCGACTACTGGTTTCCTTAGGAACAATTTCCTATGCCCTTTACTTGGTCCACGGCCCATGTGGCTACACCATGCTAAATTACCTGCAGCAATATGTGCAGGTGGACATACTCATCACCACCGCGGTGCTTACATCAATCATCGTGGCAGCCTTGTTTACGTTCGCAGTGGAAAAGCCAGCACACAACTTTCTTCGCGAAGCAGTTCGACCAGAAACGCCACATAGTCGTTAGCATACCGCAAAGCAAACACTTGTCCCGTTTACAGACTCGCTTGAACAGCGGAAGGATTCAAAAGCGGCCTTGCACCTTATCTGACGGCCACATGAACACGTACAAATGGCATCTGCAAAAAAACCGAGGCGGAGAAAATTCAAATCCCAAAGTCAGATCCAGAGAAACGCCCTTGAGCGAGTTAAAATGACCAGCAAGACAGACCGATCCTATCCACCCTGCAAAACCGTCTGTGACTTGGATTTTCGTTGAACGAAGAAAAGAATTGCGCAGAGACTGATGTCGCACAGACGATGGATGCGTGCTCACTGCCGCAGTGGAACTTCAGCTTTATTCTTTGATACCCGATGGCAGCTCACAAAGGTCGTTGGATGAATCCAATACAGTCACTAACAGCATCTCGACTCTCCGCAGACAGACAACCAAAGCCAGCATTTACAAGGTTGCCTCTCTTGTTAGGCTCTAGCCATTCCGATTCATCGAGGGGCCTGCCGCTCGTATCGCTTCACTGGCGCCAGCTTCGAACTTAAGAAAGTTCTGTTGGAACAAATCGGCGAGACGCCTGGCGCTACTTTCGTACGCCTCGGAGTCTCCCCAGACATCGCTAGGCCACAGCAGATCTGATGGCACTCCGTTGCACTCAACTGGTACGTCAAATCCGAACAGTTGATCCATTCGACCTTTGCGTGTTGACAACGATCCATCATGAATCGCGTCGATGATGGCACGAGTATGCTTCAAGCTCATACGTGAACCAGCGCCATAACCTCCCCCGGTCCATCCAGTGTTGACGAGCCAAACCTGACTCCCCTGCTTGCGGATCCGGTCTGCCAATAATTCGGCATACTTGGCAGGATGCCAAACCAGAAAGGCCGCACCAAAGCAGGCGCTAAATGTAGCAGTAGGCTCTGTGACATTCATTTCGGTGCCAGCGACTTTCGCAGTGTATCCGCTGATGAAATGATACATCGCCTGTTCGGGAGTCAACCTGGAAACCGGGGGCAAGACTCCAAAGGCATCACATGTCAGAAAGATGATGTTCTTTGGCTGTGGCCCAACACAAGGGATCTTTGCATTATCAATGAACTCAATTGGATAAGCCACGCGAGTATTCTCAGTGATCGAAGCGTCATCGTAATTGACTTCATGCGTTGCTTCATCGAACACCACGTTTTCAAGTACGGCCCCGTACCGAATGGCTTCGAAAATCTCCGGTTCACTCTCTTTGCTCAGATTGATCACCTTGGCATAGCAACCACCTTCAATATTGAATACGCCATTATCAGTCCAGCAGTGCTCGTCATCTCCGATCAACTGTCGTCGTGGATCCGCGGACAAAGTGGTCTTTCCTGTTCCTGAAAGCCCAAAGAACAACGAAACGTCACCCTCTGCTGATGTATTGGCACTGCAGTGCATGCTGAGCACGTCCTGCTTGGGCATCAGGTAGTTCATGACGGTAAAAACGCCCTTCTTCATTTCGCCAGCATACTGGGTTCCCAGAATGATCAATTCACCGTTTTCGATCGACAAATCAATGCTTGTCGTGCTAGTCATCTGGGCTGTGTATGGATTCGCCGGGAACGAGCCTGCATTGAAAATGACGACATCCGGTTCACCGAAGTCTTTTAATTGCTGCTCCGTGGGTCGAATCAGCATGTTGTGCATGAAGAGGGCGTGGTAGGCACTCTCAGCGATGACACGCACCTTGATTTGGTAATGAGGGTCCCACCCGGCGTAACCATCAAAAACAAATATCCGCGGGCGAGTATTCAGGTAATCCAGCGCCCGCTGCCGGTTAATTAAAAAAGAACGTTCCGTCATTCGCATGTTGACGTCACCCCACCAGATATCATCCGAAGAGGCGGGATCATCAACAATACGTTTGTCCTTGGGACTGCGACCTGTCTTGTCACCGCTTCTGGTTGCCAAAGCACCTGAAGCCGAAATCACTGCGTGATGATCCACAATTGCGAATTCATACAGCCGCGCAGGCGTTGCATTGTGAATGATGTCGTCCACATCCAGACCATAACATGACAAATCGATCGGGTTGACACTCATGACGCACACTCACCGTAAGTTTTTGACGCGTTCAATGCTCACACAACAGCATCAACGTAGGGCCAGTTCAGCATACTCGGCGTAAGATCAGACCGGCTTGCAGAGTCTAGCGCAAGAGCCCCCTCATGACGACCCCAATCATGGCTGCAGGGTGTGACATACGGAGTGCTGCACCGCCTATCGCCCCGGGTCAGAATCGCCCGGTAGTAGGCTACCAGCGGTGAGAATATTCAAGGCGGAAGAAGTCAGGGCAAGACGCGTCACAAGCATACCAAGCAGACGCCTGAGGGCGGCTAATTTGATCCACCTGAGACCGTGCCAGTTACGATGCAAGACGCTGACTTTTCCCCAGGCAGACTGGTCACAATGCGAATCTGCTGCGAGATCCGGTCATCACTTCCATTCCCCTTGAACTCGACCGACATCAAATGAACTTTCTTCCGGCCTGTCGGAACTTTGAACTGAAAACGCTGATCTGCACACTGCACGTCCATGATCTCAAACGGTTCATCTCCACGCACGACAAGCCTTCGCGACATCTTACTGTCGGGAGATGTATTTCCCAGGCTGACCGATGCTGGCGAGACACTCACTGAGGGGCGAACCCTTCCAGCAATCGCCATTTCAGTGGTCGGAAACTGCGAGTCGTTACTGATCAAGGTCAGACGTTCCCTGATGTCCCCTTCCCCCATCGATTTATCGAGCTTTACCGACATGCGGTACTGCACCTGCCCCTGCGACCTCTGCGGTGGATCAAGCCGAACCTCAAGGTGACGACAATGACTTCGTACATCCGTGATTTCCCAGTTACTATTACCGCGATGAGTGATTGTCACCGCCTGCTCGCGAGTGGTCCCCGCTGCAAGTTCTCCGTAATTGATTTCCGGCGGATCAAAGGTGATGTCAGTGCGAATGTAACCACTCACTTTCAGTTGAACTTCCGCGTACGCGGGACGGTCAAAAACGACGGTGATGGTGGCTGATTTCTGACCCACAAAGCTGTTGGTATTGAAAGTTGCTTTAACGGATGCAGTTTCGTGAGTCTTCAGTGTTTTCTGGCTAACGGTCGGTGTCGTGCAGCCACAGCTGGTCCGGACTGCCGCAATGTGCACATCTTCTTCGTACAAATTACTGAAATCGAAGTGGAAGACACTTTTCGTGCCACGTCCCACGCTACGAAAATCGTGAGTCGTAACTTTGAACATCTTCTCAGCCCAATTCTGGGCCGAAAGCTGCTGCGAGAATGCTGGCAAAAAGATTCCGAATGCAAGCAAGATCAAACAAAGACCTCGACGCCCGAAACTGACCATTGTGCTTCACCGGTGCTTAAATAGACAAACCCGCCAGAAACGCCGCATCAAGACGAAGAGTTGTTGGGTGGACTGATACTTCCTGTATTAACGGTTTCGGCTGTTGAGTTGAAATTTTCCAGTAATTCCGCCAATCGCTCCATCGGTAGTCCAACGACGTTGCTCTCGCTCCCTGACCTGACAAACAACCAGTCGTGCCCATCCTGATACCCGAAAGCCCCTGCTTTACCCTCCCATTTCATGGAATCAAGGTACTCCTCGAGCATTTTTTCAGAGAGTGGCAACATTTCAAGTTCGGTACGCACGACATCAACGAGACATCGATTTTGCCTTGCAGACCAGAGACATACGCCGGTGTAGACATCATGCCGACGGCCACTTAGCAGACGTAAAATGTCCTCGGCGTGCTCCTGGTTTCGAGGTTTACCAAGAATTTGGCCGACGCAGGATGCAACCGTATCCGCCGCCAGGACAAAGCCGTCATCAATTCGAGACACCACGTCTGCGGCTTTGCGATAGGCGTAGCGTGCCACCATTTCGGGGGCTGTCTCACGGCTGCACATCCCGCATTCTGCATCTTCACCGGCGACGATTACCGTGAATTCATATCCAGCAGCAGTCAGTAACTCAGCCCGTCTCGGCGAACCGCTGGCGAGGATCAAAGGTTCGCTAGAAGGCAATGCAGCTGCCGGCAGGCCATGCATCAGCAGGTTTTTCCTCGGCTCGCTCATCAGCCACGAAACCGTGCAATGGTCTTGAACAACTGAAGAATTTCGATCACTGCTTCGGTCCCTCAGGTTCTCCCGGTTCATCATCTTGTGCCGCGGGTGGCTCAACATCCTTGTCCTGCCGAGCCTCGCTGGCTGACTCATTACTAGGTGGAGCGGCATCAGAAGCCGGCTCAATGCCAGCGGATGGATCTCCTACCGGCTCAACACTGGCCGTCGCAGTGGCCTGTTGTCGCTGTTCCAATTGGCGAACTGCACTCCTCAGCGATTCCAACAGACGGGGAACTTGACCAGCGGAGACGAAGACTCGGGCGCTCACTGCCGACTGTGGGAAAAAGCTGGTCAGAAAATCCAGCCCGAACTCACTGGCACCGTGGCCAATCATCACACCGTTGGCATACACGCCGCTAAGCACCTCATCGGGTAGCTTGAGATCGTCGTAAATTTCTTGGGGTGTTGGTCGCCGAGCCTGATTCTGATTTTGCGGCGGTGTCGGCGGTTCTCCGAAACGGGATTTGTAAAGATCGAGGTTTGTATTCAGAGCATCAATGAACTGCGGCATCACAGGGTGGGGCACAATGACTCGGCGAGCCACACGGTGGGGCCGTCCGATCGTCTGCAGAAAATCGACTACATACTCACTTGGACCAGTCATCACGATCGCCCCAGTGCTGAAGCAACCGTCAGCCACATGATCCGGAACACGTGCCCTGAGTGCAGGATTACCCTCATTCGGGTCAGGGCGATCAGCCTGCGATGGAGAATCTGAGGACATGCGTTTTGCACCCAGTTTGACGTGAAAAAACTCGTAAAACAACTATCCGAGAAGCGTCTTTCCTTCAACCAACCTGCTAACTACCTCTCTACCCACTCATTCTAAACATCTCAACCAAAACGCCCACCCCCGAGGCTTAAATGCCCAAACGCCTTATCTTCCCACGCAATTTGGCATAAACCGCTATCAACAAACACCACTCGGGATACCCTGCAGAATTCGATGCAGCAACCTCAATTTCAACAACTTAACTGACGTCATCAAGATTCGTCCGTTCCGGCATTTTCAAGGCCATTTTGGCCGGAAACTCACACTCGCTTAAAGCAAAGGCCTGAAAGCCAATCGCTTCCAGCGTTATCCTCGCCTCCTCTTTTCCAACTTCATCTTTTCCTGCTCCTCCCGCACGCGCTCTGGTGTGGCTGTTCGGCGAGGCCTCACCAATGCCGGGTTCAAAAACATGATTGCCAATAGCCCAAACGCGTTAACGATTCCCATAGCCTTTATGACCCCGTAACAATCGACGCCATCTGCAATGCTGTAGAGAGTCCAAATCCAATTGGCCGCTTGCCAACCGGAATAGGGAAAATCGAGAAAGTCGTTGAAATAGAGTTCAGTCCCGTACGGCCCAAGAGCTGCGAAAAGAGCCACAACCACCAAGGCAGCAAAACCGACCTCAACACGAGGATTGTTTTTACGACGCAGTAACCGCATCAATCCATAAACGAGTAATAAACCACTGGTCAGGTACGAAGCTGCTGCCAATATGAACTGGAGCAGGATTCTATGTTCACTCATGCGTAATGCGCCATCCACGGTGTGGAAGATCGTACCACCTACCACCAGACCGGCCAGCAACCACACGTTTAGCATCGAGAAAACCAACCCTGTTACAGGACCGGGAGCCAACCAAGTGAATGTTGCTCGGGCCAAAAAACTCTGAGGTAGATCTCTCTGCACCTTGGGTGTCAAAACCGCTGACTCAGAAACCAACATGGCACTGGCCAACACCCACAGCAACATCAAGCACGTGCCCCCCAACAGTAAAACTTCTGTCCCTTCTAAGGACTGCGAACTTCCAAGCGTAACCCATAAGATGACAGTCGCGTTGACAACCAACAGGGCGATACGAATTTTCGTGGACCGATTTTCAATGACCGGGGTAAGTTGCGCTGCCGTCAAAGTCAACAACAGATTGCCCACTGCAGGGACCACAAACCCAAAGAGACCGCCCAAAATCAGCAAGCCATTCTCCCAGCCCGCCCACCAGATAAATTCATTAGTGATCATGCCATACGCAGCCATCCCCAAGAGCCACTCGGCACCAACGAGCAACATGATCACGACAAGCAACATCACCACACGCCCTGTGCGTGACCGTGAAAGGGGAGCGAAAAACAATGCCACGATCGTCATCATGATTCCCATAAAGAATAACATGCCTAACAGCATGACCGTGGTGGGAAAATCGATGCCCCGCAGCGTATAGGCGTATGAAACACAAGGAAACAGAACTACAAAATACAGCAGCATTTGCAGCATTGCGCTGGCGAGCTTCCCCAAAACAATCTGCCTAGGCGACAGCGTCGTAATTGACAACAACTCCAAAGTCCCGTCATCAATCTCGCCTTCCAGCGACCTGTATGCAGCAAGAGGTACCACCAGCAACATCGGCAGAGCGAGCACAAAATAGTAACCGAGCATCATTGTTGGAGCAGATGGCGTGTCATAAATCGCTGGCATCAATGAAAAGGTGCCGATGATGGTCCAAGATAAAGCCGCGAATAAGAGAAGAGAAAACGTAATGACGAACTGTCGACTTTTTAACGCCTGTCGGGTTTCCTTGACCAAGATTGGATTACACCAATCTCCCCACTCTTCGCACCAAGCATCCACTCGCTCCATGCTTCGCCTGGCCCCGATCACGGAGTCATTGGCCGCTTCTTGCGGGGTCGAATTTCCCGGCGGTAAAATGGCAGCCATCAAACACTCCTCTGCAATGCTTTACCAGCCATCGCCTCGACTGAAAAACGAACCCGGCAACCCAACAACCACCATGAACTTTTCCGAGACTTCTCTGCAGCAACTCTCGCCCAGACACCACTGACACTCTTTGCTAACTGGCAGCTCTGTCCGCGTTCCTGCTTAACCCAGCACCCTTCCTTAGCCATTTCGCTCATTGCACCAACCCCTGGGTAATTTGCAGAAACACGTCTTCGAGACTTTTTCGATGCGAGGTACATTCAGCAACAGGAAATCCACGCGCAAACAGCAGCGCCAACAGCTCAGTCTGCTCTTTCATGTCACCACCAAATTCGAAACGCAAAAACTCACCGTCGATAAGAATTTCACCGACATGCTGCAGGGACTGAAGCACGGATGCCGCGTCTTGGGAACGCTCCAAAACGCGAATCACGAGCTCTTTCTTTTCTACCTGTTGATTCTGGATTTCCTCCACGCTTCCAGTCGCGAGCAGTTTTCCCTGTTCTAGGATGCCCACAGAATCACACACTTCAGCCAATTCGGTCAGGATGTGACTGCTGATCAAAATCGTTTTTCCTTGATCAGCCAAATCGCGAATCATGCGTCGCAGGTCGATGCGGGCCCGCGGATCCAGCCCAGCGGCAGGCTCGTCCAAAATGAGCACAGAGGGGTCATGAATCAATGCTCGACCAAGACACAGTCGTTGCTTCATCCCCTTGCTCAAACCCCGTATCGGTTTGCTCGCCATTCCCTCAGTTCCGGTAAACCCCAGAACCCAGCGAAGCCTTCTGTTTCGTTCAGCTCCAGTAACCCCGTACGCCCTGGCGAAGAAATCCAGATATTCATGACAATTCACATCACGATATGTGCCGAATGAGTCAGGCATGAACCCGAGGCGTCTCCGCACCAAGTCCGGGTCATTCACACACGATAAACCATCGATGAATGAGTCACCGTAGCTGGGCAAATCCAAGGTTGCCAGAATACGCATTGATGTCGTTTTCCCCGCCCCGTTGGGACCAATGTAACCAAATACATGCCCGCGTTTCACGGTGAAGGAAACATCATCAACCGCCTTGGTTTCTCCAAAAATCCGATGCAACCTCCGCATTTCGATGCAATCTTCAGAACGCACGTTGACCGGTGGGTAACTTTCCAAACCCGATTCACCTCTGGCAAGCGACAGACTCATTTCTTCTGAACCGCCCCCTGCGCCCCCCGCTTCATTCAATGCGGCTGCTTCAGTAAGCGCGGTTGGCGTCTTGTCTGCAACAAGTTCAACCTTGCCATTATCATCGAGGGCTTGCTTTCCCTGGTCATGCATCATGGCAGCGTCCCGATTACGTAGTGCACACTATTCTCAATCTTGCACCCTTCAACTGCCGGCACCGTCTGCGTAACGTCACACACCGCAACAAAAAAGCCGAGTGGCAATTCTACAGTGAGCTGCAGGGAATCACGAAGCCAACCCTCGAACCTTCCTTCGGTCACGCGGGCTCCACTGTGCAAATTCGAATTCAGCTCAGTCGTAAGATTCATTACCCCACCGCCCCAACTTGGGCCGCGGCTCGCCTGCGAACCTCTAGCAGCCACTGGGTTGTGATCAAGGTAATAATTCCCCAGCACCGATCTTGCTGCTTCTTCCGCTAGCATCACCGCGACTTGCGACTCCCCTGGCTTGAGATTCTTAACCTGCCAGTAGGTTCCCTGACGATCGCGTACCACCGCATCATTAATGCGGAAATCGAGTTCATTGGCAACTTGACATTTCGGCTCTTTTGCATCGGTCCGTGAAAGCGTCAATCGTCCCACATCAAACCGAGGTCGATGCGATACGAATTGCTTCTGCTCGCGGGATGGAAGAAAGCTGCGACTAAAGCGTTGCACTTTTTCGGTAATGGCCACCGAACCCAGCGGTTTTGCCACCATTTCGTGCCGCGATCCCCACGGCTTGAAATCCCGACGTCGCACAGAAAGCACCTCCGCATCACCAGAAAATGTTAGGCCAGCGCGGGGACTGATCGGTGCAAAATAGGTTTCTCGCACCCGCTCGCCAGCAGTTCCCGTGGCCCCATCAATCCAGGTGATTTGCCGTATTCGCCCAAGGGTAGAAAACCCATCCACGGTAAGGCTGTAAGCAAACATGCTCACAGTGGTTACCATAGCGAGCATCGGGGCGATCACGAACATCAGATGCCCACGGCCACTTTTTGTCGTTCGTCGGTAGGCGACTGGGCCAACAAGAATCACAAAGATCGCCAAAAAAGTCACCAACACATAAACGGGCGGCCGTGCGACACCAGGCACAAGCCATTTTCTATATTCTCCGGTTCCAAGTATCGGTTCTGCTCCGCGTCGCAGAATCGGAGACACGTCTTTCCCCAGCAACTTTAAGTAGAAATCCCACTTCGGCCGGTTCAACAGGAAATTGAACTTCGCATTTTGCGAATCGATGCCACTCACAGCGATGGCTTTCCCTGCCCCCAAAGCAACTCCATAGAAGCTCGGCTTACAGGGACCGGGGTGCGTGGTAACTCCAGAAGCATTCACACCTAGAACACCCTCCAAAAAGTATTCCCCTGAATCTGAAATTTGTATCCCCGCTCGGTCAAAGTCATCTTGGTAAAAACCAAGATCTCCAAATTGCTTCAAGGTAAGCTTGGATTCAGTTGCCACAGCCCTGTCAAACAAGGCCTCCAACTCTGCTTGTGATTCAACATCCCAAACAACGAGTGTGCCACCACATAGCGTCCACCCCAACAGTGCATTCCACTCAGCTTCGCGAGCTTTTATTTTCGCAATTGCCGCTTTGGTCAAAACGATCGAATCCCAACGCTGATAACCGCGCCAGTCTTTGGGCAAGCTTCCGGTTCCACAGGACATGGCTGCAGCCGGAAACTTACCAAAGTTTGCGATATTATGATTGGTAGCCCACGGAACAGTGATTTCAAAAAGCCAAGGCAGACGCATAGAATTCAAGGTCTTAGACTCACCAACAGTCAAGTCAGCCGGTGTGATCAGCAGCAAGTCAAGTGCCAGATCGCTCACAGCCTGCTGCTCCCAACGAAGGCCATAACCCAGATTTTGATAATCTGTTGTGGATCCAACCACACCCCGATACCCGGGCAATATGACACCATCTTGGCTGACCGACACTTCATAACCGTTGCCCATCATCCACTTGGGAAGATAGCGGACCCATTTCCTCGTTCTGGTCCCCTGTGGGACGAAAATCGGGATATCAACTGACAGGCGATTATCATCAGGCGTTTGAGTTGATAGAAGATTGACAACCTGATAGTTCAAACGCAAATCTCCCCTCGTGGCAAACTGCGATCTGAAGACGATTTCAACTGGTTGGTAACCCACACCCGAGAAGTCAGTAAACCCAATCGAAGTGCTAAAGCCCCCCCCTGGTTTGACACCACCCAAACCGCGGTTAGCAGGAGAAAAACGAATCTCGTGCAATGCACCATCTGGTAACTCAGCACGAGCGACATGATTCACATTGCCCAAGACACCCACTGCAGCCACGACAAACCAGATGACCGTCGTGAACGCGTTCCGCCTGCAACCCGGCAATCGCTTTGCAGCATATTCATCGACTTTTTTTTCTACGTGACTGAACCTGGACGCAATTCTGTCGATTTGCATTTTCCAACCGTTCGAAACTTTCAATTCGATGGATCCGTAGGAGGCAAAATCTGCGGAGGCAGCTGCCCATCAGCAAACGGGCTACCAGCCTCCACTAGATCACGACGTGGTTGCAACCCCGCCATGACCCACTGCACTAGAAAGAGAAGAAACCCAACTACAAAAAATGACAACCCTGACCCCAACAGCACAAGCAGGCTGATCGCGATGGTGTAACCTGTGAATGCTGCCTCTACTAACGCACCAAGCACCGCGCCGGCAAACGTTACAAGGAACAGGAAACGGAATGTGAATCGCGGAAGCAAACGACTCTTCAACAACGGTTCGACAGCGGGAGTATTCAAAGGTCTGCAACCAAATTAAATGTTTGACACTAACAACTGCATCCACCGCGATATGAAGCCAGGACCACGATGGTCCAAATCACCCATCGCACGGCTTCACCTCCCTAGCTTCCGTTGCCTCTGACTACCGATGGCAACAGCTCAAGCTTGGAACAAAGTCACAATTAACTTTGCTGACTCCAATTACAATACTCACATCGAACATCCCATTACCGTCAGCGACGTTGCCCGACCGCCCCATCAACTTTGGGGCCGCCTCATCAACTCTGGCTTATTGACTCGCAATTGAGAAAAGCAGGAAGAACAGTACGCGTCACTGGCAACTCCACGTCGTCTCTATCTTGCTTATCTTAGCGTGTAGCAAGCACCCGAGAGAAGTACCCACTATCCATGAAGGATTCCGTAAAACCCGAAAACTTCGCTACAGAAACAGCCAACCACGGCCTTGCTCTCACCAACATCAGCACGCAAATTGGTTAGATTGATGCAAATTCCGAAGCTACAAACAAAAGCCGCATCCCTGCCCGAGTGGCCGCCAACCAAGAAGTTCAGATTCAGTTGAGACAACCAAGCTGTATTGCCTAGTGCATTGCCGCCACAGTGCCCTCAGCCGCCACAGGGCCCCCATTTCCGCATGAACGAAACATGAAACCGTGATATCATTTTAGTCCGTTCAACCCAAACCCATGCATCGACTTAACACCAATTCGCATGCCCCGCGGCAAACGTAAACCAGTGACGCCAAGTGTTTAAAGCTCCGTCACAAACACCAACGAAAAGGATTCCCATGTCAAATTCGCAAACGACTCCTGAAGCGACTTCCTCTACCACTACCGCAGCCCCACCCAAAGGCAGTTCAAAGCGTTTAGGCATTCTGCTTTTCGTGCTTGCTGGTAGCGTCGCAGCCATGGGCTACGATCGATACGTTGCGAAACCTGCGGTCCAAGCAGCCTACAACGCCATCCTCAAAGAGAATGGCAAAGTCTATACAACCATCGGCAAGACGTTCACGAACAAGGATTTGCAGAACCTAATTGGCAAGACGCCCGCGAAAACATTGACTGATTCAGACGGAAACACAGTAGAGATTTATCAATGGCGAGCTGGCCTACCCATCCGAACCCATGATCTATTCGCGATCTATGAACAGAAAGACGACAGCCTGATATTCCGCGAGGTTGGCACGGGGAACTATGAAGACATTGTGGAGGCGAGTGCCAGCATGAGCGGAGAGACAACGCTTATCGTTCCAACGCAGGAAGAATTGGCAGACTATGCCCGTGCTGACCGTGAATCAAATTCAGGCGGCGGCGATGACAACTCATTTTCCGATGCTGATCAAGAATCGCTGGAACAAGCAGAGGAAGACCAAGAGAACAACAAACAAAGAAACGCAGACACAGAGGACGAGGATTCCGACGGTGCTAGCGCGCCGGATGCTGACTCGCCCGCCACCGACTCAGAGCCCAGTAAGCCCCAACCCAGCGTCAATGCCTCCGCACCCTAAACCTCATAAAATCAACCTTATAAACTCAGCAGTTGCCACTATCAAACCTTGCGGCCTCCGCTATTTCACGTGAGCCGCTAGCCACGCGAAACCTGGGACCCCAATGAGCTGGGGTACATGAATGTCGCCCAAGAAAAGTCATAGAGTGTTGACGCAAATAGCAAGGAAACGCTTCTTGCTTCTACCGCAAAGTAAAAATGCCTAGCGATCGAGATCGATCAAGGCATTTCGGTTGATCACGACTATCAGTCTCGCAACAAAAGTATCACTCTCAAGATCTGGCTTGAGCCTGGACGGATACAATGATTTTGAAAATCGCTGATCGCTATGGCGGCAACAGCGTTTCATGCTTCTAACGATGGACGAACAATTCTCGTTGCAGACTGCCAGAGCATCTTTTTTGCAGAACAGGGCTCACGTATCATTTCTACAACTTGGAGCGTGCGCCGAGCGATTGAATCCAGCGACACTGCCAAATCCAGCAACACCGCGCAACGTCTGCATCATCAGTCCAGTAAGTATTGATGCAGCTCTCACCAATGCCCGAAAGACCATCTCAAGTTCAATTTCGGCTGCGGTGCACGAACGAGCCCCACTGTGATCAACACAACGAGGAAATACGGGGACAACGTCAATCAGTTCCCTAACGTTTTCCCTGCGAGTTCGCGGCATGAAATTGCAAAAGAAACCACTTGAATACTTCCGTCTACGCGGCGTAGCATCCAAACGAAAATCGACATTGACTCCTGAGTCATCGCTAGCAGATCACATCCTATTTTGATGAGCAATGTTGGTTTAGTGAAGCCGCCGCAAGAGCAACACCAGTTATGGACATCGCCGTCCACCTTGAAGCAACGAAAACCGTATCCTGCACAACTACAACGGGATTTGGATCAGGGAATCCTCTCTGGACACTAAGTGCACTGGTCAAATTTCACCCATTCATTTAGCAAGGCAAGTGCATGGGCTTGGTCCTAATTAATTCAACATAGGGCTTATGACTCCTGCAGCTCCCATGAGCAACAACAACCCGAGTGTGATTCGTCGCAGCCGCTGACGCCCAAGCAGACTCCCAAATTTCAATCCAAAATACGTCACAACCCACAGCACTGGAATCATCGCCAACGCTAACAACCCCGGCTCGATGACCTCGCTTCCAAATGCAATGTACAGAAAGGCCAATGCGGGAAAAATGCTGACCAGATACATCATGAAGAGAAAACTTCTTGTCTTCTCAGTGCTCCAGTCGTGTGCCTGAACCCAGAACACCATAGGCGGCCCGCCCATGCCAACAAGCCCTTGAAAAAAACCGGACAACGGAAACGCGACCATCGCCCACCCCGGGTGAAGATGTTTGCGCGGTGTGGGGCGGATGAAAATGATCATCAGTGTCACCAGCAAAACAATCACACCCACCAATTGCCTGATCGTCTCTTCATTGACGGAATCCATCCACTGCAAAACGATGATCCCAGTTGGCAGAAACAGCACACGCCCCAAACCTGGCCAGACAACCTCTTTGGGCTTAATCGACTCACGCAAACTCCAAACGCCCCAAATGTTTTGAGGAATCGTAGCGACAAGCAACGAACATTGCGCCGCAGGAATGCTGTAGCCAAACCACAACAGTGCAGGAACGATGACAAGCCCTGCCGCAAATCCGGCGGCAGCCTGAACAAAAATCCCGGCACACAATATTGCAGCGAACGGGAGAAGCGAAAGTATCATCTCAACATCCATGCGGGCATCGTAGCCGAATAGCGATCAGATCGTCAGCCTACGTCACCCAACTTCAGACGCTGCTCGGTCACACGTGAGAATACATGAAGATCAGCTGCTGAGACCCATAAAGACAATTCCTGGCCGACTGACAACCCAATGCTTAACTTCGAGCCTTTGCCAGAGCGCGCAAAAACAGCCAAAAAACGGGAACCATTTGCCAACCAAATAACTTCATTTGATTCCTCAACGATCCTACAATCTTGGATCACCGCCCGAATTGTGATGCCTTGTCCACGGGCACTTGTGTCAAACGCAGTACTGTTGTGAAAAGCTTTTGGCCGTACACCAACCCAAACGGGTCCGTCCGGAGCAGCGACCCGCAAGGCACTACCGGAACTCACGTCTGATTGTTCGCTCATTTGAATGACGCCATCGACAAGCTCGGCTTGCAGCCAATTCATGGTGGGTGTCCCAATCGCCTTCGCGACGGCGATTGTCTGCGGCTGATCATAAAGTTGGTCGGGAGTGCCCATTTGGATGATTCTGCCACCATCCATGACGGCAATCTGATCTGCCATCCGCATTGCCTCACTTCCATCATGGGTCACGTGAATGGTTGTTCCAGGTACCCTTTGATGCCACTGGAGGATATCTCTCTGCAGCCGCTCCCGCACTGCAACGTCCAAACCTGACAAAGGTTCATCTAGCAATCGGACGGCAGTTTTTTTTGCAACAGTAGCAGCAAGGGCAGCACGTCGACTTTCGCCCCCACTGAGTTGCCGCGGCAACTTCCCCAGCAAATCACCAACTCCTGCAATGCGGACAGCGTCCGAAAGACGGGCCTCCAATTCGCTCTTTGCACAACGCCCCTGCAACGAGAGACGGAGAGTTTGCTCAATGGTCAAATGCGGATAAAGCCCATCATTTTGGAACACCATGGAAACATCGCGTTTTCTGGGCGCGACTCTGGTCACGTCGTTTCCATTCATAACGACCTTCCCCGTGGCTGGGGTATCCAACCCAGCAATCATCCGCAAAGTCGTCGTCTTGCCGCACCCGCTCGGTCCTAGCAATACAACGTAGCTTCCGGATTCGATTGTCAGATCAAGATTGTCGATGACAATCTGCCCCGCAAAACTCTTCTTCAGGCCGCAAAGGTGGACGCTTGTCATACAATGCTACAAATTGAAAAATGGGGTAAGGACCGACCGCATGAACCAACCAGTACGACGTCCGAGAGTGCACGAAGGTACCACGCCTCGCCGCGATCCCTCTACAGGTTACATGGGTAGACCAAGCGTGGGGCCAGCCATACTTTACCTCGAACCCCACCATTACAAATAGACAGTGATACTAGTGAAGCGTTGCAAACAGCTGGCGAAAGAACCCATTCACGTCACGCTCTTGACTTAGCAAAGCTAACCACAAGAGAACAAGTGCCCCGTCGACCGAGTTCTCACCACTCCACTCGCCCAGAGGGTGTTAAGTGAAAAAGGTGAGATGGCACAAGCATGACAACCAGGAAAATGACAATCAGCATAGCCATAACGGAAGCGGTTCCACTGCTATCACGCCAAAAAATCATTCCTAGACCTACAAACTGAGAATTTAGCCTGAGACTCAATAGACTTGCCACCTATCGTCGCCTTGAGCGATAATATGGGCAAGAGATTTTTTACCAGGAGCCACCTCATGATGACGAAACAAAATTTAAAATGGCTGCTATGCGGCATCACGACTGTTGCGATCGCGGCGGCACCAGGCGCATGGCCAATGCTTGCACAAGACGAAACATCAACCAAGTCTGCTGCTGAAGAACCACCGTACAAGCCAAAAACCAAAAGGGAACTACAGCGGCAACTCACGCCCTTGCAGTTCGAGGTCACCCAAAACGAAGGTACTGAACCTGCGTTCAAGAACCGCTACTGGAACAATAAGAAGAAGGGCGTCTATAAGTGCATTGTGTGCGACCGACCTCTTTTCACCAGTAACACCAAGTACAAGTCGGGGACTGGCTGGCCGAGCTTTTACACGCCTTACAAGTCAGGCAACGTAGCGTACCGGAAAGACAACAAGTTTTTCTACACACGCATCGAAGTTCATTGCTCAAGGTGCGAGGCACACCTCGGACATGTTTTCGATGATGGCCCGAAACCCTCTGGAAAGCGTTATTGCATGAACAGCGCCGCAATGAAATTCATCGAGGACCGTGCGGCTAAGAAAACGGCTAGTGACGAGAAGAAACCTGAACAAATTCAAAAGTGAGCACATCGGCAACCTCGTTAACAATCGCAGCCATCGTATTTCGATGGTTGCGATTTTTTGTTGCCACGGCTAGCCAATTTCACCAAGCACCCAAAGTTCTTGCGAATGGCGGTCACTAGGCGTGACCACGACAGATACAGCGAACCCCAACCACAGTTGCCGCTCATCATTTTCGCCAATGACTAGGCGAGTAAAATAACCAACTCACCTGAATTCACGTTTAAACAAACAATTGCTCCCACCAACATTCCTCCATCGAATGAAATTACTTTGCCGGAAGTAGCCCCCACCCAGATGGCTCCCGTGCGAAATAACCAGATGGCTCCCGTGCGAAATCAACTGCCAATCAATAAATTATTCGCAGATGACACCAAGGCAGTTGCCTTGTTTTCTGAATCGCTCGCTGAATTCAGCTTCGAAATTACTTCTCATCCGGTAACTTTGAAGGTGCGTACAAGGCTCTTGAAGACTAGATTGTTGTCTTCATTTTCAACATTGCCGTGGAACCCACCATGACCTGCAACTGCAACACCACTTTGTTTTCTTTGTTTTTGTTGACTCTGAGTCAATTTTTCAGCCCACTGGCCGTTACGACGGCAACAGAACAAGCTGGCAGTGACCGTCAACTCTCCGATCCAGCAATTCTTACCATCGATCGCATCTACGATGGATCTGAATTCAGCGGCAAATCATTCTCCGGAAAGTGGCTTTCAGATAAAGACAGTTACACGAGTCTCGAGCCGACTGCAGCGGGTACCCAGCAGATCGTGGGACACGATGCAGCAACCGACTCAACAGTAATTCTGGTCAGCGCAGATGATTTAACACCGGCACAAGCATCCAGCCCACTCAAGATCGAAGGCTACACATTCTCACCTGACCAGAGTCTGCTGCTGATCTACACCAACAGCAAGCGTGTTTGGCGTAACAACACTCGGGGCGACTACTGGGTACTTGACCGTGCAGCAGGCCAATTGAAACAACTCGGCGGCAACATTCCACCGTCCAGCATGATGTTCGCGAAATTCTCGCCGTCTAGCAAGCAGGTCGCTTACGTGCATGAAAACGATGTGTACGTGGAAGACCTATTGAACAACACCATACAGAAGTTAACTCAACGTTCCAGTGATGCGATCATCAATGGAACAACGGATTGGGTCTATGAAGAAGAACTAGGACTGCGTGATGCATTCATGTGGAGCCCAGATGGCAAGAGAATTGCCTTCTGGCAACTGGACACGAGTGCCGTTCCTCAGTTCCCCCTCGTTAACCACACCGATTCGCTGTACCCGGAAGTGACGTGGTTTGGTTATCCCAAGGTGGGCCAGCACAATGCCGAATGCCGAGTCGGCATGGTAGAAATCGAAACGGGTGAAACAAAATTGATTGAGTTACCCGGCGATCCGGGCGAACACTACATTCCTCGAATGGAGTTTTTACCTCAGGATCGTGATTTGGGGGAACAACCAAGAATTTTGATTCAACAACTCAACCGCCTTCAAAACACGAACCGGCTGTTTCTTGCGGATTTTCGCAGCAACACTGTCTCGGAAGTCATGGTAGAGCGTGACGCAGCGTGGATTGACGTACATGACGAATTGAATTGGCTGGACAACGCATCGGCCTTCACATGGATGAGCGAGCGGGATGGATGGCGTCACCTCTACGTGGTGTCTGTCGACGATGGGGCAACGAAACAGATCACCCATGGAAAATTCGATGTCATCGAGTTATTGAAAGTGAACGAGGCAGATGGGATCGCGTACTTCGTCGCATCGCCCGATGAGGCATCTCAGCGTTACCTTTATCGCGTGAATCTGGATGGAACGGACTTGAAACGGGTGACGCCCGACGGTATTGCCGCTACGCACAGCTACAAAATTTCGCCAGATGCTGGCTGGGCAATTCACCAAGTATCTCGTTTTGATGAGCCACCAACGTGGGACTTGGTGACTCTGCCGGACCACAAACGGGTGCGAACACTCGAGTCCAATGAGGCTCTACGAAAAACGATCAGCGGTTTGGCCCGAACCCCAACCGAGTTCTTTCGAGTCACCCTGCCACCTGATGGAACGGCTGATGAGCAAGATTCGAAACCACTGGAACTGGAAGCATGGTGCATGCTTCCGCCCAACTTCGACAGCACCAAAAAATACCCTCTCCTGATATATGTTTATGGCGAGCCGGCGGGCACTACCGTGGTGAATCGCTGGAGCAGCAAGTCCTATCTTTGGCATCAACTGATGGCACAGAAAGGTTACGTGGTGATGAGCTTTGACAACCGCGGCACAAAATCTCCGCGGGGAAGAGCATGGCGTAAGAGCATTTACCGCAAGATTGGGATTATTCCGCCGGCAGACCAAGCAGCAGCCGCGAGGACCGTCTTGAAAGATCGCACTTACCTAGATCCTTCACGTGTGGGAATTTGGGGCTGGAGCGGCGGCGGTTCCTCCAGCTTGCATGCCATCTTCAAACATCCGGACCTGTACTCGACTGCCGTTGCCGTCGCGCCTGTACCGAACCAGAGATACTACGACACGATCTATCAGGAACGGTACATGGGCCTGCCTGATACCAACGTAGAAGGTTTCACCGAAGGATCCCCCATCAATTTTGCAAAACAACTGGAAGGCAATCTGCTGCTGATTCACGGAACTGGTGATGACAACTGCCACTACCAGACTCTGGAACTACTCATCAACGAGCTGATCAAGCAAAACAAGCAATTCAGCATGATGTCGTATCCGAACCGAACGCATTCCATCCGGGAAGGAAAAAACACAACACGGCATCTGCGGGATCTGATGACGAGATACATTCTGGACAACCTGCCGGCTACTCCGTCACCTGCTTCGAAGAACTAACCCCCGTCCCGCAGAACACACACCATGTCGATCCAACCCGGATGCCAGTTTGCCAGTGACAATACCGCCGGCATCTGTCCTGAAGCAATGTCCGCGATGACAGAGGCGAATCAGGACGCCGCCAAACCCTACGGTGAAGACCCTTGGACCAAGCGTGCAACCTCACTGATTCGTGACGTTTTCGAGGTCGATTGCGATATTTTCTTCACCTTCAATGGCACTGCCGCCAATGCACTTGCCCTGTCAGCTTTGTGCCAATCGCACCATGGTGTCTTAGCGCATCGATGGTCACACGTAGAGACCGATGAGTGTGGCGCGCCAGAGTTTTTTTGTAATGGAAGTAAAATCCTGCTTGTTCCGGGAGAAAATGGGCGTGTTGATGGTGACCAAGTCGCAGACGTTGCCGAAAGTCGAACCGACGTGCACTTCCCCAAGGCAAAAGCACTGAGCATTACTCAGTCCACGGAAGTCGGCACGGTCTACGACCTAGATATGCTGGAAGGAATTCAAGAAAGTGTTCGTCGAAGCAAGCTAAGTTTCCATATGGACGGAGCTCGTTTTGCAAATGCGATTGCAACGCTTGGTGTTGCACCGAGCGAAGTGACCTGGAAACGCGGAGTCGATGTTCTGTGTCTTGGCGGCACAAAAAACGGAATGGCTGTTGGTGACTGCGTGGTCTTCTTCAATCGGGAACTCGGCCAGGAATTCGAATACCGGTGCAAACAAGCCGGGCAACTTGCGTCCAAAATGCGTTTTCTGTCAGCACCTTGGGTGGGATTACTGACAGACAACATCTGGCTCAGCAACGCACAGCACGCGAACGAAATGGCACAAAAGCTGGCGACTGGCTTGAAACAACTCGGCATTCGCATTGCAGCCCCTGTGCAGTCCAACGCAGTTTTTGCTGACCTGACAGTCGAGCAAACCATTGCCATTCGAAAACGGGGCTGGATTTTCTATGAGTTTGACGGCATCGGAACACCCCGCCTGATGTGTTCATGGAAAACGACCACTGCTGAGATTGATGCATTCCTGCTTGACTGCAAACATACTCTGGCTGCGAACCCTTGATGCACAAAATCAAACTTGGCATTGTGAGAAGGACAAAGAGTCACCCCACCCTGTAATGAAGCCGCTTCGTTGGCATCCCGAAATTGCAGCCTACTTCGGACAGATCCGAGGGAATCACGCCGAAGCGTTTTCGCCGCGAATGTGAGCGATTCCCAGGACACTCGAACCGTCTAAACAAGCAGCACCTGAACTTACCAACGTGAGATCCTACTCGTCACGCGTTTCCAGTAGGGTGCCAACGATGAATTCGGACTTTTTGAAACCTAAAGACACAGACCGAGTCATCGACAAGCGAACGAGGGCCTGAACAGATATACTTAAACAGTGTGGACACAGGATCACAATCACCGACATTGTGGTCTGGTGTTTCGATCTTTAGCCCGATCTTGACTTTGACTTGTGACTTTGAGCCCGCCCACGGAAACCCCACCCAAATGCTTCAGCTACCTCTTATTAACCAATGTGATCGAGCCGTGCAGCTAACTTGCCGAAATGTCTGCAATCTCATTTGCATGCTGCCCGTGCCAATGGTGGTCCTTGCCTTCGCAATATCTCTCCAGTCAACTTCCACCGCAGCTGAGGCGAATACTCAATCACGTCCCAACATCGTGATGATTGCTATCGATGACTTGAACGATTGGGTCGAACCGCTAGGAGGACACCCGGACGTCAAGACGCCGGCCATGAAACGGCTGGCGGAGCGTGGACTGACCTTCACGAACGCCCATTGCCAAGCCCCCCTGTGCAATCCAAGTCGTACATCCTTGATGACTGGCAAACGCCCTACATCGACGGGAATTTATGGGTTGAGCCCGTGGATCCGAAATGTCCCCGACTTAAAAGACTTGGTAACACTCCCGCAGCATTTTTCCAAGCATGGCTACCACACCTTGATTGGTGGAAAAATTTATCATGGTGGCAACGGCCGAAAAAAAACGAAGGGGCAAAAAAACAACGAGGAATGCGACGTATGGGGCCCCAATGCTTCGGTCGGGGCGAGACCAAAGGCGAAGTTAATTCCACCAACTCCCGGTGGTAATCATGGGCTAATGGACTGGGGTACGTTCCCGCACCAAGACGAAGACAAAGGGGACTGGAAAGTCGCTTCATGGGCGGTTGAACAAATCGACCAGATGCCAACAGATCAACCATACTTTTTGTCGGTTGGCTTTTTCCTGCCACATGTGCCTTGCTATGCAACGCAAAAATGGTTTGACCTGTATCCAGAAGAAACACTGACCATGCCGCCGATATTGAAGGGTGACCGGGACGATACCCCTAACAGTTCCTGGTACATCCACTGGGATCTGCCCGAACCGAGGACAAGCTGGCTCGCTCAGAACAAGCAACTTCGTCCTTTGGTTCGTTCTTACTTGGCCTGCGTCAGTTTCGTGGACAGCCAGGTTGGCAGGGTACTCGACGCAGTCGAAAGATCGCCTCAGGCTGATAACACGATCGTCGTTCTTTGGAGCGACCACGGTTACCACCTCGGCGAAAAGGCGATTTCAGGAAAGAACTCACTGTGGCGTCACTCAACTCGTGTCCCCCTGATTTTCGCGGGGCCTGGCATTCCAACTGGCAAAAGCTGTGATCAACCAGCCGAACTGCTGGACCTTTATCCGACCCTCAGTAGCCTTGCCGGCCTGCCTGGCAATATTCAGACGGAAGGAATCAGCTTGGAACCACAGATCGACGATCCCAACAAAAGCCGCCAGCGACCCGCGATGTGCACGCATAACGCTGGAAATCACTCAATCTGCGACCAACGCTGGCGTTTGATTCGCTACGCCGACGGCCAATCTGAATTGTATGACCGCGACAGTGATCCGTGGGAGCACAATAACCTGCTCAAAGACGATCCATTTTACAAAGATCGAGGCACACTCTCTTCTGTGGCACGCAACGCTGCGGATCGATTGCTGGAGTATTTACCTGAGCAGGAACTCCCCTTGGCGCCGGGTAGCAGAGCACGAATTTTGGAAAAGCGAGCCGATGGTTTCTACTGGCAGGAGAAAAAAATAGTACCTGAGGATCTCGTTGATTGAGTCCCGTGTCGCAAAAGAAGCACTCGCAATGTAGCGGTTTGCTTCTTTTTCCCGCGGATTCACACCCCACTTTGACACGGCCTTGGTGGCCACAGTTGCGGCCACTGGGCAGCAGACCCAGCCATCAGCAAGTCTTGAACAGATTCAGGCGGGTTGCCGAATCACAAAAATCCTTCGATAGTATTCATCTATCGGGTTGGTGTTTCCGGCTCGATGAACAAGATTTTCGTCCCGCCCATACCATCTTTAGAAGTAAAGAGTTCGCGATGAGTGTTTTGGTAACCCAACAAGCTCCTGATTTCACCGCACAAGCCGTCATGCCTGATGGTCAGTTCAAAGAAGTCTCCCTCAGCGACTACAAAGACCAATACGTCCTGTTATTTTTCTGGCCATTGGATTTTACGTTCGTCTGTCCCACAGAAATCATAGCATTCAGCGATCGCGCAAAAGATTTTGCAGCTCTCGGCGTGCAGATTCTGGGCGTTTCCATCGACAGCCATTTCACGCACTTGGCGTGGACCAATACCGCTCGTGACCAAGGTGGAATCGGCAAGACTGATTACCCCTTGATTGCTGACCTTAACAAGCAGATCTCTCGCGATTATGACGTCTTACTTGACGGTGGTGTTGCACTACGAGGACTGTTTTTAATTGACAAAGCAGGTGTCGTCCGACATCAGGTTGTTAATGATTTGCCTTTGGGAAGAAGCGTCGATGAAGCCTTCCGGATGGTACAAGCCCTGCAATACTTCGAGGCGAACGGCGAAGTATGCCCCGCGAACTGGAACGAGGGCAGTCGCACGATCAAACCCGATGTCGAGCAAAGCAAAGAGTTCTTCTCTGCTGAATACAGCGACTGATCTAAGAAGTTGTCGATGCTCTCAATCGCCAAGCCAAACGTGCGACGTGTGCTAGGTGATCGCAGACGGATCGCTGCAATTTAATTCGAGCTTCCCTGACGTTACCGGACGTACCATGTGGATCACCAACCAACTCGGCGTGGCAACTTGGAGTGAGGCCGGTGCAGAATGGGAAATTGACGCTCGAGGCGGACAAGCGATCAGCTTCGGATTCCAAGATGAGGCATCGGTTCAATTGAAACCGGTAGATGGCAAGACCCTCCCAGTAGCCGATGAGCATTTTGTGCGAGGCCGCTGCTGGAACATCAACTACCCGCAAGCAGGCCACCGACACGCTTTGCGAATCGCTTTTGAGCCGATTGAGACAGCAGCGGATAGCATACTGCTGGAAGCGACGATTTCGATCCAGACGGATCTGCTTGATTCTCATCCGAAAGTTGATATCCACTTTGATGGAAAGTTAATCAAAAAGATGAGCGTCCCCGGTGCGTCCCCCCGCCCCGTGAATCAGTCAGGATCATCCGGCGTGACTCTTGCGAAATCGAAGCAGAACTTCACTGCCATTTTTCTGGGGGTGCACGACAGTCCATTCACAACGGACCTGTCTACCTCCGAATCATTGCAACTGAGGCTCTTTGGAGAGTTTCTGGAGAAAGGCGTCATCCGCAAAGCACGCCCTTGGATTCTGATTCGTCGCGCGACGAACGAGCCTTCAGATTCGGAACTGCAGGCGATCTCACAGCGTTTGGCTGAACGCCCTCTACCGTTGGCGTTCTGAGAAGACGAACTCCAGTCCTATGTGGTTCTTGCGTCACGACTCGCCGTGCGGCAGTACGGTTGCGTGTCCCGACACGAAAAACAGATCGCTGCTATCAACCAAATCATAATGTCGTGATTATTGAATACAAAGTTTGTACACGAGTATTCCCAAGTGATGACCAGCCCCCCCCAAACCTCGGTTAACAGGACACCAGCGAAAACGCAGGGTCGTTGGAGGAGCCTTTGACAAGGCCCGTATGAAACAGACAACACCCCCTACCCACCCTTCCAGTTCTCTCTGAATGGTTTTGCATCTTCTGAATCTCCACAATGATTAATGGTTTCAGTTAGAATGTTGCTTTATCACGCAACCCCACCTTCCACCTTAGGAACTCTCTCTTATGGAATCATCACGTCGTGGATTTCTAAAGGCAACCGCAGCTGGATCTGCCTTGGTAGTATCAACGGATGCCATTGCTCAGGATGAATCGAAAAAACTTCGCCTTGCATCGATTGGCGTTGGCGGCAGCCGTGGCCGATACAGTCGAGGCGGCAGTATCGCACGTGACGCGGCGAAACACGCCAACATGGTAGCCGTTTGCGACGTAGATGATGTACACGCCGCGGAATTCAACAAAGCCTTCGGGGGCAAACTGAATACCTATCGTGACTACCGAGTGATGCTCAAAGAAGAAAAACCGGATGTCGTGACGATCGGGACTCCCGATCACTGGCACGTACCGATTGCCATTGCCGCTCTTCGAGCTGGTGCTGACGTTTATTGCGAAAAGCCGCTGACATTAACCATCGATGAAGGCAAACAAATTCGGAAAGTCGTCGAAGAAACAGGACGCGTCTTTCAGGTGGGCACCCAGCAACGGAGTTCAAAAGATAAGTTCCTGACAGCCATCGCGATGGTACGAAGTGGACGTTTGGGCAAGAACGTTAATGCTTATGTAGCCATTGGCGGAGCTCCCGCAGGCGGGCCATTTGAAAACACAGAGGCGCCAGAAAATATTGATTGGAACATGTGGGTAGGCCCTGCCCCCATGGTTGACTACTCAAACGAACGCCGCCGAATGTTCCGTTGGTACTTCCAGTATTCCGGAGGAAAGATGACCGACTGGGGCGCCCACCACATAGACATTGCGCAGTGGGCACTGGCACCTGGCGAAGACGGGCCAGTCAAAGTGTCGGGTGAGGGTGAATTTCCAAAGGTTGTGCCAAATGATTTCAACTGGGGCAAGTTCCTTAATGGAGAGGCTTCACTACCCAACGCTTTCAATACAGCAACTCGCTTTAACATCGACCTGACTTATGGCAATGGAGCGGTGATGAGCGTCAACAATCACTACAAACGTGAAGGTGATAATGTTGACTTTGGGAATGGAATCCTTTTTGAAGGTGAAAAGGGCCGAATCTTCGTTAATCGCGGCAAAATCGAAGGCAAACCCTATCAAGCTTTGACGGATGGCGACCGTGCAGAATTGGACGAGCTGATCGTGAAAATGTGTAAAGGCAAACGTCCAGGAAATCACATGCAAAACTTCTTCGATTGCATCAGTGATGGAGGAAAGCCAATTTCAGACGTTTGGTCCCACCACCGGACGATGACTTCATGCCACCTCTGCAACATAGCACTCATGCTTGGACGCGAATTGCGATGGGATCCGAAGGCCGAACGATTCATCGATGATGACGAAGCGAATGCATTGATGACACGAAAATCCCGTGACTTCGATCCAAAAGTCTGATCCGAAGCGCCCACCCCAAAGTAAAGCGAAAAAGCTGGACGCAAAGTTGTCGAACAACACCCGCAACCGGCTGCCAACTCAACTTCAGAGGCTGAGTGTTGCTTGGTGAATTTCGGGGACTGCGCAAAAAAAACGGGTGCCGACACTTACCGACACCCGTTTTTTTCGTTTTTTTACGGTGACTCAAACTTTATCAGCCGCTGGCACTTCGAACCCACTGCGGTAATCACGAGTCAGCATGGCGTTGGCAGCTTCGTTATTTGTGAAACGCTCCGTCGCGTTATCGAATTTCAACAGAGGACCAAGAGACAGAGGTGTTTTTGCCAGTTCGACATTACTCTTTTCCAGATGTTCCACGGTGCGTTGTAAAGTCGCCGCATTGTCATCAAGACTTTTAATCGAAGCCAGCGTCTGCTTGATATCATCCATCGAAGCTCGATTCTTCTCGCCGAGATAATACGAAATATTACCAAGATGACTGACACCGGCAGACAGATGTCCGGTCATCGCATCAGCGTTCAATGAATCGTAATCACGAGAAACACATGCATCAATGAAGTTAGCAAAGTGAGCATCACCAACGTTACTGACTTTGAATTCTTTGACCTGCTTCATGTCCTTGTCATAGACCTTACATAGGTCGTATCGGGTCTGAGCAACATAGCCATCAGTACCGTAAAAGATGACACCAATCTTGTTGCCTTTACCTTGACCGAACATCGCTTCGACTTCTCTACCAGCCGACTCTGATACATCGAGGCCTCGCGTCTCAAACACGATGCATTTGTCACCGTAGTCATAAATACTGACTTCGGTATTGGCGGTGTCACCAGCATCAACGTAGTTTTCATCCTTACGCTCAGCGGGATAACCTAACCGACCTCCATAACTGATCACTGATTCGGGATGACGATTCAACCCCAAACCCCATCGTGCAATGTCTGTTTGGTGAGGTCCCTGGTTCCCAAGGTCACCGTTGCCGTAATGTCGCTGCCAATGCCAGTCATAGTGAAAACGCTGACGTGTCAACTTGGGGTCGGTATACGCAGCCGGTCCGCTCCACATATTGAAGTCGACGTTATCTGGAATTCTGTAGTCGCCCAGTGATCCGATTGATTTACGTCGCTTGTAACAGAGACCACGGGCAAAGTTCACATCACCGATTCCACCATCTGCAATGAACTTCACTGCGTCCTGACATGCAGCGCTACTACGGGACTGCGTTCCAGTCTGGAACATTCGACCATATCTTTTTGCGGCCGCGACCAAAGCTCGACCTTCATGGATGTTGTGACTAACTGGCTTTTCCACATAAACATCTTTACCTGCCTGCATCGCCCACACGCCCATCAATGCGTGCCAGTGATTCGGAGTCGCACAGGTCAAAATATCGATGCCATCCATATCAAGCGCTTGACGAACATCTTTGAAAACTTCAGGCGCCTTGCCCTGCATTTTGGCGACCTGTTCAGCACGCTTACGCCCGACTTCCTCATCAATATCAACAATGGCTCGGATCACCGTACGCGGGTCTTTATTGAATCCACGGATATGCTCGCCCCCACGACTATTTACTCCAGCAACACAAACCCCCAATTGCTCATTCGGGCTTTGAGCTGATGTCCGGGGAATGGAGGCGGCGGCAACCGTGGCAGCGGCGGCAGCTGAAAATTGACGACGATTCAGTCTTGGCATGGGGGCAGGTCTCAGATGCAGGGGAAGGGAGAGGGTTAATCACGAGAGCCGTATTATTGCACGGAATTCCAAGTCGTGCATCAACATAATCATGGACATCCCCAAAGGAAAAAGAGCCTACCCGAGGAAACACTGACTAAATCTGGCACCACTTGCCTGTGCAAGCAAAATCCCCCCGCGGAATGGCTCGTGTACCTTTGATTCAAACTCACGCAACTTGATATGATTTTGAACGCCGCCTGGTTCAATTCGGAAAGTCGCTGCCCATGACCACAGACTGATAGGGCCGCCCCGTTGATGCTGCCACGATCGAGACAACAACCCGTGGGTCCGAGAACCAGCAACCGGCACACACCACGTTCCTGTCGCCTCCCGTTCCATGCAAAAATCCTAAGAAATGGCTCGAAAAGCTGCATGCCATAATTTCCCAGTCAAACTGTAGCGAAGCATCGCATCACAGTTTTTTTGCACATAGTCGCCTCCCTGCCCCCCCATCCGTTGATGCTGCACCAGCACAGGCGACCCAGCACAGGCGACCCAGCACAAAACCGACCAGCACAGACAATCACTCCTTTGGCCAAGTCTTGACCTGGTTTGCCATCTGATGCAGTAATTGATCCATTTCGCGTCCGAGGTGTTCGGAAACCGGGCTTACTCTCGAATTCATGAGAGCAACAAAATTTTTGCCATCATGTCTGCGGATCAGAATGCTTGCGGTGCCTGGCAGCGAACCTGTGTGCCAATGATTCAACTTGCCATGACGAACCACACGATTGCTCCACCCAAACGAATAGTAGACGGTTTTTTCGCTTCCGTCCTTCCCATATCCTGCAACACCTGGTGGGCGTTGGTGCATCAATTCGATGCTTGCCTCAGACAGAATGGGACAAGTCGCAGGATTATCGAATGCAGCGGCAAACTTCGCCAAATCGGTAGCCGAGGCCAACCAGCCTCCATGCGAATCCATCGCTTCCAAATTCCATGCACCGTAGGGATGGGGCACCTGCTGTTTCAAGTCACTCTGAAACACTGAGGTTCCCGTGCCAGGATGATAGTACCGCACCTCATTTTCAGCTCGCCTCGTTAAGCGAGTCGCTCCTAAACGCATTTTGGTTGCACCAACTGGGTCAAGCACATTCTGCTTTACATACGACTCGTATGACTGTCCACTCAACTTTTCAATCACACGCCCCAGCAGGCAATATCCGAAATTCGAGTAGGCATACCGCTCGCCTGGCGCGAAGTCGAGCGGTTGTTTCAACATCGCATCGATCACAGCCTGCTGATCCGCTGGTGATTCGCCACCGGATTTTTCAGCAAACGTCACAGACCGAAACATTGCATCGAACGATACATTGCGATCCCATCCCCCACGATGCTGCAATAAATGCCGAACGGTAATATCTCGCAATCGTTTCTCTGTTCCTTCTGTGGTCTGGATCACATCATTGAGTTCGAGCAGCATGAACACAGAATCGTCGAGATCAAGTTTCCCGCGTTCATGCAATTGTAAAATTGCTACTGCAGTGATCGGCTTGGAGATGCTTGCGATTCGGAAGAGACTATCGCGATGAACCTTTTTACCAAGAGCCACGTCGGCGTACCCATAACCGTTGGCAAAAACAACCTTACTGTCATTCGTGACTGCAATCGAGGCTCCGGGCAATCGGTGCTTTTCCAGAAACTTGGCCATGGAACGGTCGTAATTCTCAAATGGAGGCTTGGTCTCAGAAGATTTCACATGGTGTGCCGCCAATTCTGGTCGATAACCGGGGCCTCGCAGAACTCGCCCCGGTCGTCGATTGGTCAACTGGCCACTTTGCAACACGACTTGCCCATTGACCAAGACAAACTTCATACCCTGCGAAACCGCATCTGGCTGCCGAAAACTCGCCTTATCTACGATTCCCTCCTGATCAAAGACAATCAAATCAGCAGGTGCCCCAATTTCAATTTTTCCCCGGTCAAACAGGTAAACAGCCTGCGCAGCAGCAGCGCTTGCCTGCGCCACCATTCGTTCGAGTGAGATGACATTCTGTTCTTTGACGTAGCGTGCGATGATGCGTGGAAACGCACCAAAAGCTCGGGGGTGCGACGCATTTCGCCCCCCCCTGACGGGTCCCACGTCTGTGCAAAACGAGATGAAATCCTGCTTGATTGCAATGACTTTATTCGCCTCGGACATTGTTTCCGGTAAAGCGAAGGCACCACTGACAACCAGATTAAAAAAGGTATCCCATGGGTCTTCTCCACTGGCTTTCGCGATCTGGGCAAGTGGCAAACCGTCCCACTTTCGGTATCTCGGATGATTGCTTTTACCAATCACAATACGATTCCAATCATGGCCAGCATGACGGTACCAGTTTTCCCACCCAGCGGTAGACTCCATTTCTTCACGAACTTCACTCCGAAACTTTTGATCAGCGAGTTTTCGAATCAAAGCGGAACGACCGGAAGTGAAGTGCCTGGGATGAATCAAAGCTGCAATACCCAGTCCATTATTGATGTAAGGATAAATGTCTGCCGTGACTTGCTGCCCCGAGGCTCGGGCATTCTTGATCAATTCAATTGCACGAGGTAATTTTCCCCAGTTCGCTTTACCCGCTGCCTTCAAATGAAAAATGTGCACAGGTGTTTTTGCATCGCGTCCAATTTGCAGGGCCTCTTCGACCGCTTCTAACAACCGATCACCTTCGTTTCGCATGTGCGTGAAATAACCACCGCCAAATTCACCAGCAACCGCAGCCAAAGCACTGATTTCCCGTGGCTGTGCATACACCGCTGGCGGATAAATCAACGCAGTGGAAACGCCTATCGCCCCTGCCTGCATTGCCTCACGCGTCAACTGCTTCATCTCTTCAAGCTCTGCCAAGTTTGGGCGTCGCTCGACATCACCCAACACCAGACGCCGAATCTGCGTGTGCCCAACCGTTTGAACCAAATTGACTGGCAGACCTGTCAGTTCCAATAATGCGAAGTACTCACGCATCGTTGAGTAGCCAGCCTGTTTTGCATTATTGGGCGATAAAGGAGCGGCAGATTCCCCCTCACCCGCATTGATGGTTGTGATTCCCTGAGTCAGCAAATTGTACGCCGACTCGTCAGAATGAATCATCGGACTTGCAGTCTGCCCCATCATGTCGATGAACCCGGGAGCTACCACCAAGCCCGTAGCATCAATCACCTTTTCGGCCTGTATTTCCTTGTTGTTTCCAATGAAAGTGACACGACCATCTTTCACCGCAATGTCGGCGATGTAACGTGGTTTTCCTGTGCCATCAATCACAGTCCCACCACGTATGACGACATCAAAAAACACGTCACTACCGTAACTCGTCGAACTGGTAAAACTCGCAATTACCAAGACGACGAGTGTCCGAAACAGTGCCCTCAGATGAAACAAACGCGGTGTCATGAGTTTTCTCACTACCTTACTTCGAAATTAAAATCCTAAATCAACGACCAGCCAAACACACCCATTCCAATCTGTCAGTCAACCCTACCAGCGCAGATGCTCATGACATTGAAAATACAGATTGGCATGTTCTGAATGCTCAAAACCGTCGAGTTGTGAATCCGCACAGCCCATGCAGTTGACTTCGCACGCATACACGCCAAGCCACTTGATACAACAACAATCGCTCAGTAAACCAACACCATCCCCCCCAATCCCTTGGATTCCTTAATCGAGAGTGAACTGCTGTGCGTCGGCACTTCATGCTTACATTCGATCACAACAGAATCAAAACACCAAAGCCTGCATTAGGATTGATGGTATGGGAATCGTCTTCACTGCTGGAATAGTCGCCAGTGTAGCAATTACAGCAAACAATCAAGAAGAATCGCCAGTGCTATGGGGTTTGCCAGCATTCTTGCTTTGTATCGTTGGTGGATTTACTGGCGGTTTCATTGGACAGTTTTTGGGTGGTGGAGCCGCCTTCAGTGCCTTGCAAATGAAGACATCCCGATTTGGTTGACTTCCCAGAGACGGTTATCCAACGCGATGCTTGTCGCAAGACCGCTTCAGAGAATATCGACCTGATGCAACTGATTTTCGAAGCTCGGCGTGTTGCTTGATCAGCAATCGCAACTTGCCCTACGCATCAGCGGCGACGTCTTTTTGGGCAATGAGTTTTTATCATTTCCCTCTCTACAGGTTACGTACCGGCAGCTCTACGTTGCCGATCTCTTAATGCGAGACCGATACCGTCCTCCGACGCAGTTTGAACGAAAACCCTTTCGAACGCTCGGCGATCAACTTCCCGCAAGAATTCATAGAAGCCGCCAGCGTAGTCTTCCAAAGATCCGAAAATTTTGGCGAGTGCAAACTCGTGAAGTCCTTCAAACTCTTCGGTTCCGCAGAATGCCGACACTGCCGAAACACCAACCGAGATACCGACCGGCGGCACTTCGACCAGGATGACTTCGGCACGGGGTTGGTAATGGGGATGCAGGATTCCCGGAGAATTAACCGGTTCTCCAGAAACAAGCCTCCGCCGCTCTTCAACCGGTCCGAACTCCCGGGTCTGAGGGACAACTTGCTGCAGCTGTTCCAGCGTTATCGCGCCAGGCCTCAGCACAACGGGATGCGTACTGCTGCAATCTACAACGGTTGATTCGATCCCGATCGTGGTCGAATCTGCAGTAAAAATTGCATCAATACGTCCGTCCAAATCCTCAGACACTGCCTGCCAAGTGGTTCCACTGGGTCGACCCGACCGGTTCGCAGAAGGCGCGGCAACCGGAACAGCGGCAGTACGCAAAATCGCTCTGGCAATGGGATGATCCGGAATACGTACACCAACCGTCGCCAATCCCGCGGTCACTTCATCGCTGATGATCTGCCGTTTGGGAAGCACAAGCGTTAATGGTCCGGGACAGAAAGCGTCCAGCAACGCCTCAGCAACCGTTGGCAATTCTGCTGCCGCGCGGGCCCAATGGCGACCATCATCCAAATGCACAATCAATGGGTTGTTGCTTGGCCTGCCCTTGGCTTGAAACAGTTTCGCCACAGCATCGCCATTGGTGGCATCCACCCCGAGCCCAAACACGGTTTCCGTTGGAAACGCCACCAGACCACCCATGCGAATGATTTCAGCCGCTCGCTCAGTGGAATCGATATATTCTGTCAACAATATTCGCGTCTCTTGTCAGCGTTGCCAATCAATAAGATCCCCAGGGTGTCACGTTAAGTCCCACACTCATGATGCTTCCTGCAAGGTGATGAGCATCTGCCGCACACCCCGAGACTACGCACAGGGTGACCATGTGCACTCCTTTTCGGCACCCCCCAGGATTCCTTACCACAGCGTTTCAAAGTAACGAAGCGTGCGATCCCACACCTTTTTCTCTGTCAACGCTACTTCTTTTCCGGAGCGAGTGCCGCGTCGCCCTGCGAACTCTTTGAAGTCGGTGCATCGTCGATGGCAAGATCACCCATCGCGTACTGAATCCCATCGAGCATGTGCTGCAGGATCACAGGATTCTGAAACGTCTCTGGCCGATGCCCAAAGTTGGTGTAAAACACCCGTCCATCACCGGCTTTGCGTACCCATGAAACGGGAACTTCTCGTGGCCCATCTTTGATTCGATCTGAAACCGTGTTCTTGGACATATCCAAGCTTACCAGCACCCGCAGAATCTCAGGCCCCACATAGGATTCAGGTTTATATTGATAGATCTCATCCTGGTGCCAGAACCCTTTTCCACCAAACGCTTGATTCAATTTGTGATCTGGGTCGTCAAGTTTGAATGCCCACGTGCCACCGGCTCCCCATGGGTGACCATTGAAAATGCCACCAACCATGGCAAGAGCTTCTGGATGTCTTCCAAAGTTATCACTGGCAGCATGAAACCCAGCCAGCCCCTTGCCTTTAGAAATGAAGTCAAGAAACGCATTCAATTGTGAAGCTTCCGGGAACTGCATGTGCGTTGTATTGTTTAAAAGAATGCAATCGTACTTCGCAAGGTTGTCGGGCGTGAACACCTCGTAGTCTTCAGCGAGGTCCACTTGAAACGCACCCGTTTTGTCACCCATCATTTCAACCGCAAAGTTTCCGAACGGAATGGACTGGTGAACAAAGCCACCGCAACGGGAAAACACGAGAACACGGCGTTCTTTGGCTGGCTTCGCTGTCGCAGCTTTGGGGACCGCCTCGGTGATGGCCTCACGAGCCTTATCTGGAATTGGCTTGAAGCGTGACTTTTTGTTCTGTTGTGCGAACAAAAATGATGGCAGCAATAAAGCGAAGATCAAGGTGCAAAACAGACGAGGCATTCAACTCTCCAAAAGTCAGGCGGGAATGGGATCTCAGGCAAATCTTCCCGAGGGCCAACGAGCAACACTATAGCATAAGCTTCATCGTTGCTGATGCTACTCGATGGCCGGAAGACGCACGGTACCTCCGACACCCATTGGCCTGCATCGTTAGGAGAACACACTAATGTTCAGTAGCTAGATACACTTCAGCATCCGCAACAACGTGATCCGAGGCGTGCCGCAATCGCTGATATATTTGCTGAGGATACTGCAAATCTCCCGCCAAAAGAGCATCTTCCATTTCCCGTGCCAACTGATGTGCATGAATCGCTCCCACCGACAGTGACGCCCCTTTGTAGGTATGAACAGCGCGAAGGATTTCGTCACGATCGTTCTGCTCAATAGCACGCTGCACAGACTGCAACAGACAATTGGACTCTCCCAGGTAAACACGAAGCAGATCCCGCAGCAGCTCCTCATCGCCGCCAACTGCTTGTCGGGCCTGACTCCAGCAGATCGCCTCACCGTCCTCTGGTTGAGGCAAGGTCGACTTTCCGACCCGGCTGGCAGTAGCGATGCGTGCGTGCTCCACGTCGGGACCATTGGTTGCTGTCTTGCCGCTTTTCGATTCTGAACCAGAATCACTCGCAGGGTCGGCGGATTGCTCGAGGCCCGATTTCCGTAGTTTTTGAAAATCGGCTGGCTCATTATCTGCCAGCTTGCTGTTTGCCAAGTCCGAACTGGACGCCTTCTCTGCCGCCAACCCGAGCACCGCAGAGAGTTTCTCGAGAACGATCCCTACTCGAATCGGTTTTGCCACGTATTCGTCCATTCCGACGGAAAGACATTTCTCACGATCACCTTTCATGGCATGAGCCGTCATCGCAATGATCGGTAAGTACAGTCCACTTACCGCTTCGCGGTTCCGAATTGCCTTCGTCGCCTCGATACCATCCATGATCGGCATCTGAATGTCCATCAATAGAACGTCAAACTTCTGCCGCATCGATACCTCGACCGCTTCTCGACCATCCTTGACTGTCGTGACATGGTGCCCATGCTTTTCAAGTACTCCCACCGCAAGCCGCTGATTGATCACATTGTCTTCGGCAAGCAGGATTCTGAGCTTCCCTAATTCAGAGACTGAAGCTGAACCAGCATCGATCACAACATCTTCAGGTTCAGCAACTCCAAGACAACGTACAATCGAATCAAACAAATCAGATTGCTTGACTGGCTTCATAAGGCGTTCCGTAATCCCTAACCGAGTGCGAACATCGCTGTCTCCATCCCGCCCGCCACTTGTGAGAACGATGACCTGATTTTCCGCGAAGCCAACCTGCTGTCGCATTTCGGCGATGAAGCCGTACCCATTCATGACTGGCATATTCACGTCGGTTACAACGAGAGAGATCGGCTCTTCACGAGCATCCGCGTTTTGCAATTCCTTGAGAGCCATTTCGGCAGAGTTGGCAAGATAGGGCACCATCCCCCAATTGGACAGCATTTCATCAAGAATCATCAGGTTCGTTTCATTATCATCAACAACCAATACCCGTGTTCCACCAACAACCACGACACCACGTTCCTGTTGTTGCTCAATCCCATCTGGAGCCCGCGTGAAAGATAACTGGAAGTGAAAATTACTTCCTCGATCCAACTGGCTGGAGAGTTCGATTTGTCCGCCCATCAGCTTTACCAACCGGGACGAGATCGATAGTCCCAACCCTGTGCCGCCATAACGCCGGGTGGTGGACGTATCTGCCTGCTCAAACTCCCCGAAGATCGCACCATGCTTCTCTTCCGGAATTCCAATTCCCGTATCCCTGACTGAGATTTCCAAGCGCACCTCACCCTGAGTGGCGGGTAGATCGGAAACATGCACCAAGACCTCACCCGCGTGCGTGAACTTGACTGCGTTCCCAATCAAATTATTCATCACCTGACGCAAACGCCCGGAATCGCCAATGACAAAGCGAGGTACATGCGGATCAACTCTAAAAGCCAATTCAATGCTTTTCCCGTGCGCACGCGGCGCGAAGGCAGCGATTGTGTCACCAAGACTCTCGCGAAGGTCGAACACACGTTCTTCCAACTCGAGTTTCCCTGCTTCGATTTTTGAAAAATCAAGTACATCGTTGATCACGCCAAGCAGAGCATCTCCGGACTCCTCCACCATGGACAGGTACTTGCGCTGGTAATCATCCAATTTCGTATCTAAAACCAATTCAGTCATCCCAATGATGGCATTCATAGGCGTACGAATCTCGTGACTCATATTTGCCAGGAAATCACTTTTCGCTCGATTAGCACGATCAGCCACTTCCTTGGCATTCAGGATTTCCCGCTCGGCTCGTTTGCGTGCCGTGATGTCGTGCCCGATTCCTACAACACCGTTGACGACACCATTTTCATCAATGAGCGGAACTTTGGTGGTCAGCAACCAAATATCGTCTCCCGACTTTGCCTTGTGCGATTCTTCCCGATCAAGCAAAGATTCGCGTGTGCGCATCACGATCTGATCATCTGCGACATAGTTGCAAGCTAATTCAGGTGGGGAGAAATCATAATCATTCCTGCCGACCAACTCAGACGGGTTATCAAGTTTCAACAACCGTAGTAAGGCAGCATTTGCAGTCACAAATCTTCCAGCACGATCCTTGACATAAATCAGGTCTGGCACGTTGTCGATAATGGTTTTGAGAAGATCTCTTTCCCGGGCAAGTCCCTGCTCAGCCTGCTTTTGCCTCGTAACATCCCGTGAAATACCAAAGGTGCCAATGACATTACCTTTTTTGTCTTTCAAGGGAACCTTGGTCGTACTACACCACGTTTCAGAACCATCACCAAAGGTCTCATGCTCGATTTCAGCAAGAATGGCCTGCCCTGTCTTCATGATTCCGCGTTCATCAGCCAGAGCTTTTCGGGAATGCTCCAGTGAAAAAAAGTCAGCATCTGACTTACCCACAGCCTCCCGTGGCTCGGCAAGCCCGAATTTGGTCGCACAACTTTGGCTCAACCGAATGAACCGACTGTCAGAATCTTTGAAGTAGACAGAATCAGGCACCGTTTCCAGAAGGGTCGCCAGTAGAAACTTTTCGAATTCAATCTGGTGCTCCGCATCTTTCTGGTCACTGACATCCCAGAACATGACCTGAATCCCCACCACATCTCCTTCGGCACTATACACAGGTGCCTTCCAGACCTCAGCATGGATGGTTTTTTCGTTACCGATCTGATGCCGTTCGACATTGTGGTACAGCTCGCCGGACTGCATGACCCGGCGATCATCAGTCATGTACTTCTTTGCCAAGTCAGCCGGAAACAGATCGAAATCAGTCTTACCGATCAGCTCTGCAACTGAAACACCGAGCTGATCACATGCCTGTGCGTTCGCGTACTGAACCCTACCACGTGCATCTTTTCGAAGAACACTTAACGGCAAACTCTCGACCAAAGAATGGTACACCGCCTCAGCATCACGAAGCGCAGCGTCAGAAGACGTATCCGCCTCACGTTGAGTTCTCTGCATATGGGTCAGGCCCACAACTGCTAGGCTGCCTTCTTCTGACCGTCGACAATGCACCTGTTCACGCACCAGATGCGTGGTCTGCTTTGTATCAATCACACGAAATTCGCGGTCCAAACACGCGTTCTCTTCGTGATGAAGAAGAAAGTCCGCAAACTGCTGGTGAACCCATGATCGGTCCTCAGGATGCACAGCGCCAGACCATAATGTTGAGTCTGCCATCAGTTCTTCCGCTGGCCGCCCGTACAGATTTCCTGCGGCTGGGTGAATCCACTGAAGCGTCCCATCTGGATTGGCCGTCCACGAAATTTCGCGAACCTCCTTCAGGATCGCGTCGGGAAGTTGCGGACCCTCGTACCCCAATCCGTTATTGATCTCTGCGTTTGCCATAACTTTGTAAATCGAGCCGGGCCCGCCATAAGCATTGAATCAGACAAATCGTCGTCATTCCAATCATAAACCGTAAGCTAGGGAAACGAGTCATGTTCCTACCGCGAAAACTGATGATTTCAGGCTAAAACCGACAGATCTCGTTCCAGACGGAGCCAGCGTAGACGGCGTGCGGCACGGAAATCGCGTCAGGTGGAATGTTCCCCAAATCCAGCAAAAACCGAAACCTGCTGCCCTACATGAACGAGCGGCACAAAATACAGGCAGAAAGGACAACCGAGCCATCGAGCCCCCCGGTGCAGCAGGGCCGTAGGAGCATCCCAAATCTCTTCGGTCATCGGATGTCACTTTCGCGTTAGTGTTCGACGGGACAATCTGCTAGCCCCCATCACCCACCATCTTCGTAAAAGCTGTGTCTGAACGCTATTGTGCCGAATAAACAAATGGTGTGGAACGCTTCGCCGCATGTCCACCCAAACGCCCTGTGCGGGCCCACATTGGCTCGAAACGCACCGCCGCCAAAAAAGGTTAGAACCCTCAAGCTTGGCCCTTACACAGAGGACCAATCAATCGCGGGCGAATTTTTCTAACCCAAATTGCTGGTGCCCATCACCCATTGAAGCGACGGGCTCACGTGCCCCATCGATACGCAGAGTCTCACAAAATAAGCAGGATGGTAGAACGTATTTTTGCCTATCGCGACCAAGGCGATTGGTCGCGACGCACAGAAGAAAAAAAGCCGTCTTAGCGACGCGCCACCTCGTGTTTCAACGGAAGCCACGCAGCATTTTCTTGACTACTGGCAACACATTGCTGAATGAAATACATCCCCTCCACCCCATCATAAATATTGGGGTAAAGCGTATCACGTCGTTCGAAATTTTCTCCTGACGCTCGCTTTGCCATGTCATCAAACGCTGCCGTGTAGACATTCGCAAAGGCTTCAAAGAACGCTTCCGGATGACCAGCTGGCAAGCGGCAGGCGCCAGCCCCTAATTCATTGGTGAACGGGGCGTTGGGGTCGCGTGTGTATATCTGGTGCGGTTTTCCATTTTGTCGAAAAATCAATTCGTTGGGATTTTCCTGTCGCCATTTTAACGAACCTTTTGTTCCATCAATTTCAATTTCAACATCATTCTCGCGACCATGACTGATTTGCGAAGCAGTGACGGTTCCCAGTCCACCATTGGCGTAACGAATAACGGCAGTGCCATAATCATCAAGCCGCCGACCTTCGACAAAGGTCTTGAGACTGCAACTGACTGACTCTGGCATTTCGCCGGTCATGAATCGGCCCAGGTTATAAGCGTGTGTGGCGATGTCACCAAAAGCTCCTGCAGCACCACTCTTAGCAGGATCAGTCCGCCAAGCAGCTTGCTTCTGATCCTCGGCTTCCAGAGAAGTTCGCAACCACCCTTGGATATATTGCGAACGTATCGCATTGATTTCACCCAGCTCGCCACCGAGGATCATTTCCCGTGCCTGCCGCACCAGTGGATAGCCCGTGTAGTTGTGTGTGACGGCGAAGACAACATCACTTCCAGTAACTGTTTCAAGCAACGCTTCAGCTTGTGCCAAATCAAAGGTCAGTGGTTTGTCACAAACCACGTTAAAACCAGCTTCAACCGCGGCTCTGGCAACTTCGTAGTGCGTATGATTGGGTGTTGCAACACTGACGAAGTCGATCCTGTCATCTTCTGGCAACTTACTTTCAGCGTCCAGCATCGCTTCATAGCTGCCATAAGCACGGTCTTCCTCGATCCCATATTCCGGTGCTGATGCTTTGGCTCGTTCCGGATTGCTCGATAGGGCTCCAGCCGTCACCACAGCCCGATTGTCAAGGCAGGCGCCGATCGAGTGAACTCGTCCGATAAAGGAACCACTTCCTCCGCCTACGAGTGCCATGCGGAATTTTCGATTCAGTGGTGCGTTGATACCCATGGTGTTTTGATGCTCTCGAGGGGGAAAAACGTTGATTTGGCGACAAGAGGACAAGATGTCGAATGTCTTTCTAAGAAGGCAATCGTAAAGATCAATCGAAGCGCGTACAATTACCGGTAGGTGAACAAGGTCCACGGAGGCCGGGATCTGCTGCCGTTTTGCTCGGCAAAACGTTAATAACGACCAAAGTTTGCCACCCGTCACACTCGTCAAATCCCTCCCGTTATCGCATGGAGTCACCAACGATGCCTCAATCAACTGTCCCTCATACCCCACCGACACTCGAAAAAACACCCGTTCAGCGAATAAAGCCCCATGGCGCGTGCTGCGACCTTCAGCGTGTTGGAATAGCCTTCCTCGCCGCAATAACGTTGATTTCAGTAGGGATTGCAAGCTACTTTGCAGGCCGTCATCAATCGCCCTTGAATCAGGAACTGTCGCAACTGCCCCTTCTGAACGCTGCTGCGGCGGTGTCTGACGAGAAATACTCAATCGCAACCGGCATCATCAGCGAAGAGGCTGACGGATTCTTCGTTTTGGACCACAACTCAGGCCTACTGCAGTGCAATGTGATATACCCCCGACGTGGAGGACAATTCATGGCACGCTATACAACCAACGTGAACGAGGCTGTTGGAACAGGTGCCAAAGGTGGCAAGTACATGATGCTGACCGGCCGTGCTCAATTTCCACGAGCAAGCAATAACCCAGCCGCATCGACCGTGGTGTATGTGATGGATACCGCGAGTGGAAATTACGCTTGCTTTGGTATCCCCTACGACCGAGTCCTCGCCAACGCCAATCGGCCTCAGCAGGGTCCAATGCGTCTACTGACGACCGGCACCGCCAACCCAGTCATTGATCGTGACAATCTTCGTTAGCAGCCAAGCTTATCGCCCCGAAGGTTCCCACTGTTCCAGGCATTTTGCGGCTTGTTACAGACATTTGATGACGTCTTGCAAACCAGACCTGCTCCAACTAACAAGCGCATAACGGATTGAACGCAGCAACTCACGGATTGAATGGACCGCAAGCCGAAGCGGTCGCCACCCTGCGTGGTCCAATGTTGGTACTAGCTGGAGCGGGAACAGGAAAGACCCGAGTGGTTACGTTTCGAATCGCAAACCTGATTCGCAACGGAATCGCGCCAGAGCGAATTTTGGCGGTCACATTCACCAATAAAGCCGCTGGCGAAATGCAGGAGCGAGTCAGTGAACTGATCGTAAAATCCCAACGACAAAATCGCCGCCCCAGTGGTAAACGGCGAATTGCGAAGAAAAAAACCAAACCGCCTCAACCTGTCATCAGCACTTTTCATGCGCAATGCGTGCAGATCCTGCGACGGCATGCAAAAGCGTTGGGATTCCCAGCCAAGTTTTCGATTTATGACCGTGGCGATCAGGAATCACTTGCCCGGGGGATCCTCAGAGAATTGCGATTACCAGGCACAGCATTGCGCCCCGGAGACATGCTATCGATCATCGGTGGCTGGAAAAACGAATCCATCAAACCAGACAAAGCGGCTTTCCTCGCTTCAACAGATCGTGAACATTTCGCCGCTGCCGGCTATCGACGCTATCAGGATGCGTTGCAAGCACGGGGTGCGATGGACTTCGACGATCTGCTGCTGCATACGGAAACCCTGTTCGACGAGCACCCTGCGATCCGCGATGAGGAAGCTGCCAAATACGACCACGTTCTTGTTGATGAATATCAGGATACCAATGGAAGCCAATACCGGATCACCAAACACCTAACGTTACGCCATCGCAACCTCTGCGTTGTGGGAGACGACGACCAATCGATCTATGCATGGCGTGGGGCGGATGTCACCCACATTCTCAGCTTTAAAGATGACTGGCCCGATGCCAAAGTTGTGTGCCTTGAAAACAACTATCGCAGCACAGCTGAAATTCTGGCAATGGCAAACCGACTGATCGCCTTCAACACAGAACGCCACGACAAGATCCTGATTGCCAGCCGCCCCAAGGGACCGCGTCCGCGAATTGAACAACACAAAGACGAACTCACCGAATCTGAAACCGTCGTCCGCGAAATCAAGAATCGTATCGACAATGATCATGTTCAACCGCGTGATATAGCGATCCTCTTTCGAACCAATGAACAGCCGCGACTGTTCGAAACGGAATTGCGCAAAGCCAACATTCCCTATGTGATGCTTGGAAGCCAATCATTTTTTGATCGACGAGAAGTCAAGGATATCCTTGCTTATCTGAAATGGATTGAGCAGCCAAGTGACGAAGTCGCTTTACTGCGTGTGATCAACACACCCGCCCGAGGTCTGGGAAACAAAACCGTCAAGCTGCTGGTCCAGCGAGCAGTCGAACGAGGCGTCCCGGTCTGGGACGTGATGCAGGACCGCGCCGCCACGAGCGACCTGACTTCTGCCGCACAGCGAGGAATTGGTGAACTGGCTGCACTGGCAAAAGATGTCCAGCAAAGAGCCACCAATGAATCCCTGACAGACGCGATGCGCACCCTACTGGAACGCACCGCCTATTACGAAGAAATCACTCGTCTGTATGAAAAACCGGAGGAACGTCAGGCAAGACAAGCTTCTCTGGAGGAACTTACCAACGCTATTAACGCTTATGAGGAAAACACATCGAAAAAAGCACCTGACCTAACCGGTTTTCTGTCCGAAATCGCTTTATCTGGACGCGAAATGGGAAATGAAAAAGACAAGCTGGCAGCGCAAAATGCAGTCTGGTTGTTGACTCTTCATGCCGCCAAGGGTCTTGAATTCCCGGTGGTCTATATGGTCGGCATGGAGGATGGAATCCTGCCCCACAGCCGCAGTGTCAAATCAGGAGAGGAAGAAGACATCGCAGAGGAACGACGTCTTTGCTATGTCGGTATCACGCGGGCACAGGAAAACCTAACCATGTCATTAGCGCTCACTCGCCGCAAATGGGGCAAAGCAAGGCCCACCACCCCAAGCCGATTCTTGTACGAGATCACAGGAAAGGCAGACAATCCGAATAAATATCGCAAGAAAAAAAACAAGCGTTCCATCCAAGGCTAAAAAACACAGTCACTCGCGAAACGCAACTACCGCGCAAAAGCCTGCACTTCCGAGGAATACTTACAAACCTTGCAGTGCCACGCCCCCGGTTTTTTTTGCTAACTGGATCAAGTCCTCGTTTTTTTCTTCCACAATGAAAACGTGCAGCATGATCCCCTTGAGCTCTTTGGGTTTCACGTTGATTCCATGATCACCGTCCGTGACGATAATCAATTCGGGACGCTCTGCATCCACATCATCAACGACACTACGAATTCTCTTGATGCCCTCGCGCAAGGCAAGATTGATGTCGGTGTCATCCCCCATAAAAAAATCGTATTCGAGACGGCGAATTTCATCCTGTGCGTCAGCGACATCCTGCACCATCACCTGCTCATGCACGGCGGAATCGAAAAAACTGTACCCGAGAATCGCTTCTCGCCGCATCACCGCTCGTAAACGATTCATCAGAATTGCCAAGAGCTTGTAAATCCGTTCACCCTGCTGCATGGATTTGCTGCGATCCAGCATGGCATAAAACACCTGCTTCTTGTCGCTTCTTTTGACTTTCTCACGCACCATGAAACTTTTGGTTGCAAGCCGATAACGAAAGTACTTTGCAGAGGCAACCTTGACCGCCCAAGCGGCAGGTGCCATGCGTGGCAACTCATCGTAGGACGCCATCATCCTCATTCGGGTTTGATCTCCATCTGCAGCAGGGAGCATTTTTTTCTCGAAGCGTGGCTGAAAAGCCACGTATTCATTTGCAACACGCGAAATCCGCAGCAAAGCCTCCATACTCGGTTCCGCCAGCAAGCGTGAAGCAACATTCAAACGCCGTACAGAAAGCGGGTGGATCTCTTTTTCCGCTGACACCTCACTCTTCCCACCAAAACATTCGGAAAACAGCGACGCAATCTTTCCCCGCGTATCAATATTCTCTACCAACTGAATGGCGGTCACGCCCCGATCAACAGACATTTGAGAGTGATCTATTTTTTCCTCAGGCTTCAGCTTGCTTTCGTCAGGCAGACATTCCAGCAAGTCAACTTCATCAGACTCAAGTCCACCAACCTCCTGAAGAGCCCAATTGATCTGTTCGGTGATCTTCTCAGCAGGAATACCAACTGCCAGAGACCGCTTGGCTGTTGCAATCACGGCCACATTGGCAATCGCTCGATCAATATCAGTACGTCCATGAATCTGCTCAAAGTCGATTCCCCCCAACAAAAGAGACAGCCGATAGTACAGCTCAGCATCGCGAGTGGAACCCTGCAGATAATCATCCAGAAAACGCCAGCCCTTCCACATCCGCATGCGATAGGTCAGCCGCGTCCGACGTTCAATCTCATTTTTCCCCGCAAGCTTCCCCTCATCAACCAAGTGGACTCCATCCCAAATGATCGGCAATGGTAGATGCTGCATTCCGATGGCATCAAGTTTCTTCACCACCTCAAGTGAATTGATTTGCTCTCGACGCTCGCTCATCTCCGGGTAGGTCACGTGGGTATGGAACCGAAGAAAGTCCCGATAACGCCGCTCAACACGAATGCGTTCCACTGGATTCATCTCCCCGCTTCAATTTCACTCGCCAACTCATCGACGCGTTCCTCTGAAAGCCGCTGCCACTGCTGCAACTTGGGATCAGAAACTTGCAAATACTCCAGTTCATGCTTGAGGGCATCAATGCTGCTCATCAGTTCCAGCATCTCAGCAATTGCCCGGTCGTTCATTTCCAAACGGGCGTCTTCTTCGAGAACACTGGCCTGCTCAAAAATCTTATTAATATCCAGCATTTTCCCGTGCAAACGTTCGGTTCGCTCGTCTATGTCGCTCAATAAGACTTCCACTCCACCCTCCAGCAACGCGGACCTTATCAACCCTTCGACATCTCGCTTGTAGGACTCCATACCCTGCACATTTCGAATGGTAAGAATATCCTCCACAATCATCTTCTTGCGACCATGTCGGCCGACACTGTTCCCTGCAAGTCGCAGGCCTCCCAACGCAATTCGCGGTGAAACGTGGAACCCGTTTTCTCGATCATCATTTAGATTTGCGATCACGTGAGCGTATATGCGATGCAATTTACGTTTATGCGAACTGGCATTTGGATTAGCAATCCGAAACAATTCTTCGTAATCAGCCTGTTCATAAGAAGGCCATCGAACTTCCAGTTGTAATGGAAATCGTTCCAGCAAAGCTTTGACGGCATCGCTGTCTTTTGCAAACTGCCGCGGATCCTTGTTCGTGCAAGCGACGATTACTTTTGACTTCATCTCAACGGGGGTGCTTCCATTCATGAAAGTCCGTCGAGTCAACACGTCCTTCAACGGCAACAATGCCTGAGAAGAAGCATCAAGGATCTCCTCCAAAACCACCACTTCATATGGCAGAAACGAGCGTGCTGTATCGTACTCGAGACAGACATCCAATTTTGCAATATTCGGTCCTCCCCAAAGCCGGTCCTCACTCATGCCTTCACCAAATGACTGCAGGAAAATCTGTTCGTCGGTGTAGCCCATGCTTCGCAATGCGGCCATCACCATCTCAGATTTACCATGCCCGCCAGGGCCCCATAGCAGCACGTTACAAGGTTGAAAAAAACTGTGCGTCAACACCTGCACAATTTCATCACAGTGAATGAATCGCGACTTGAGCGTGGTCGCTGTTAAATCAGGAATGGCAGATCTTGGTGCCTTGAGCGGGCCCTCGTCCTGACTACTGAAATCTCCGCGACCGAGCTGTATGACAAAGTTTTCCTCGTTGGGTAGGCGTCTTTCGATTTTCCGAGATAAGTCCGCTGTGTAGGACTGCATCCCTTGAACAAAACGGATGCTCTGAAATGCATCAGCAACAATACAGTCATCGCCTCTGACTCTTGCTGTATTCGAAACGACTTCCAACGCTTGCAGCGCCATCCTTGGCGACATGACGAACGTTTTGGTTTCATTTAAACCGGCAATTACCGACGAAAGCAGGCGATGCAACTCCCTACCTCCACGCGTTGCACCTGGCCTTACCTTTGCAAACAACTCTGCATAATTTTTCTGTTCATAACTGGGCCACCGCACCTCCTTCTGAAGCAAAAACCGCTCCATCAACGCCTGAACCGCATCGTTCCCATCACCAAATTCACGAGGGTCCTTGTTTGTGCAAGCAATCACGACCTTGGCGGAAAGGGGCACTCGATCAGGCCCGTTCATAAAGATGCGTCGAGTCAATACATCTTTCAATGGCAACAACGACTGTGCAGGCGCATCAAAAATTTCCTCGAAAACAACGGCTTTGTACTGCGATGAAAGGAAGGACCTGTCCGTGTCGTATCGAAGACAAGTATCTAACGAAGCCATGTCAGGACCACCCCAAAGACGGTCCTCGCTCATCCCTTCGCCGAAGGACTGAATAAAAATCTCGTCATCCTTGAGCCCTAATGACTTTAGAGCCGTAAGGACCATATCCGACTTGCCATGCCCGCCCGGCCCCCACAAAAGCAAGTTGCAGGGTTCATAAAAGGCTGCCGAAATCAGATCAGCAACTTCTTGACTGTAAACAAACTTGTCCGCTAAAGCCTCTCGGGCCGTGGGAAGAATCTCCACGCGCGGCGTCGGCAACCATGCCCAATCGTTGGATTGCATTGACATGCAACTCCTGCAGCAAAGCTCGGGCACTTCCGCCTTGAGACAATCCAAAAGCAACGAAAAGAGAGCCCGTGGCCTTCATCTTCTCAGGAAATCATGCGTTGGAAAAGCACCAACCTAAGCTTACGGAGACAAAATCATGTGGTGGACCATGTTGCGTGGGACCATGCTCCGGCCCAGACCATGTTCCGGACCGTAAGGCACCCCGCATCCAACAACTTGTTTTCTAAGTACCCCAACTCCCAGACCGAGTGCAAAAGCAGTCACTGAAGATAAAACACCGTGGCACAACTGATTGCTTGGCATGCGGAAGCCCGCCACGAGGCATGGAACCTGTCAACTGAGCCGTGAGGAGGACGCTTCGAATGACTTTTGAGCTGACAATTCTGTCCTCGAGCAGCCTTATAAAACAAACAGTCCAAAAATATCGTAAAAACCGGGCTGCAGCACTCTCTTAAAACACCTCCCATACACCTCAAGGACAAATAAAGCGGATATAATGGGAGAGGCTTTCCTACCGCTTAAAAAAGCCATTCCCAATTACCGCCGCCCGGCGTCCAGTTCACCAGAAGATCCCCTCATCAAATGCGCATTCTGGATCTCATCACACCGAAGGATCTTTCTCGGGTAGCCAAGCTTCAAATACTGGCCCGGCAGGTCGTCGAGGGACTTTGCTCGGGACGGCACCGATCCCCGCACAAGGGTTTCAGCGTCGAATTCAAAGAGCACCGGCCGTACGTCCGTGGTGACGAACTGAGCGACATTGATTGGAAAGTGTTCGCAAAAAGCGACCGGTTGTATATCCGAGAATTTGAAGAAGATACCAATCTGCGTTGCACCTTGGTTGTCGACCGCAGTGGATCCATGCGATACCGGGGCGAACGCTCCGAGGGTCGCAGCAAGTATGAATATGCACAACAACTTGCTGCCTCACTTGCGTACCTGATGCTCGGCCAGCAGGATACGGTTGGACTGATTACTTTCGATGATGACTTACGGGACCAGTTGCCCGCACGCAGCCGACCATCACACCTGCAGGCATTGCTTTCAGCTTTAGCAATCGATAGCAGCAAGCGTGAAACAGACCTTGGTGGCGTATTTAGAAAAATTGCCTCAAAGCTTGGGCGACGTGGACTGGTCATCATCATTTCTGATGCAATGGGTGACACAAGTTCAATCTCGCGGTCTCTGGCACACATCAGGAGCTCGAAACACGAAGTGCTGTTTTTCCAAATCATGGATCCTGACGAGGTTGATTTTCCGTTCTCCGGACGGATTCAATTCCGTGATCTTGAACAAGCCGAAAACGAACACACCGTCGAAGCAGTCTCGATCAGAGAAGCCTACCTGAGTCGTCTACGCGAGCACGAAGAAAAACTTCGCGCTGCCTGCCGAACCAACAAGGTTGATTTAATTCGTTTGACAACGGATCGCCCCTTTGCCGATGCGTTACACGAATACTTGGCATTGCGGAGGAGATTGAGATGACACTGCTCAATGGCCTCCTTGCCTTCGGCGCGCTCGCGTTCACGATACCGCTTGCAATTCACCTGTTATTCCGTAGTCGTTTCAAGACGGTTGACTGGGGTGCCATGCACTTGCTGGACACGGTGGTCCGCGTCAATCGGCGACGAATTCAACTACTGCATTTGCTATTACTTTTACTAAGATGCCTCTTGCCAGTCCTGCTGGCACTTTGTCTTGCACGCCCTATTTTGACAGGATTCCAAACGCTACCGGGGGATGCTCCTCAATCGCTAATCATTGCCATTGATGACAGCCGCAGCATGTCAGCCCGCGACGGGGGCGAGACAGGTATGTCACGGATGGGACGTCTGCAACAGGCTTTGAACGCCATTGTTGGTGGATTATCGAGACGGGACGAGATCATTCTCATACGTGCCAGTGATGTCGGGTCACCGGCCGCTTCCATGGGTGTGCAGGAGGCGTTGCGGCAGATCAAAATGCTGAAAACCGAATATGGTCCAGTCGATCTGGATCGACTGGTCCGTGCCGCGGTCGAGGCTTCTGACGAGAGCTCGCATCCACAACGCCGTGTAATCATCGCATCCGACTTCCAAAGTCAAATGGTACACAGCGGTGTGCTTGAATCGCTGGAACGCATGGCCACTTCACTTTCCGCCATGACCATTCGCCCGGTAATCAGTTTTTTAAATTTTGGACAGGACTCCGAACAACTGGCAAACGTGTCAGTGGACTCGATTGACATTGAATCGCCCGCCGTTGTGGCAGGCCGCAATGCCCGCTATACCGCACGCATTCGCAGCTCCAGTGATACCCCAGCTCGCGACCTCCGACTCGTCTGGTCCGTCGATGGACAAATGCTGGAACCTCGCACCGTCACCATTCCCCCTCGATCCAGCATTACATCTCAGCTTACGAGAAATATTGAACAGGTGGGCGTGCACGAGCTAAGCCTGTTGGTTGAACACAGTGATGCCTTACTATCCGACAATCGACGCTCCATTGCAGTTGATGTGATTCGCGAGGTCTCAGTGCTACTAGTCGACGGACTCCCTAGCGACAAACCACTCGAGGGTGAGACCGACTACCTTGCGATCGCACTCAGCCCCTTTGCGTTTGGTGGACAGGATCAACCCGATGCCGTGCGCACTTCAGTGATTGAGCCAGAACAGTTGGTAAACGAACTGAACGAGCAAACTCCTGACGTGATCATCATGGCGAATGTCGCAAGCATTGAAGGCGAGTCGCGGCAGCGGATTTCAGAATTTGTGAATGATGGCGGCAGCCTGATCCTGTTTGATGGTGATCAGGTCAACGCTGACTCTTACAACACACCTTGGGAATCCAACGGGACGACATGGGCCTTGCCAGCACAGCTTGGAGAAATAGCTGGCGAGCCCACGGATGCAAGCGGTCAACTCGCGAGCGAGGAACCGCCCCCGTTGCCAATTGGAAATGCAAATCCGCTTTACACACCTTGGAATCTTCTCGGCACAGAAGATCAACGACCATTTGCCGACGTCGAAATTTATCGATACCGAAAGCTGACTCCCAACCGAGTCGCCAATCTCGAATTGGACAACGATACTGCGGACGGTCCTGGGCCAGATGCAACCTCCGCAAATACGTCCGGAGCAGAGACAAACACCGTTACAAATTTATTGACGATGGCAAACGGCGATCCCATCGCTGTCTCGGGACGACGTGGTAAAGGACGAGTGCTGCAGTTCGCAATTCCCTGCAATACTGCATGGTCCTCGCTTCCCATGCGACTGGTTTACCTGCCGATGGTACAACAACTTGTTCTTGACTTGGCGGGCTCGCGTAAACAGACAACCTTGGATGTGGGCAGCGGCTTCTCCGTCTCCTTGGATGAATTTGTGTCAGCAACCACCTCTCCTCAGCCCAAAAAAGCGGAAGGCAGTCCCTCACTCGAAGACGACCAGACGAATGCAAGCGTCACGTACAGCGTCGAATACGCCGGAGAACCTGAAGAACTCATCGAAAACATTGAGGAAGGCGACAGCGAACTGTTGATTCCATCAACTCAGAGGGGTGGTACTTACATCTTTCGAAAAACGTTATCTCAAAAGGCGGGTAGCCCCGAGATCAGTTCGACACTTCGAGTCGTCGAAGTACCGTCGACTGAATCAAAGCTGCGAGATGTAGAGGCAGCCAGATTAGCCACTGCTGCTGATTTGATCGACGCCAATATCTACACGGATAGGCAGGAAC
>NZGD01000137.1 GCA_002690925.1 Rhodopirellula sp.
AATCATGGGTTACAACCCGAGCATCTTCAACGCTAAAGACAATCCCGTCGACAACGTAAGCTGGGAAGATGCAGTTGAGTTCTGCCAACGACTTTCAGCCCTCACCGCGGAGAAGGCAGCGGGAAATGTTTATCGCTTACCAACGGAAGCGGAGTGGGAGTATGCCTGCCGAGCGGGAACAACGACAGCCTACAGTTTTGGTGACGACCTCACGCAATTAAAAAATTACGCTTGGTACCGAGAAAATTCAGGTGGTACATCGCACCCCGTCGGTAGCAAGCAACCCAATGACTGGGGACTACATGACTTGCACGGCAACCTCTGGGAGTGGTGCCAAAATTATGCCGGCCCACACCCGAGCAGCGCAATTACCGATCCCACTGGCCCCGCAACCGGATCATTGCGGGTCATACGCGGTGGCAGTTGGGGGCGTCTTCCCGCTAGCTGTCAATCGGCACACCGAGCTAGTCTTGCTCCATCGATCTTTAACCAATACCTGGGCTTTCGAGTCTGCCGAACATCTTCAGGCAATTAACCGGAAGATAAGAAGGTAGAAGATGCTCGCAGGTGAAAGCCCAAGGCATCGATGCGAAAGCCACTGCCTGAGGTTAGCAGCCGATTCGGTGTGAACAACAATAGCCTTGTGCTGGTGTATGGAAAGTTGCTTTGCAAGTAAGGCTAGCACTGCAGCTCAGATGTCAAACGACCTACGAATACACATCGGGTTAAGTACCTCGCCGCGCCAACGCCCCCTTACTTCAGGCAATCCAGGAAAAGCTCCAAAACCCGGAAAGAGAGGCAACGCAGGGGACCCAGGCAGCTTGGGTTGATTTAACCTGTGCAGCCAGCGGGCTCGGGCACCGCAAAACCTATGTCACATCGCACTCATTGGCATTGCAGGACGGCTCAAAAGCAACATCAAAAACATCACTGGAAAACACCAGAACAAACTGCCGTTTCTAGATGCAATCTTGATCCTCCGCTCACATTGAGCGTGGAACTGCGTCATCTCAAGGGAAGACCACAGTCGAACCATCGACTAGATGAGCCCCGATCACTAAACCAGCCGATGCCCGATGATTCAGTTCATTAACTTCTAAGAACCGGGGCAACTACTAATCAAGCCAAGATCTAAGCTGCTGCAAGATTCACGTGGCACGCGCCTGCATGCTTCCTCCGTCACCCAGTCTTGATGAAGGCGAACACCAACACCGGCTCAAATGCAACGGCGCAAAACAACCACCGTTCTTTCACCGGAAACCAGACTGGGTGAGCGATATCAATATCGCTCACCAACTTAGGAAGACGCTGCAATCAAACCTCAAAGAAAGTCTCTCCTTGCGTCTAACGCAACCTTTGCATGGAGTCTGTTGGCACAAAAAATACTCCGCGGCGTTACAACAAAACGCAAGAAACCCCCCAGATTACCAAGGCAACCCAAGGTTAAACTTGACTGTATTTTTCAAAAAATGCTGTAGCTCACGAGCGTGTTTCACGCACTTATTACGACGGATTGTCGAATCCCGCAAACTCACCAACAACACCCCAAACAAAGCCATCCCACTTTGAATACCTTGCCAAAACTAACGGACCGAACCGCTCGTTCGTTACCTCCGTTCCTGGGTAGAGTGACAACCGGTTTAGTTCTAAGAACCATTATGCTGTGGGTCACCTTATGTTTTTTGGCAGGTCCTTCCATTCGTGTTTCTTGCGCCACTGACAACTCGCAACCACGCAAATCAAAAAGTAAGAATTCACGGAAGTCAGCGAAAAGAAAAGCGAATCAGAAATCTCAGCGCAATAAACAAGGCGAGATGCTGGCTGCGAATGGATTGACGTTTACCACCCCGAAAAGCAACTCGTCGCTAGACGAACGTCTGCTTTCACTCTTGTCACAGCAGGGAATTCACCAGCTGGATGCAGGACCGAAGTCAGGTCCCGCGAAGGTTGAATTAGGAAGGGCATTATTTTTCGACAAGGAGCTTAGTGGAAATCGAGACACTGCCTGCGCCACCTGTCATCACCCATCACACGGAACAGGTGATGGCATGGCACTCTCGGTAGGTACAGCGCCTCTAAGGGAAAACGAATTAGGTTTGCAACGAATCCTGGGAATCAACCGCAGTTTCGCGCCGCGTAACGCTCCCGCAATATTCAACCTTGGTTCAGAAGCATGGACCACTCAGTATTGGGATGGTCGCATTGAGGAAAAAGATGGCCGTTTCATAAGTCCAGCAAGCCATGCTCTTCCACAGGATTTCCCCAATGTTGTCGCCGTGCAGGCCATGTTTCCCGTGACGTCCCGCGTTGAGATGAGAGGCGATATCGGCGATGTAGACATCGAGGGTTCTCACAATGAATTGGCCGACATTGCCGATAATGACTTCAGTGGGATTTGGGATGCCATCACAGCTCGGCTGGCAGCGATTCCCGAATATCAGGAACTATTCGCAGCAGCATTCCCTGGTGAAAAGCTCAGTTTTCGGAATGCATGTATCGCAATCGCGGCTTTTGAAGCAGATGCGTACACGTTCTTGGACAGCCCGTGGGATAGATACGTTGCTGGAGATCGTCGCGCCCTCTCGTCGAATGAGAAAAAAGGTGCTCTCGTTTTCTTTAGCAGCGGAGGCTGTTCAAACTGCCATTCAGGAGCATTATTGACTGACCAAAAATTCTACAACCTCGGCATTCCACAATTTGGCCCTGGCAAAGGAGCCGAAGCGCCTTTCGACCATGGACGTGGTAGAGAATCCGGAATTCAGAGCGACTATTTTCGATTTCGCACTCCGCCACTACGTAACTGTGAGGTTACAGGCCCTTACATGCACAATGGTGCCTACGAGACTCTCGAGGAAGCTGTCGAACACCATGTGTACCCAAGCTATTACCTGAAACGTTACGAAGTGAAGGATTATGTAGACCAAAAGTTGGTTCGAGATAGCTATCTCAACGAGAGTCGAGAATTCGTTGACAAGTCGATTGACTTACCCGCTCTGCCAACCAAACTTTCAAAGCAAGAAATCAGCCGTGTTGTTGATTTTCTTGTAACGCTGACCGCGCCAAGGATTCACGAAAGAATGCGTGCAACCATCCCGGAAAGGGTACCCAGCGGCCTACCGGTTGATGGGACGAACTTTTGAGCAAACACCTGCAGCGCAAGCGGTAATACTGTGAGGCATGATTCGTCTTGCCGATTATATTCGGATAGCAAACTTACTGAGTTTGCTTTAGCGTTCCGTTAAGCTAACGCAGTGAGCCACATTTGCCTCCCAGCTCAAACAACTTTTTGCTGAGCACGCCCTGCTGAAAAAAATTCTAGGACGCGCGGTGATTCCACCGGTGACTTTTGGCAATGTCCTTACAACGTTTTTAATCGTTACTCTCAGGACGACTGGCGTTGGTACTGCGCAGCCACGCTTCAAGTTTGGACCGCAACTGGCTCGCTATTCCTGGCATTTCTTTCGCGATGTTCCGCGACTCGCTAATATCATTTTTCAAATCGTACAATTCAACCGAATCGTCATCATAAAACCAAAGCAACTTGTGATCGCCGGACCGAATCGCGCTTGCAAATCGATTCGCTTTGTGGAAGGCGTAATTCGGGTAGTGAAAATAAATAGCATCCCTTGTCAGCGCTGACTCATTTCTGAGCAGCGGCAACAGAGAGATTCCATCGGGGATGTTGGACGGATCGGGTTTTAGATCCGTCGCTTCGAGAACCGTGGCGTGAATATCCATGGTGATCACTGGCGTCGCTGTCCTTGTCGCGGGCTTTACATGCCCTGGCCAGCGAACAATCATTGGGACGCGGATTCCACCTTCGTAGACGTGACCTTTCTCCTCCCTCAGAGGCTTCACGTTTGCAGCAAACGGACCATTGTCCGATGTAAAGATCACAATGGTATTCTCGTCCAGTCCCTGCTGGTTGATTGCCTTGAGCAGTTTTCCGATCGATGCATCCATTCCCTCAATCATTGCTGCATAAGTCGGGTTCTCGATACCTGGGCCTTTTCTTGTCTCATACTTCGCGACCAAATCGGCGGGCGCCTGAAACGGATAGTGCACGGAGTAATTCCACCAACAAAGAAAGAACGGCCGATTCCCATCGGCTCGAGCCGACTTGATGAAGTCGATGCATTCATCGGCGGACCTGTCAGGCAGATACTCGCCGTCTTCTTTACCTGTCAGATTGGGAATTCGATAAGGGCTGAAATAGCTTGGTGGCCCGCCATAGTTGCAACCGCCAATGTTGACATCAAAGCCTTGGTGCTCAGGACGCAACTCCGCTTCCGTGGGAGTTGTTCCGTCAGAACTCGAGCCAGATCGGCTACGGTGCGAGAGATGCCACTTGCCAACGAATCCCGTTGCATAACCAGCTCCTTTGAGTTGTTCAGCCAGAGTCACGCGTTCCAGCGGCAGGTGACGCAACCAGAGCGGCGTGATCAGATTTGTGCCCGGTTTTTGAAAATTTGGTGGGTGTCCCGCCGCGTGATTGGTAATGTTCAGACGAGCCGGAGACTCACCGGTCATCAGTGCCGCACGCGTTGGTGTGCAGACGGGAGCCGCCGAATAGGCATCTGTAAAAAGCAACCCCTGCTGTGCCAGCCGATCAATGTGGGGTGTGTCAAGGTTCTCGTTGCCGTAGCAATGCAAATCTTTCCAGCCGAGATCATCCGCCATGATCAAAACAATGTTCGGCGTTTTCACGTGCGCATCTGATTCCTGTGCAGACGCACTCACACAAGTCACACCCAAACTGACGACCAAAGCCAGCAAAACGCAATATCCAAGTTGCAACATTTTCATGCTCCTGTTTGATTGATGAATTCGCTCCCAATCACGCATCCGTAATGCTCCGCAGTTCTACAGAATCCGTGCCATTGTCGATCTTTTGGATCAGTGCTGTGACTTGCTGGATCACGGGCGTTAGCATCCGGGCCTCGCGATGAGCTTGCAAGTCTTTCTCCAGTTGTCGAAGTTCCGGCAGGACCGACTTGGCTGCCGATCCGTAGGTTTCCAGCGTTTTCAAACATCTTTTGATTCGGTCCTTCTTGCCCCACTTGTCGATTTCCATGATCTGGATACAAAGCGGCATGCCCTCCCGGATACGATGCTTGGCGAGCAACTCAACACCACTGAGTCGGACTCCACTTGCAAACATGATTCCGCTCGGTGCGGGCTCGACGATTGCCTGATGAATGGCAGGTAGAAACGGCTTGATTTCATCGTAGTTGAGATTTGCATAAACAGTCCCAAGACTTCCGCGTGCTCGGCCATCCTCATTCTGAAGTCCGACGCAAACCGCTCGAAGCAGCAACTCACGATCAACTCCATCAAGCGACCTTCCGATCAGCCCCCCGCGGCGGTTGAACAGACTGAAGCAGAGAAACCGTTGCTCCATTCCTCGAGGATCGTGCTCCCGGTCTGGACTTGCCAAACGTTCCAGCATTGCTGGAACGGCCGCCTGGGCTGGTTGACCAACTCGCGCCAGAGCCTCTGCCACGATGATTCGTAGAGTCAGATCATCGGATTCAAAAGCTTCAAGCAATGCCGATACACAGTCAGCAGAATCCCCCTTTCGGCCAACATGCCCCAATGCCTCGGCTGCCCCGTAGCGAGAATAGCGATCGTTGGATGCAACCAATCGGAGCAAGGTTGACTGGACCTTGCCGCCACGACTCGCAAGTTCCACGGCCGAGCGTTTCCGAACCGCCGGTGACCAACTGGACAAACCCTCGATCAAAACACTCTCATCGCGGACCTTGTACCGAAAGCGATCCTTTTCTTTTGTTGAAAAATAGCCACGCCCGGCGGCAATCACTTCTTCCACTTCAGCTTTTTTCAAGACCGGCACGCAACAACGCTTCTTTCCTGTGAGATAAAGACTCCTTAACGGCAAAGCGTACGCCAGCAGGTAGGTTCCCGTATTGTCCCAATTCGTGTACGAACCATGCTCCTCTTCACCAGCCGGTGAACCTTGATAACGAAAGCTGCCATCAGACTGACGTGCAAGGTCGTAGTACCAACCTTGCTCACTCCAGTAGGCCGCGGTGGCCAACGCCCCACAGCGAGACACAGCGGGCATGGCCCACAGGATATTGAAGAAGTTTCCGGTGTGACCGCGTTCTCGCTCGTCGTACCCAGCGGTACTCATTTTTGCGAAGAACTCTGCTGCTTCACGATCTTCAAGCAAATCAAATAGTACGGCGGCCATCGAGCACTTGCCATTGTCCTCATGCCCGGGCCAGGGTGCGTGATCGCCATAGGGAATCGCTCCTTTGTCCACATACCACCTTAGAAATCGAGCCGATCTTGAGATCGCAAGATCAATCGCTGGATCTTTCACACCGGCCTCACGGGACAGCACCAGAGAAATCGTCAAAGGGATTCCCGGAGAATTCATACACCCGTAGCCCCCCACACGTCCGTCCGGCATCGCAAATCGATGCCCCCAAGTCCCCACTTTGCTCTGACCGCGTGCCGCCTCCAAAGCCAGACGTTGCAGCCCTGGCATGATCGAACGGTCACCAGTCGCAAGGGCATACTCCGCAAGAAACGTGATTGCGTAACCGTAGTGCCACGTTGCCATAGGGGCCACCTGATAGCTGGCAACTTTGTTAGCGTAACCAGAAAGCAGTGATTGATACTTTGCTTCACCACTTGCCAGCAGCGCGAGTGCGTTGATGCTGTTGGGTATTGAGACACTTCGCATGCCTCGCTTGGCAATGACTTCGCAACCACGCTTGAAAATCGCTTTTGACTTGTTGCAAGCATACGGTGCTGTCTTGCTGTAGGTTCCCATCACGGGAAGCCGAACTTCGATCGTTCTTCGCACACCATCACGCAGACACACCAGACTTAAAACCCCGCGGGCCTCTTCTTGCTCGGCTCGCGTGATCGCGTTAGCGAACGCGATACGTGCATCATCGTCAAAACTCTGGCCCCCAACACCAACAATCACGTCCCCCACATTCAGGACACCGGCAGCGGGGGATCCGGACGCAACTCGAGTGATCACAATACGCCGAGCATCGGATGTATGCTTCCACGCATCGATCAAGCCTCTTGCACCGGTTGGACCAAGATTCCAATCGGTTTCCCCCTTTTTCGCATATGCCGGTGCAACGCAAAGCAGGGTTACAGTTAGCAGGCCAATCAGTAGGGTGGCAAATTGCCTGAATCCATTCTCATTCATATTGTTGCTCAAACACTGGAATCAAAAACTGATGAATCATGCGTGCTGCCATTGATTCGATTTGGTGGTCAGATCCTTGACGCGGACCTTACGTTCATCGTCATTCCAACCCACGTCACTACCATTGCCGGTGATCAGAAATTTACCCCATGCGCTGGCAAGAGCCACGAATTCCTCCGCAACTAAAGCAAAAGTCGCGACCCGTCTCCTGTTGAAAAGCATCAATGATAAACCGGCGTGGTGATTTCCGAGAGTTGGTGATTGTAATCAAACTGCAGATCGGGATGAACTTTTTCAATCGCCTTGTCAATCTTCCTCAGTTGCGTGGCGTACATATTCTCACTCACACGACAACCACCGAATCTGATTCGTTTGTCTTTGATCCGCCGGCAAAAGTGGATTCGCACCTGCAACTCAGTTTCTTTGTCACCCGAGAACCGAAGTGACTTATCCATCCAACGAACGATTTTCCGCAAAGTCTTTTTGTGGATTCGACCCGGATTATTCAAATTCGCATCAATCTCATCACACAACTCGTCAGCGTAACCCATTTCATCGTCAGCCTTCATCAGCAAATAAGTCAGCAATTCCTTGCTCTCAACTTTGAACTTTGCCAACCGGACACAAACATCGAACAGGTCATCGTGATCAAGCTTAGCGAGCTCTTTTTTCAATTCGCTGATTCTGGCGGCTTTCATGATGTTTCACTTAACAAGCGAAGGATCCCAGGTCGAAGCGATGGGTATCGGCGACATCGTAGCGGTTTACTGAACCACTGGAAACACAGTCAGTATCACAGCACAAACCGACACCACTATTTCCCAACCAAAATCAGCCATTCAACAGTCTGGCCGTTCTGCCACCGTGAAACGATATGCAGATGCATCCTCTGAGTGCAAGTAGTGCCCCGACGGCCTGTTGGCTATGCAGGCCCTGGAAGCATCCTGCCAGTTCGATCGTCAACTCTGTGTAGATGAGTGACCTCACCAAGGGGACCACCACTGGATTTCAAGGACACCAGCCAATAGGGTTCGTCGGGCACATTCGCAGCGACCATCGCACGAAGAACTTCCAGATCATGCACTCCGTTCTCACTATACAACTTTGCGTAGAACTCTTTTTCGCGGCCAATCCTCTGCGCATCGAAGAATACAGCAGAACATTTCGTTCCCGGTGGGATGTCACCAAGCTGTTTGATGACAATCATGATTGCCGCTTTTTGGTCAATTTCTTTTTTTTTCAACGCGCACTCCCAGCCCCTGGTAGCTACATCACCCGAGCCCCACTTTGTCTCGAACATAATTAGTATCGGCAGTTTACATGATCAAATCAGCAGTCGACGATAGTGAATGATTCAGTTACCGACGAACACGCCAACCAATGATCACAAATCCCCGCCAAAATCTCTTTGCAAAAACGGCCAAATGAGCAAGCCGTACTTTCCATTCTGCTATTTTTCATTCTGCAAGGCATGTGTTGGCAACGGCAGAAAATCGTGCTCGCGAATCATCCAGCTTTCAAGCGTTTCACGCAGGCTCCGCTCGATTTCAGCGACCCTATTTTTCCCTGACAGATTATTGAGTTCCAAAGGGTCGTTGCGCAAGTCGTACAGTTCAACAACTGGTCGAGGATTCGCGAAATACAATCGCTCGTGCAACGGCGACAACTGCTTCGCCGCATGTGCCGACTGAATCGCTTTCCAAGCGTCTTTGCCTGACATATCGACGGGTGTGTAACTTCGGTTGGGCAATGCATTGTAGATGTAGCGGTACCGCTCCGAAGTAACAGAACGCGAAAGATCCAATCCATCCGTACGCGTGATCGGCCCCCAGTGCCAGCCCCGTTCAGCAAATACATATTGCTGTCCTGCCTTCTTCTGCCCAAGCAACTGTGGCAGAAAACTGATTCCGGTCATGCTGTTCAATGGCTTCATACCACAGGCTGCAAGTATCGTTGGGCCGAGGTCGGTGCCACACACGAGTGAAGAACAATCGGAACCTGGCTCAACCCGGCCCGGCCATCGGATCATGAGGGGAACGTGAGTACCGCGGTCCAACAGACAGCCTTTCCCTCGCAACAGCGCTTCACCATTGTCCCCCATGAAGATGACAAGGGTATTGTCTTCGATACCACGAGTCTTCACGAGCTGCATGATCTGTCCAAATCCCTGGTCGAGCTCACGAACCGATGCGAGATACCTGGCATAATCGACGCGTACTTCGGGTAAATCAGGCCAGTCGCCAGGAAGCTCTAACAGGTTTGGATCAATCCCGTCATAATTCACTGCAAACTTCCGATGCGGCTGATTGAAGCCAAAATAGAGAAAGAATGGTTTGTCTTCAGGTACTGTATCCAACGCGGCGGCAACACGATCAGCGACCTCAGATAAACCATCACCCTTGGTACTTGCCGATCGAACGAAATGATCGAAGCGCTGCTCAAGACTCTGCATCCCAGCTTCCCGGAGGGTGCGATCGATGTGCTCGGCTTCCCGAATACGTCCGTCGAGATGCTGATGTCTTCCATCCAACCCCACCCAATAACCACCGGAGCGGAGCACATCTGTGAAAAAGCGAACATCGCCGCGTGGTGGTTGCGCGAAACGAGTCACGCCAAGGTCAACAGGCGATCGCCCTGTAAAAATCGAAATGCGCGATGGCGCACACTGTGGAGCAGACGTGTAAGCACGCTCAAACCGCATTCCCTGTTCCGCGAACCGCTCAAGGTTTGGAGTGATGTTGAAACGCTTTGTGTTTTCATCATCGTAACAACTGACATGCGGAATGCTGTGATCATCAGAAAGTATCAACAACACGTTCGGCTGCTCCGGTCCGGCCGCAGTAGATGAGCTCACACCTGCTGCGAACCAAACGGTGAGAATCACGATTATCGATAATCGGTTGAACACTAATCGGTAAAACACGAACAGGTCGATCATGAGCTAGTGTGGGGTTCGTACAGGGTAGGTTGATCTGTCAGAAGTAGCATCAAACAGGCATTATCATATCAACGCTTGCCCTGGTGTTGGCTACATCGCACCTTGCAGCGCACTACGGCGGTACCGAGCGCCCCGTGCACCGTTGACAATGCCGTTGGGAAGCCGAGTGGGATTGCCTCAGAACTCGTGCTAGTTCCTGTTTTTAACAGCCTTCTTTCTGCGATTGGCATTACGGCCATCAGCGGGATAAGAGTCCAGCGCCTTCTGCAACACGGCGCGAGCCAGTTCAGCCGGTTGTCCAGCCTGACCAACAGTAATGGGATGTTTCTCGTTCACATCCTTGACCGTGTCAAACAGGTCTCCGTTATCGTAAAGCTTATAACGTTTGTCCCGTGTAAATCTGACCTCATAGTGACTGTATTTGTCATTGTACTTTGCGGCTGAGGGACGGGGAAAATAGTAACAGTAGATCCAGTCGCGTTTCCGCCCTTGCCTCCCTTGGCACTGCGGCCAAAAACTCCATCCATCGCCGTCAGAGATTTTTTTCTCGGGCAAGCCTGCCGAATCTACCATCGTTGGGAACAGATCAGAAAAACAAATAAGATCGTCGTTCACCTTCCCACCTGGGATACGGGCGGGCCAATTCACGATCAACGGCACGTGAGTACCATAATCGTGCGTGTAGCCCTTGCCGCCACGGATCTGTCGGCCATTCAATTCGGAGGTCAGTTGCGAATTTGTTCCGTTGTCACCCGTGAAGATGATCAGCGTGTTCCTCCGCAGCCCCAGTTCCTTCAACGTGTCTTCAAGACGCCCCACATTCTTGTCAATGTACTGAACCATATCGACAAAGTTGTTCTTAGGGTTTGTCGACTTCGGATCGATACTGTCGGGAGTCACCGGAAACGGATTGTGAGGCAAAATCATGGGGAAGTAGGCAAGGAACGGTTGTTCCCGGTTGATTTTGATGAAGTCGATCAGGAAATTGGTCGTGATGTCAGGCCCATAAGCTCCGTCAGGCAAATCAAGCAACTTCCCGTCCTGAACTAACGAAGGATTCCAGTATCGCTCACGCCCTCCACCAGGGATGTTCCAAAGACAATGAGTGTCGAAGCCGGCCTGTTCAGGTGTAATGCCGCCTTGAGAGGTCAGTAACTGCCACTTGCCTGCCACGGCAGTTGTGTAGCCGTGCCCTTTGAAATAGTTGGCAAAGGTCGGCTCACCCTCAGGATAGATACCAAAGTCGAAG
>NZGD01000138.1 GCA_002690925.1 Rhodopirellula sp.
AGTTATTACCCGTCTGCGAGAGCTTGGCGGCAGCGTTCCGGAGGAAATTGCCGGGCGTGAGGAGAATATTGTGTTTTCTATGCCGCGGGAGTTGCGGATAGAGGCCACTGAAATAGAATAAAACAGCTCGCTATCCTTCCGAACCTTGTATCGAGTAGACCCCCTCTCCCGGTTATGAGGTTCGCGCTATATCCCGGCGCGCCTCCAAACAAGCCAACCAAGCAGCTATGTGATGCTCGTCACATGGCTGTCTTGCCGATACCGTTTATCGTTGGAAAAAAACCATTTGTCAGATGCTTGTAGAGGCACGATGGATCCATGGATATTCTTTGTATAGGTCAAAGTGGAAGGAAACTATGACAACAAACCGAAAAAATGCCGGGTTTACGCTGGTTGAGCTGATGGTAGTCATCGCTTTGATTGCGATTACAGCGGCTGTTGCCGTCCCTGGGTTTCGCGGGTTGATTGAAGCAAATCGTCAGACATCTGCGACAAACAGCGTGATTGGTATTCTAAATTTCGCACGCTCAGAGGCTGTGCGTAGAGGCGAACCGGTTCAGGTCTTACCCGTAGGAGGGGCCTACAATAATGGTCTTCGAGTTGTGTTGTCTTCGGATGTAAATACGGTTATCCGCAGGATTGAACCAATGCCGGGAAGCGTGACCTTGTCGCGAACTGGTGGGGTCGATCCCACATTTAGCGGTAACGGGATGAAGCAGAACGGAGCTTCAACGGTCTATCAGGTGTGCCCAGGAAATGGCGAGGCCGGTGTGTCAGTGGTTGTGAATGCTGGCGGACAGACTTCCCGAGATCAGGTTGCCCCGGCATGTTCTTAAGTCAGTTTCGAGAGGGAAGGTCGATGAGTGATTTTAATCGGCACAGAAGAGCTTCTTCCGGCTTTACGATGATCGAAGTTCTGATTGCACTGATCATCATGGCGATCGGTTTGCTTGGTGTGGCCGGATTGCAGACGGTGTCAATGCAGCAGACTGCAGCGGCCGATAGCCGCTCCGTTGCCATCATGCACACCCAGACGATGGCAGAATACATCCGCTCCATTCGCGGAATGCCTGCTGCTGGCGAGGTTGAGGACTGGGAGTCTCAGTTGCAGAACGACTTGGGACCAGGAAGTACTGGCACGGTGGAAGCCAATGGCGGAAGCGCCGCCGTAATTTCAGTGCAGTGGGTAGAGAGAATGAACCGACTGGATCCCGGCGCAGGATCTGCGGAAAGTGGTGAGTCAGGCGAGAAAGAAGAAGTCACCGGGTCCTTCAGCCTAAATGTGAGGTACAGAGAATGACGTTTCAGCGACAGGCAGGTTTGTCGATCGTCGAGCTGATGGTCGCGCTTGTGTTGGCAACCCTGTTGACGGTTGGTCTGTTCCAGATCTTTAACTCCAATAACCTCTCGTTTCGGATTACGGAGGCGACTGCACGCACACAGGAATATGGGCGAATCGCCTCAGAAATTCTGGGCCGTGAGATTCGAGGCGCGGGGTATTTCGGATGCAACATTGAGAATGTCGTTAACAATCTCGATGACACAGATGAAGCGTTCGATGCCGACGCCCATGAATTCGACATTGATGCGCCAATCTCATCCAGGAATGCCGACCGACCGGCTGGAGCTGTTGCAGGTACCCATTTCGTTCGTTTCTCTGGTATGGAGAACAACGGCAATGAAATTTCGACTGTGGGGCCCGAGACGTCGGCATCTATCGAAGTGGATGAGCGTGGTGGTCTGCAAGTGGACGATATCATTGCAATCTCCGATTGCACCGGCACGGATATTTTCCAGATCTCGAATATCCAGCAGGGCGGCGGCGGTGGTGCTGAGATTACGCTGGTCGCTAATAGTGGCGAAGACGATCCGGGAAACGATTTTACCGACAATGGATGCACCAACTGCTTTTCGAACAACTACGGAACAGGTGCTCAGATTCTGCGTCCTTACAACCGCACGCTCTACGTCGGTACCAGTAATGTGACCGGTGAGAGAGCACTCATGAGACTTGTGCCTAATCAGGCTCCAGTGGAGTTGGTAGAGGGGGTGTTCGATATGCGGGTCAGAATGGGTACGTCCAATACCGCGAACAACCCGGTGAACAACTGGACAGAATCAACGGGTGCCGTTAACTGGAACAATGTACGGGCTGTCGAGGTAAGTCTGCTTGTGCGAGGGGGCGATAATAACCTTTTCGATGGGGCGCAATCGCTTTGTTTCCCGCGCTGGGCAGACTGTGCTGGCGGCCCCAACTTCCAGGCACCCGATAACCGGCTGTACCGGGTTTATAACTTCACCATGAACGTTCGAAACGCGTCACGCTAGAGAGGTGGTGATGAACATATCAATCAAAACCCAAAGCGGCGTCGCACTGATGATGTCGCTGGTTATTCTTCTGATTATGTCGATCCTGGGCGCCTCATCAATGCAGGGTTCAATCATGCAGGAGCGAATGTCCACAGCGTCAAGAGAAAGCGCTCTCGCATTGGAGGCCGCCGAGGCCGGTTTGCGGGAGGCTGAGGCCATTCTGGGTAATCTGACCAACATGAATAACTTTGGCAATGCAGACGGCACCGGTAACGCAAATGGTTGGTACCACATAGGGTATGCGCCACCAGTTTTTGATGACGGCACTTGGGATAATGCTGGTAATGAAGTGCTTGTTGGTAATGCTGTTGATGGCATAACTCCCAGGTATTTCATCGAATACCGGGGATTGGTCAGTTTGAATGTTGGTGGCGCAGAAGGGTCTGTTCGTAATCTGAACTACCAGGGGCGGGGGGACGCAGCGGGTGGGTCCAGTTCCCTGTCTGCAGACGCAGAAACGGTAAGGGTTGTTGTAATGGCTAATGGCCCTTCAGGACAGAGTCGAAAAATGATCGAAAGCTTCTACTTCTTCGATCCGGATCAGGTTGCCGCGGGAGGTAACGAAGGATGAATGTGATTACCAAATCGAAACTGCTTCATTTGGCAGCAGGTATGCTGCTGAGCATTCCGGTGTCCGGCTATGCCGAAGTGAACTTTGCCCAGAAACCCCTGTTCGCCGGTGGTTCAGTTGAAGCAAACATGCTGTTTATTCTGGATGATTCCGGATCTATGCGCTGGGGATATATGCCAGATGACTTGATCGGTGAGGCTTCGGTAAATGCTGCCAATACTTCTAGCGAAAATGGCTGCGATATCTATGTGAACTATGCAGGAGAAAGGCCTGCGCGATGTGCGATAAAGGACAATCGCTTTTTGGCATCCAGTCACCTAAATAAAATTTATTACAATCCTGCCGAGACATATTTGCCTCCGTTGACAGCCAATGGTAACCGATTGCCTAATGCGGACTTCTCTGATGCTTTGGTGGATGGATACGACAGCGACTCGGCAACAGTAGATCTTTCTGACGGCTATCGAGCGTTGATGGATCCATACAGCCGGTTTGGCGGAGGCTTTGCCATAAGTGAAAATCGCGAAGAGGAGCCCGCGTTTTACTTCACTTTCTCGGGGAGCGGCTGGTGCCAGAACAATCCCTACAATGATTCTTGCTACACGAAAGTTGTTGTTGAAACAGACGAAGAGCAGAATTTTGCTAACTGGTTTTCCTATTACAGAACTCGACTAATGCTCTCCAAAGCAGGCGTTGGAGGGGCATTCGCTGGAGACCTGTCGCAGGAATTCCGTCTCGGCTGGGGGGAAATCAACCGTGGGCGGAATACGGTGGATGGAGCCTCGGTGCGTGCTGTGCGTCAGGGAGTCCGTCGTTATGGCGATGTAAAAGGAGATTTTTACGATTGGTTGTATGGGCAGGATGCGGGCGGTTCTACGCCTCTTCGTAGGGCTCTTGAAGGGGCCGGGCAGTACTACGAGGGAAGCAAGCGGGCGTGGACTGATGACCCTTCCCGTGCTGCCGATCCTATTACTAACCCTGCCCGCGAGTGTCGCCAGAGCTTCTCAATCCTGATGACTGACGGCTATTACAACGCCAACACCAGCTCTGATCCCGATCTCACTGATTATGCTGATGATACCAGCGGTCCCAACATTACTACTGGGCTTGATGCGCCGTACCAGTATCAGCCATCAGCGCCATATTCGGATTCCTATTCCAGTCGCGTCACATTAGCCGACATTGCCATGCACTACTGGAAGCGGGACTTGCGGACCGATATAGACAATTATGTTCCAGTGTCGGATGACATTGATAACGAAAACCTGCGCCGTCCTGGCAATCCCGCTTTCTGGCAGCATATGGTGACATACGGAGTTGGCCTGGGGGTGACCGGTTCAGTAGACCCTACAACAGCCTTCGAAAATGCGCTTGACGGTAACGCTGTTGACTGGTGGGGAGGTAACTCTAACGAAGACAAGATCAATGACCTGTTGCACGCCTCCGTCAACAGTCGAGGCGGTTTTTACAGTGCCTCAAATTCCTCGGAATTCGAAGGTGCTCTAACGGCCATCCTCAAAGATGCCAGCGCTAGGGCAGGTTCATCCACTGGTCTGGACTTCAGCATTACTTCCTTCAAGGAGGGGTCACTGCTTTTCTCAGCGGCTTTCGATCCGAACGGCTGGAGCGGTGACGTAAAGGCGGTAGAGCTTCAGGCTTCTGAGGAAGGCGAGCCGGAGATTCCAGGTGAAGGTGCCGCAGGTTGGTCTGCGCGCGAGGTTCTCGATGAGCGTGACATCGTTGCGAATGAACGCAACATTATTACCTACGACGGGGACCGCGGACGTCCATTCCGGTGGACCGAGTTGACGCTTGATCAGAAAGCAGACCTGGCGACCGGTGACGCCAGTCTTGCTGAAGATCGCCTTGCATACCTCCGTGGCGACCGTTCGTTCGAAACCGATCTGACGAACTTCCGCAAACGCAGCAGCCGCCTCGGCTCGATTGTAAACTCGACTCCCCGCTTCGTTGCGGCCCCGGACTCTGAATGGCCCAACAGTTCTGCGTTCGGTGATGGCAAATACTCTGTATTCCGAAAGTCCAACGAAGACCGTACCCCCGTCGTGTATGCCGGTTCAAATGATGGCATGTTGCATGCGTTCAAGGGTACCAGTGGAGAAGATGGTGGTGAGGAATTGCTTGCATACATCCCGGACTTCATCTACTCCACGAATACCGGAGAGGGTCTGCACTACCTGACCCAGCCAAGTTATGAGCATCGCTATTATGTCGATCTGGAGACCAGGGTTACCGATATGTACATCCAGGGAAGGAATGCCGCTGGTGGTCTTTCGGAAGCTGGATGGAAGACGGTGCTGATTGGTGGTGGACGAGCTGGTGCTCCGGGCATTTTCGCACTCGACATTACAGATCCGGACTCATTCTCTGAATCAAACGCCCAGTCTACGGTCCTGTGGGAATTTACCCACGAGAAACTCGGTAATCTGGTTCAGCCTCCGGTTGTATCCATGGCCGACTGGGGCGGAGGAGACTACCGTTGGACAGCGTTTGTTCCGAGTGGCTATAACACAGGCTCAACCGGTTTCTTCATGCTGGACATGGAAGGCGGTCTCGATGGCAGCTGGGATAACGGTGATTTCGAGTATATTGAGTTTGAAAGTGGTGACGGTCTCTCAGCACTCACGGTTATCGACAATACCAGTGACTACATTGCGGACCGGGTATACGCTGGTGACCTCGACGGAAACATGTGGGTGGCCGTTGGTGACAATGGCGGCTGGGATTCTGCGTACAAGTCGGGGAGCTCTGCCCGTCCTTATGTCACCGTCAACAAACCGATCACCGGTGCCCCGACAGTTGGCCCGTCTGCCTCTTCAGGTAAGGATCCGAACCTGATGATCTTGTTCGGCACAGGTAAGTACCTGGAGCGAAGTGACACCGGTTCCACCGAAGAGCAATCTTTCTACGGTGTTCTTGAGACTGGCGATAACAAGCAGACTGTGACACAGGCTGACCTGGTCGAGCGCGATTTGCGGGTTGGTACCGGGCAGGTAGATGGCGTCAGCCAGATCATCAGGTTTGCCGAAGGTACTGCTGTTGACTACGAAACAAAGTCTGGCTGGTACGCTGATCTGCCTGTCAGTGGTGAACGCATCGTCACCAATGGTGTCATTCGTGGTGACTATGTCTACGTCAGCACGTTGATCCCAAGTGAAGATCCATGCTTGGGCGGTGGCGATGGCTGGATCATGGCATTCGACATTCAGGAAGGCCTTGTAGGGCTGGATGATGGCGAAAGCATCGGTGCCTTCGAAGATTCAACCTACAACGCAATGGGCTACAAAGTCGAAGGGGTTCCGTCGCAATTGAAAGTCTGGGATGAATACCTTGCTTACGATTGCGCTGGATGTGGTGCGCAGTTGGACGCGCTACCTCCATTCGGACTGGCACTTGGTCGGAAAGGTTGGCGGGAACTTACTCAGTAAACACCAGTTCAGGATAATAATATGATGATAAGGAATCGGGCAGCAGGGTTTACGCTAATTGAGCTGATGATCGTTGTGGCGATCATCGGCATCATCGCAGCGATTGCCTATCCTTCGTACCAGGAGAATGTCCGCCAGACCCGACGGACCAATGCTCAAGCAGACCTCCTGGAGTTGGCGCAATGGATGGAGCGCCAGTATTCTCAGGACTACTCATATCTTGAGGGAGGTAATCAGCCCGCGCTTCCCTTTACGATCTCCCCAAGGACGGGGACTACCTTCTACAACATCAGTTTCAACGGTAATGTAACGCAGAACGCCTTTGCTTTGCAGGCGCAACCGACCGGCCCCCAAACCGGGGACCGTTGCGGAACGCTGACTCTGGATAACAGTGGTGCTCGTGGAGGTGCGGAAGCGGACTGTTGGTAATATTGATTAACAGTCTACATTTTTGCCATTAGCACGGTTCGGAATCTGGTCGCCATCCAGGTCGGTTGCCAGCCGAACCCGGCCTCCTCTGCTGACAATGATATGCCCGGCCATTTTGGGGTCCTCATTCTCTGGGCACCATGTGATGTTGCCCAGGTCGCTCAGTATCATGCCGTTGGGCCGGTATTGGAAATAGCTCCTCGAAAGTGACCGTACGACTCGCTTTCCCGTTGAGGTTGCCGGTAGGGTGCGGATAACCTGCCGATCATTGCTCAAAGCCCGTTTATTTTCGGGATCCTTGAACAGGTGTAACTCCCCGTTCCAGTCTCGTCCACATTCCTTCTTGGTATTCAGTGGGCATAAAGTGACGATTTCACCGCTCATGATGGACTCATGACGGGCCATTACCATAAAAGCAAGCAGGTCGTTTACCTCCGCATCGCGCTTGCTGGCGTTTACGAGGCTGTTGTAGGAAGGCCCCGAAAGGGCGAGAAGCAGTGAGATAATTACCAGAGTAATTAGAAACTCGACGAGTGTGATACCCGTCTGATATTTGACGTTCATCCTTGAATCTCCGAGGGAAGGATTTCATCCTGAAATCCTGTTTACAAAAACCAAGCCCTGCAAAGGCCTGTTGCCACGCAGAGTGTAACCGCTTACTACTCCATCCCCAACTTCTTCAATCGATATCTTAACGCCCGAAAGCTAATACCCAGTCGTTTCGCAGCCGCCGTCTTGTTCCACCGTGTCGCTTCAAGAGCCTTCTCGATGGCCTGTCGTTCAATCTTTTCCAGATACCCTTCCAGATCAATCTCCCCATCGGGCACGGCAATTCCTTCCCCATCGCCAACCTGGCCCTCGGCAATGATCTGCGAGGCCGAAGCTGCATGCTGGACACCATTCCCCAGATGGAGATCATCAGCATCGATCTGGTCAGCGTCGCACAGGGTAAAAGCCCGCTCCAAGACGTTTTCCAGTTCCCGGACATTGCCCGGAAAGTCATAGCTTCGCAGTCGGTCGACGGCCGCTGGCGTTAACGAGGCGGGGTCACACTCATACTCTTTTGCAATCCGTTCAAGAATGTGATTCGAAAGCAGAGAAATATCATCCGGCCGCTCTCTCAGGGGTGGCACTGCGAGTTCGATCACGTTAATCCGGTAGAAAAGATCCTGGCGAAAGCTGCCTTCCTGGACCAGCTCCGGCAGATTCTTGTGGGTAGCACTCAGTACCCGAATGTCGACGGGCACTTCCTTGGTGTCCCCGACGGGCCGAACGGCTTTTTCCTGTATGGCGCGGAGCAGTTTCACCTGCATGGCCAGGGGCAGGTCTGCCACTTCATCAAGGAATAGGGTACCTCCGTTGGCAGAGCGGAACAGGCCGTCTTTGTTCTCCACGGCCCCGGTAAAGCTGCCTTTCTTGTGGCCGAAGAATTCGCTTTCCATCAGTTCCGAGGGAAT
>NZGD01000139.1 GCA_002690925.1 Rhodopirellula sp.
CAATGCTTGAGTACTGAGCGTAAAGGTAAAGTGAACAATGGTTTTTTTGTGATGCTAAACAGATGTAAGGTAACGGTTCCTTGGGATTGCAGTGATATCCCGCTGGGTACAGGCGATGAGGTACGAAGTAACCAATCATGCCGTACTGCATTCCTTCTTTGAAACCAGTCGGAAGACTTTGCTTGATCAGTTTGCGAAGGCAGATAATGATTCTGCGTCGTTCTGGTGGCAGTTCCTTGATGTATGCGGCAACGGTGATTGCTTTACTTTGCATCGTTATTCTGTTGAATTGGCAGGGATTTGGGTGACAGTTCCATTCCGCTTGCCAACAAGATTGATTCTTGAACCGTTAAATCATGTTCTGAGTTCCATGCCAATTCCTTTTGGCCTCGGATCACGTTGGCGAGATCCTCGAATTCAGCGTCGTAGCGACCACCCGATGTTGGTATCTCAATGTCCTGAAAACCTTTTTTGAAATTTCCCCGCGGTCGGTCCAATGCGAGCCTGACCTTAGGCGGTTCCAAAGGATTGATTTGAAATGTCCCCTGTTCGCCAACTACATTGAAATGGCGTCTCGGAAATCCAAAGGGATCGATGTGGTTGCAGCGCACAGTCGCTATTGCGTATGGGTAATCAAATACGGCAAGCTGATTGTCCAGAAAGCTATCTTTGTTCGGATAGCTGCTACGGTTGTGAGCAGTGATTTTTTCAGGACGTCCCAGGATCGTTACCATGGCGTCGATCAAGTGACAGGCGAGTTCAAACATCCCACCGCCAGAGAATTCACTTAGTTCCTGACGCAAGGAATCGTTGGCCAATTTCCCCATTTCAGCTGTCACCTCAGTGATGCGTCCAAGCCAGCCTTTCTTCACGATATCAAATAACAGCACAAAGGCGGGATTATATCGAAGCATATACCCCATTTGAACCGTGACGTCTTTTTGCTTTGCTTGTTCGTGCATCGCTCGGCAGGCTGGCAATGACATTCCTGCTGGTTTGTCCAAGTGTATGTGTTTGCCCGCGGTCAGACATTGCATCGCGGTTGGCACAAGTTGCGAGACTTGGGTTTCGACGGCAATCGCCGCAACATTGCTATTCAGCAAATCATTCTGGCTCATCCATGTGACATCACGATAAACATCTTTGTCTGCAATTTTTTGTCGCTGGACTTCATCTGGCTCGACCACGCCCACCAATTCAAAAATGTCATCAAGTCCGCGGATCGCTGCAAGTTTTCCGGACGCGTGGGGATGTCTTGTTCCAATTTGGCCGATGCGAATTTTTGGTGTCGCTGGCAGAATTCCATGAGCCGTGGGAAGCAAGCCGGATGTGATCAAGCCAGCACTCGCGGTGAATCCCCGGCCCACCATGGAACGCCTTGAGATTGTCTTTTCATTTTTTTTCTGATCCATGCCATGATCCTCGGGGTTTTGAGATGCAATTGCCTTGACCACTCACGAAGCCTCTAGTTGTGATTGAATCGAGGCCTCCCAATGCTGCGGCGTGTCATCAGAACTTGCGACTGGCTGCGACGCAGCAGGGTGCATTCAGAGCCAAAAAACTTAAAGGGGGGTGAACGCTGAAACCAAATCAGCGATGCTAAGGATAACGGATGCACTATTTTGGTGATTTTCCTATTACTGTGCTCCATCGGAGCCGCAATCAACGTTGACTAATCCCTGCGAAATCAACCCACTGGCTACACGTGCCACTTGTCCCACAAAGGAGATTTCATTGTCCGTTCCAGAAGAACATATTCTAGTCATTCCAGAGTCCGTGATTGAGCAGATCGGGACGATCGAAGGTTTTGAATCCGATGTTGATAAGTTTCTCGTGCCAATTTTAGGAAGTCAGGAGTTGTCATTTCAGCCTCGGGGCACGATGGAGACCGATCCATCGTACAAACAATTGATTCCCTATGTCCTACTTGAATGGACGGACGGTGACGGCGTGATCCGGCTTTTTGCTTATACACGTGGAGGGGGTGGTGGAGAGTCTCGCTTGCACGCCAAGCGTAGTGTTGGAATTGGTGGTCACATCAGCCGGGAAGATTCAGCAGAAGGTGCAGACCCTTATACCACCGGAATGCAGCGTGAGTTGGCAGAAGAGGTGTGCCTCGATTCTGAGTACAGTGAAACGCGGGAAGGATTGATTTATGATCCCTCCAATGATGTTGGCAAAGTCCATTTAGGGGTAGTGCATCGGTTCGTGCTTCAGACTCCAGATGTGTCTAGCAACGAAGCCGACTTGGCTGAAGGAGGCTTTGTGACCATCGATGCTTTGCGTGCTGAGTGGGATCGTTTGGAAACTTGGACGCAGCTTGCAGTTGACGCATTGTATTCATGATCTTGGGACTCACCTTTTCGATTTCCAGCAGCAACGCGTGAAAAGTCCCCGTAGTCATTTTGAAGTGTTGCGTTTATTTACAGGTTGGCTGAATGATTTATCTTGATAACCATGCCACGACTCGATGTGATCCGCGAGTTGTTGACGCGATGGTGCCTTGGCTCTCCGAACACTACGGCAATCCACACAGCAGTCACTCGCTTGGGGTGGAATCGCATCAGGCAATGGAAAAAGCAGTGGTGCAAATTGCTCAATTGCTCAATGCTCCCGTTGATTCAGTAATCATGACCAGTGGAGCGACGGAAAGTAACAATTTGGCGATTCGGGGAATGTGTCTGCACCCCCGGCAAAAGCGTAGACACATTGTTACTGTGAGTACGGAACATCCCGCTGTGCTGGATGTGTTTGCGGATCTTCAAAGGAGCGGTTTTCGAGTAACCCACGTACCTGTGCAACAGATTGGTTCGGCCAGTGCCGGGATCGTTGACTTGCAGCAGCTTGACGAAGCCATTGATGAAGATACTGCATTGGTTTCGGTGATGTGGGCCAACAATGAAATAGGTGCTGTCGCCCCAATGAAAGAAATCGCTGCTCTGTGCCACAATCGTGGAGCACTTTTGCATAGTGATGCAACGCAGGCGGTGGGGCGTATTCCCGTCGACATGATTGATGTAGATATTGATCTGCTGAGTGCTACCGCTCACAAGTTGTATGGTCCCAAAGGAACAGGCTTGCTGATTGTTGGAAATTCGAACCGGAGAGTACGATTGAATCCGCAAATCGTGGGAGGAGGCCAGCAGCGTGGAATCCGAAGTGGGACAATGAACCCTGCTGGGGTCATCGGTATGGCGACCGCTATGCAGCTGTGCAGCGACGGTATGCATGAGCACAATTTTCGTGTTGCTCAGCTTCGCGACCAAATCTGGAATACGTTGAACTCACATATTGATGGTTTGCAGCTCAATGGGCCAGACTTCAGTCAAGACCGGCGTTTACCGGGAAATCTGAATCTCGCTTTGCCAGCAATTGAGGGGCAGGCGTGGATGTCAGCCGTGCCCGAGATCGCTTTCAGTAGTGGTTCGGCTTGTAGTGCCACACATTCTGCGCCCAGTCACGTACTTACTGCGTTGGGAATTGATGAGTCAACCGCCCGCCGCAGCGCAAGATTTGGCGTGGGGCGATTCAATCAGTTGCAGGATGTCCAAACAGCCTGTGAACTGTTGTTGGATGGTCATGCCAAATTACTTGCATTAGCAAATTGAACACACGTTACCTTACTGGTCACACACTGCTCAAGAGTCAACAGCGGGAAAAATCTCTTTTCAGTGTGCGTGGACCAGGACGCAACACTTCAGACAAAATTCTCGTGATTTGTTGTGCTGGATAGCACTTGGTGAGACCACGACTTTAAAGCATCATTCAAGAATTTCATTGTCGATTCTTGGAGCGTATGAGGTCGCATAATTCCTTAGGAACTCGCAGGGAATTTTGCTTGCCCGTGGCGACGTCTTCTTTTCTTGGCAAGTCTTGGCGGTGGTCCGCGAGTTGTTCCGCTCAAATCCAAGATTGGCTTTCAAGTCATTTGACTTTAACAAGTCATCTGTAGTTTTGTCGTTGTAATTTCTTTCGACAATCTTAGATGTATGACCCATACGATCATAAGTTGGCTGATGATCTTCAAGCCCGCGTTATCGGTCTCGCACGCACCACGGGAGTAGCGGTAAGCTCATTTGATTGCAGTATTTCAACGGCCCGTAGCAGCAACTGTGCAAATGACTTGCCTGAGTGCCTGATGTAGCCTGAGTGCCTGATGTAGCCTGACGAGCAGTCGAATCTCCTGTCCGCAGTGAGTTGGTAACGTGGGTGTTGGTTGCCGAGATTGTGATGTTTCGCTGTGGTTTTGCACGCAGACTGAGCAAGTCGTGATTCAGCAATGTCATGCTACGTCCTCACCACGGAGGCAAGGAAACTTGTAGTCTTTTAAGAATAGAATTGAAAATTCTCCACTGAGCTGATTGCAAATGAGCTGATTGCAATACCGTTTCTTGCGACAAGCACATGTCTGGTTGATAGGTGCTTAAATTCTCACTGAGGATAAACGATGCGTAAAATCAACTATCGTAGACTTACTGTTGCTGGTTTTTTTATCGCCATCTTTGCGGGGCTAAGTATGGCAATGGATCCTGAGGGGGGCGGATTGATCACCGTGGTAGTCTTTTGCAATCCGTTGAATTGGATTTTCTACCCTTTAATATCTTCTTACGATTTCTATATGCATCCAGCTTTACTGCCGTTGTTTCTATTTGGCGTCGTCTCAAGTCCATGGGTGTTAGCGATGTGGATTGAGTTGATTATTCAATATGGGTTCTCGCAAGCACAGGATTAATTGTGGGGTGCATGGGAGTTCACAGATGAAGATTTTGAATCTGATTCGAATTGAGAGAGACTGAACGAAGCAGTTACGAGGAGAGACGAGATCGAGAACTTGACCAGGCTGATCGGCGCGATGGAGCAAACCTAAGAAATTTTTGCTAGCAAGACTTGAGGTGGGGATTGGTATCTGAAATTTGGAGGGATTTTGGTAGCTTCTGAAAGCTTTACTTCTAAATTGGTCCGCGAATTGGTCCGCAGCTATTTTGAAGTTGCTGCTGATTCAAATTGTTGGAGCGTTTGGAACAGTGATTTACGGGGTTTTTCGTCACTGACGATTGATTCCAGAATTGCCCGTATCATTAAAGGATTGAACGATGGGCGCAGTCCCAGTGCTACTGATGGTGACGTTGTTCGGCACGTTGAGTGCCCAGCCTTACCACGAAGTTTGTGGTTTTCAGACCGTTAATGTTCCGCGTCTCTCTGATGCCCGTTTGCCGGCTCCCAAATATTTAGGTGACAGGCTGCAGGAAAGAGAAGTTCTGTTGGTCCAGGCGTTTGGGCATGAAGTTGCAGTCTACCATCCTGTTTCGGATGCCACTGTTATCGGTGATACCACGGTTCGCGAAACGGCAAGAGCAGCCAACGCGAATGCTAGTCAGTTGCAGCAGACAGACGACTCATCCCCTGTCGCCATCCCCGAGCTTGTCAGTGATTCGGCAGGCTGCAATTTAAATGCGGCTCGCAATTCTCGGGTGATCGCAGTGTGGAAGCCAGATAATTCTGGCGTGGCAGGCTCAGGATTCAGCTTTCCATCGGTTCCACCTTCACTAGCTGAAGCAGGACAGACGTTCACGCAGAACGTGGATCGTGCTGGTCGTCCCATCGACCCTGCGGCTTCTGCGCTGGGCGCGACGAATGGAACGACATTGCCGTCAACCACGGTAGCAGACGCACCCTCATTTCCGGTTCCGCCATTTACGAGTTCTGCCGGAGTGGCACCTACTGGTTCCGCTGCTGCCATTATCGCGCCGACTGCGACACAAGTAGATCCGCCAGTTTCTACGCGTTCTGCCGCGACTCGAACTACCAACTGGGGGCAGTTTCCCCTGCCCACAACGGCTCCGGCAGCGTCTGTTTCAACTCCTTCAGCTTTTGGTGCTACAGCTGCATCGGCGGCGAACGTCGCCGAGGCAGGAATACCTAGCTCAGAAATCGGTAGTCCGGGGGCGAGTCCTTTATTGCCAACCGATACATTTGGGCGTACGCCCAACGGATTAACAGCAGCCACCGCCGGTCGCCCAACTCAGCCCGCCTACTCCAACTTGCAGCGGTCAACAACGAGCCCCGTGACATCGGGATTTGTGCATGTGCCCACAACGGCTAGTACTTTGGGTCGAAACCAAACTGGGAATACCAACGTTACAACTAGCTTTGGGGCTGGTTCCGCTACGTTGAATCCTGCTCGTGAAACAAAGCCTGCCAAGAATTTGAGTTCAGGCCGGCCAACGTCATCAGGGCAGGCTGTGACAGGTCTGCCCGTTGGGCGACCACCAGTTGGTCGTTTCGGTGTGAATCCATCGGCGTCTTTCAGCCAAACGGCCCCAGTTGCTTATCCGGCGACCAGCACCGGTTTCTCCGCTGCTCGACCTGACGCTCGACTCTCGGCGGCACAGTTGGCGGCTGGTGCTTGGTCGGTGGATGCTTTTGGACAGCCCGTTGATCGCACGGGGCAACTCATTGCTTCTGCACCTGCAATCAACCATGGGCAACGACGTAACGAGCCGACGCATGCGACTGGATCAGCTGGCTTCAGTCATCCGTTCGCGAACCAAACAGCGACTGACATGACCAATGTTCGCTCGGATGCTGTGGGTGGGAATGTTGTCGCACGAGGAAGCATGGCCGTGCAAAACGAGGCAGAGTCGAAGTTCAATCGTCCCACCGGCAACGGCAAATCAAATCAGTTCGATACAGCTTCGCTAGCACCAAGCACCAACGGCGCACCAATCATCTCCGAAACTCAAGTGATCGAAACAGAATCAGTCACCACACAGCCGCTGTTCAACGGATTGTTGCTAATTTCCATTGTGGCGAATGTTTATCTGATTTTCTGGCTCAAGAATCTTCGGTTGCAATACCACGAGATGGTGACTGCAAAGCGGATGGCAAGTTCTAACACACCGTCCAACTAATAGGCTTGCTAACGGCAGGTGGTTCTGTTTGGCGGTCGTTTTTGGCTACTTGTTGGTGCCTGTCGTCTCATTGTGTTTCGTGATTGTAAGTGTTTGTAACGAAAGCAATGTTTAGTCGGGTGTTTCTGCACGTTTTACGTTAACATGATCGTCAGCTGGGGATACGCGACCTGCTCAATGTGCGGGGTTCAGCCTGCCCTCGACCCTTATCTTGCGATCTTGGCTCGGTAGCAAAGTATTCCGAATCGTGTGCTTCTTTTCTTCAGCACGAGATTCGGCTGATGACTACGAACCACGTTCGAATTTTGGAATTACGATGAGCAAGAAATTACTGATTGTCGATGATCACGAAATTATCCGGCTCGGACTGCACTCAATGCTGGAGATGACAGATCTCGAGATCGTCGGTCAAGCGGCGTCAGCAGCCGAAGCACTCGCTGAGATTGCGACTGCGACTCCCGATGTTGTTTTGATGGACATTCGTATGGAGGGTGGTGATGGCTTGAATGCCCTAGGGCGAATGAAGCTGGATCACCCGGATTTGCCGATCGTGCTGTTCTCTGCGTATGACAATCCAACCTATATCGCTCGGGCTGTCGCTTTGGGGGCATCAGGTTACGTGTTGAAGTCAGCCTCACGCGAGAGATTAGTCGAAGCTCTCCAGACCGCTGTTGCTGGTGAGTCTGCATGGACCAGGGAAGAGCTGCGTCGTGTGACAGGGGCGTTGGCGACACCACGGCTTAGCCAAGATATTGAGGTCCCGTTAACGCAACGCGAAAGTGAAGTGCTCAGGCAGATGGCTCTTGGATTAACCAACAAGGAGATTGCCAAAATGCTCGGGATTAGTTACGAGACAGTCAAGGAGCACGTCCAGCATATTCTCCGAAAAATTGGTGTAAGCGATCGAACACAGGCGGCCGTTTGGGCGGTACGAAAGAATCTGGTTTGAACCAGGCGAATAGACCATCTCGATCAATTCAATCCGCCGCGTGCTTACACGTGGCGGATTTTTTTTGCCAAGTTGTTACAGCCTTAAGCATTCAGCTACTATTTTGTTTGGTTCGCATTAGGAGGGGGGCCACCAGATTTGAAAACGGGCGAGTTTCTTGATTGTTGGTAGGTTCAGGCTATCCCTTCTAAAGAGGTCGCGGAGATGTTGTTCGCAGAGACGTTGTTCGCGGCTATTACTGTGGTTAGGTGGCCACGAAAAAAGCCAGCCCCGCGAATGTGGGACTGGCTCGTTGGTTTCAACGTAATTCGAATGAGTTATCTCATTCGCTGGTTGGGATCAGAGGTCCTTCGCCAGAGCCGAGGCCACCTTTGAGGTCGCCGTCCACGCTTGGCGTGCTACCACCCGCTTCTGCGGCTTCAGCCTCAGCGGCAGCACGTTCCTGTTCCTCACCCCAATCCACTCGTTTGAGTGACAGTCCGATTTTCCGCTCGTCTGTGTCCACGCGAAGTACTTTGACTTCCAGCTCTTGGCCAACTTTGACGACTTCTTCGGGGTCTTCGACTTTGTGTTCGGCCAATTCACTGATGTGCAACAAGCCTTCCAGGCCGTCTTCCAGTCCGATGAAGACACCAAAGTTGGTGATCTTCGTGACGGAGCCTTTGACGAGTTGTCCGGGCTGATACTTATCAGGAATATCGCCATCCCATGGGTCGTTATCGAGTTGCTTGAGGCCCAGTGCAATACGACGTCGAGATTCGTCGACGCTGAGCACGCGACACTTGATTTCCTGGCCTTTTTCCAGCAATTCGCTGGGGTGACCAATCTTTCGTGTCCAAGACATGTCGCTGACGTGCAGCAAGCCGTCGATGCCCTCTTCCAGTTCGATGAAAGCACCGTAATTGGTAAGGTTTCGCACTTTGCCGGTGACGTCTTGCCCCTCTGGGTAGCGATCGATCACCTCGTCCCATGGGTTCTTTTGGGTCTGTTTCATACCCAAAGACAGTTGCTGACCTTCTGGGTCAACACCCAAGATCTTGACATCGATTTCGTCGCCGATGTTGACCAATTCGCTTGGGTGATTGACGCGTTTGGTCCAGCTCATCTCACTGATGTGTACCAGACCCTCGATGCCAGGCTCGAGTTTGACGAAGGCACCGTAGCTCATCACATTGACAACTTCGCCTTTGTGATCGGAGCTGACTGGGTACTTGGACTCGATGTTTTCCCACGGGTTGCGGTCTTTCTGCTTCAAGCCGAGAGCGATCTTCTGCTTTTCCCGGTCGATATGAAGCACTTTGACTTCGATTTCCTGGTCGATGGAGACCATTTCGGTTGGGTGCCCAATTCGCTCCCAAGCCATGTCTGTGATATGCAGCAAGCCATCGATGCCGCCAAGGTCGACGAACGCACCGAAGTCGGCGATATTCTTGACGATACCTTTGCGGATTTGCCCGACTTCCAGTTCTTTCATCAGGTAAGCACGATCTTCTTCGCGCTGGCGTTCGATGAGTGAACGACGGCTGATGACGATATTTCGACGAGTATCGTCGATCTTCAGGACTTCGGCTTGGATGACGCGGCCAATGAAATCGCCGATGTCGCCCGGGCGACGAATGTCAACCTGGCTGCCGGGTAAGAATACGTTGACACCAATGTCGACCAGCAAACCACCTTTGATCTTTCGGATGACCGTACCGGTGACCACTTGGCCCTCGCTGATCTCTCCGATGATCTTTTCCCACTCGATGATCTTTTCGGCTTTGCTCTTGCTCAGCGAGATCATTCCATAGGGGTCA
>NZGD01000140.1 GCA_002690925.1 Rhodopirellula sp.
GCCCCGACCATGGCAATGGAATAGCTCATGGAGTCGCCGGTGGTGGCCACGAAAATGGTTGTCAGCAAAAGAATCGCAGCCGCCATCCAGGTGCCGCCGGGCAGGGCCTGCGCCACGGTCAGTGTGGCCACATCAAAGCGGAAGTTGTTCAGTGCTTCGGTCAGGTCGAAGGTACCGGCAAGCTGGTGATAAATGCCGGAACCACCGAGCAGTGTGAACCAGATGGTGGTCGCGATGGGCGCCAGAACGGCAACCGCCAGAACCATTTCCCGAACCGTCCGGCCCCGGGAAATTCTGGCGACGAAGACCGCCATTAACGGCGTGTAGCCAATGAACCAGGCAAAGAAGAACACCGTCCACCATTTCATCCACCAGGCCGGGGCGGTTTCAGCGGTCATGGTTGCCATGGCAAAGAACGAGGTGACGTATTCGCCCATCGACTGGGTGTAGGTATTGGCCAGGAAGAGCGTTGGCCCGAAGACAAAGATGACCCCGGCAATGACGAGCGCCAGAATCACGTTGAAACGGCTCAGCAACTGAATGCCCTTGTGCAGTCCGGTCATGGCAGAGGTCATGTAGACGCCGGCCAGCACCACTAATACCGTCAACTGAGTGCCATATCCATCCGATACGCCAAACAGCTCATGCAACCCAAAACTCATCTGAGTGGCCAGAAAACCGATGGGGCCAACCGTCCCCGCTACCACGGCAATCACACAGAAGGCATCGATAACACCGCCAAGGCGCCCCTGAATGACCTTCTCACCAAACACCGGGTATAGCAGGGTTCTTGGCTGCAGGGGTTTGCCCTGACCGTAGTGGGCCCGGGTCAGCACCAAAGCTGTAAGGGAGCCCAACACGGCCCAGGCCAGGAAACCCCAGTGCGTGAACGACTGGGCCATGGCGGGCGCGACCGCTGCGGCCGAGCCAGCTTCGGTATCAAAGGCCGGCGGTGTGACAACGAAGTGGTAAACCGGTTCCCCGGCAGCAAAAAACACTCCGCCCCCGGCCAGCAGGGTGCACATGATCATCGACAACCAGCGAAACCGACCAATCTCCGGCCGATCCAGTCCGCCGATTCGGGCAGCGCCGGCCCGGCTCAGGGCTGTTCCCATAGCGATGAAAAACGTGAGTAGCAGCAGCACCTGGAAAAAAGAGCCCAGATAGGTTGCAGTCCACGCAAACCCGGCTCCGATCAGGTCAGCCACGTATCCGCTGTCGACGATCGAGGCACCCACGAACAGAAGTATGAAGCCGATCGTGAGCACGAGAACAACGGGATCACTGTCTGCAAGCGGCCCGCTTCGGGCTCGCGGGAGAGATTGGGATTGAGCGGTCATAAGGTCTGCCTCCGGAAGAAAAAGCCGCGCAGGCTACAGGAAGTGAATGGATCATGCACGGGGGATTTCTGAAAATACGCATGGTCTGATGAAATATGCCACCGTATTGTTAGGATTCTACCTTTCAAGGAGATCACTCTTGTCGCATCTGCACCTGGCCATACTGCTGGGCATGACCGTGGCGCTCGGGCCATTGGCACTTGATGCCTACCTGCCCGCTTTCCCGGACATTGCCGACGGTTTGGGCGTTGATCACGGGCACGTGGGGCTCACGCTCAGCGCCTATGTCACCACCTTGGGGCTTGCCCAGCTGGTGGGCGGCCCCCTGTCTGACCGATACGGTCGCAAACCGGTGCTTTTCGGTGGATTGCTGATTTTTATGGCAGGTGCAGTCATGGTATCGCTGGCTGACACCCTGTCCGACATGGTGTTCTGGCGGATAGCGCAGGGCATTGGTGGCGCTTTCTGTGCGGTGTCGGTTCCTGCGATTGTTCGCGACGAAGTCAGTGGACAGGACGCTGCCCGGCTGTTCGGGCTCATTGGCCTGATCATGTTTATAGCGCCCGCTGCGGCGCCGTCGCTGGGTTCACTGATGCTTGCACTGGGTGAGTGGCACTGGATATTCCTGATGCTGGCCGGCTATGCCGCGTTTCTTGTGCTGACTCTCCAACTGGCGCTTTTCCCAAGGCTTCAACCGCGCACACCGACAACCACGCCCATTCGCTCCCTGGTGACCAATTACCTGCTGGTCCTCAAACACAAAACCACCATGCGTTTTATCGGCATTCAGGTTCTGTGTTTCAGCACTATGCTCCTGTTCATCACCCACTCCTCATTTATCTATCAGGAATGGTACGGGCTCTCCAACAGCACCTTCGCCCTTCTGTTCGCCGCCAACATTGCGTTCATGGCTGCCCTGAATCTGACCAATCGTCCGCTGCTGAGGCGATTTTCCTCGGTGCAGTTGGTGCGTGCCCAGGTTATTGCACAATGCCTGGCTCTTGTCGCTCTGGTTGCCAGCGTGCAGTTCCAGGGGCCCCTCTGGCTGGTGGCAGGATGCATCATCGTTGCCATCGGCTGCCAGGGCGGCATCGTGCCCAATAACATGGCCAACGCCATGGAGTTCTTTCCGAATCTCAGCGGCACTGCGGCGGCTCTTCTGGGCGCATCGCAGTTCACCATTGCCGGGGCAGTCAGCACCCTATCCTCTGTCTCTGGAGACCAGACACTCCTGAGCATCGCAGTTTCAATGCTTGCCTGTTCATCGGGTGCCGTTCTTCTTGCACTGGGCGCGCCCCGAGCGGTAGCTTTGGCCAAAGAATCCGGCTTGTAACAATTTCGGCAAAGGAATCGTCTGAACAGTTTTAGGGGGAAATTGAACCATCCCCCACCCACAAGACGTATTGCTGTTAGCAAACACAACAAAGGACGTGTCCAGAAATGACAATGCCAATACCGGAAGTGCAGTCCCCCAGCCGAGCCCTCAAACCCGGAGTCGGCCTGCTTAGAACGCCGGATCTGAGTGTTGGGTCTGTGGAGGACAAACGCGCCGAAATTGCTTCCTACTTCACCAACACCTTTGATACCTACACGCGCCTCTTCGACTGCCTCGCCGGTGATTCGGGCTATTTCCAGAAATCGATTCCCCTGAGACACCCTCTCATTTTTTACCTCGGCCACACCGCAACTTTTTTCGTCAATAAACTGGTGCTGGCCAAACTCCTTCCAGAGCGCATCGACCCTCACATGGAGTCGATTTTCGCGGTGGGCGTTGATGAAATGAGCTGGGACGATCTGGACGAAGATCATTACGACTGGCCCACCGTTGCCGAGGTGCTGGATTACCGCGCTAAAGTTCGCGCAACCGTTCTGGACCTGATTGAAACACTCCCGCTCAGCCTGCCGATCAACTGGGAGAATCCCTGGTGGCCGATCGTTATGGGTGTTGAGCACGAACGCATCCACCTTGAGACCTCGTCCGTGCTGATCCGCCAGCACGACCTCTCGAAGGTACAGCCGCAGCCAGAATGGGCACCGATTCGCGAGACCGGCGAAGCACCGGAAAACGAACTGTTCACCGTACCGGCTGGCACAGTTTCCATCGGCAAATCCTACGACGACGCCTTCTACGGCTGGGACAATGAGTACGGCGAACACGAGGCCCAGGTTGATGAATTCAGGGCCAGTCAGTATCTCGTCAGCAACCAGGAATTCCTGGAGTTTGTTGAAGCCGGTGGTTACCAGGAGGATCGATTCTGGAGTGAGGAGGGTTGTGCCTGGCGGCAATTTGCCAGGGCGAAGCATCCGACTTTCTGGCGCTGGCAGAACGGTTGGCATCTGCGCCTTATGACTGAAGAGGTCGAGATGCCCTGGGACTGGCCCGTCGAGGTGAACTACCACGAGGCCAAAGCCTTTTGTGAGTGGAAACGGGAGCAAACCGGCCAGCCAATCCGCCTGCCAACCGAGGACGAGTGGTACCGCCTGTGCGCCGAGGCCGGCATCGAAGAAGTGGGCCATGATCCCGCAAATGCCAACCTGCATCTCGACCATGGAGCATCTTCTTGCCCGGTTACCCGGTTCCGGCACGGTCAGTGGTTCGACGTTGTTGGCAACATCTGGCAATGGACGGAAACACCGACCTATCCGTTCGATAATTTCAAGGTTCATCCGCTGTACGACGATTTCACAACGCCGACGTTCGACGGGCAACACAACCTGATCAAGGGCGGATCCTGGATTTCCTGCGGCAACGAAGCCCGATTGTCGGCTCGTTATGCGTTCCGCAGGCACTTCTTCCAGCATGCCGGCTTCCGCTACATCGCCTCCGAAAACGAGGCCGTGCAACCCAGCGCCTACTATGAAAGCGACCGGTTGCTGACTGAATACGCGGAATTCCACTTCGGTGACACCTGGTTTGGTGTCGAGAACTTCCCGAAAGCCCTGGCGGATCTTGCCCTGGATGCGATGACGGGCAAGCCAACCGGAAAAGCCCTGGATCTGGGCTGTGCCTGCGGCCGGTCCAGCTTTGAATTGGCAAGGCGCTTTGACGAGGTGGAAGGCGTCGATTTCTCGGCCAACTTTATCAGGCTGGGCGTGGAGATGGCCGAGCAGGGCTCCATTCGCTATGCGCTGGCAGAGGAAGGTGAACTGGTCAGCTATCACACCCGGACACTCAAAGAGCTGGGTCTTGAGGAATGCTCAGATCGGGTAAGCTTCTACCAGGGCGATGCCTGTAACCTGAAACCGCAGTACTCGGGCTACGACCTTGTTCTGGCGGCCAACCTCATTGATCGCCTTTACCGCCCAAGGCGCTTCCTGGACAGCATTCACGAGCGCATTAACGACGGTGGCCTGTTGGTTATTGCCTCTCCCTACACCTGGCTGGAAGAACATACGCCCAAAGAAGAGTGGATTGGCGGTTTCAAGAAGGATGGTGAGAATCACACCACGCTGGATGGCCTGAAAGAACACCTCTCACAGCATTTCCGGTTAGTCAGTGAGCCGAAAAAGGTGCCTTTCGTTATCCGCGAAACCCAACACAAGTTCCAGCATACCCTGTCTGAAGTGACTATCTGGGAGCGCTTGCCGCGCTGATCAGCGCGGTGATCTCCTCACTGATCGCCTCGTGGTCCACCAACTGATCGAACCAGTTGGTGGCCACTTGACCGGTCGTCAGCCCCAACAGCGTCCCCAGCACGATGCCTCTGTGAACGTTATCGCCACCGAGGTTGGTGTTCATGCGAAGCGCCAGCCACGGATCGTTCCGGTACTTGTAGGCCAGGTAAAGAACGACCGGCCAGGAGTCGGAGATATAACACGCTGGCGAATACATCCGGCCCACAACCTGGTTGTCGGGCAGGTTCCGCTTGACCAATCCGACGACATCCAGCCCGCCAGCACCCTTGCCAGCCTCTGAAAGCAGCGCCTTGACACCCTCGTCATCGGGACCTTCGAGCAGGCCACAGAGCAGTTTCACGTAGCGGTCGCATACCCTCATCAAGCTCTCATCCGGATGGGTCAGCGCAAGATGGTCCCGACAATGGGCCTGAATATCGGTTACGTCCCTGCCACGGAGTCGCTCCGCAAACACCAGTGCGGCAATCGTCACCAGGCCACCGATGGACGGCGTATCGTGGGTAACCATGGCACACTGCTGCGCCGGTAAACCCTTCGCATAATTGGCGAAAAACCCTCGGTGGTAGGATTCAGCATAAGTATCCGGATGCGCCGGTGGATCGGCGGTCATAAAGCCGATGTACGCCGAAAGAAACGCCTGAGAACTGTATTCACCGTTCCCGTCCGCCAGGCAACGCATGAGCACGCGGCTGCAATGGGCATTCAGGGTGTTCTCTCCCGCCCCCATGCCATGGTGATAATGCACGTTCGGCACATTCCAGAACTGGTCGCGGCCCTTGAGGATAACCTCGCCCACAATTTGCGGCTCCGCCTCAGCATTATGACCATAACGGCGACCACCACGGCGGGTGGAGTGCAAAGACATGATCGACGAAGGATGGAACTCCGGTGCGGCCTCGAATTTCTGGACTCCGCCGGGAAAAGCCTTTTCAATGTCCATGGGGTTGTAATACCAGTGGACGGGCATGGCGAGGGCATCAGCAACGAACTGTGTTTTCAGTGCGTTCGTGACTCGAGAATTACGCACCGGATCAATGCTCACAATCACACCTCCTGGAACAACGGGATCATCCCGAAGACTGGCAAGCACCAAAAGCGGTATTTTTGATGCGGGGACTGGTTTATCTTAACCATAGGAAACCACGTTCCTTTTACGTTCATCACCCAGAAACAGAGCTGCTCTGGCTCGGTAATCGGAGAAAAATGCATTGAGTGACAACCCCGCTGGACTGGTTGAAGATAGCTCTGTTTACAGAACCTTATTGGAATCAACCAGAGCGATTCCCTGGAAAATCAACTGGCGAACCATGCGATTCGAGTACATAGGGCCCCAGATTGAAGCCTTGCTCGGCTGGTCCCAGGACAGCTGGCTAACCGTAGACGATTGGGCCACCCGCATGCACCCCGAGGATCGGGAGCGGGTTGTCAATTTCTGCGTATCGCAATCCGAGGCCGGAGTCGATCATGAGGCGGACTATCGGGCCCTGACGGAGGGAGGAGAATACGTCTGGTTGCGGGATGTAGTGCATGTACTGCGTGACGATAACGGCGATGTCGAGGCTCTTATCGGCTTTATGTTCGACATCAGCGAGCGCAAGAAAACCGAGGACGAATTGGTCGCACTGCAGAAGAAACTGGAAGAGTACTCTTACAAGGATGGACTTACCGGCGTCGCAAACCGCCGAATGTTTGATACCGTCATGAACGAGAACTGGAACCACGCCATCCGACACCAGTCCTCTCTGTCAGTCATACTGCTCGATATCGACAATTTCAAAGCGTACAACGATCTGAACGGCCATTTGCAGGGCGATGAGTGTCTCAAACGAATCGCTACGCTACTGGAGAAGGCGGCCCAACGTCCCCGCGACTTCGTGGCAAGGTTCGGTGGTGAGGAATTCGTAATCGTCTTGCCCGAAACGGACGCGTCAGCTGCCATCAGTGTGGCTGAACGTTGCCGTCAGTTACTCCTTGAGGAACAGATTCCCCAAGGGGACAGCCCGAACAGTAAAAAGGTTACGATGAGCATGGGAATAGGCACTGTCGTTCCCTCACTCGACGACTGTATCGCCGATTTTCTGGATCTGGTCGACCAGCGACTCTACAAAGCGAAGCGGGACGGCCGTAATCGCATTGTCTTCGATTAAAAGAGAAAAGGCCGCGCAGTAATCTGAGCGGCCTTTAGCCCGATTAACTTACTTCTGGACTTGCTCAAAGTAACCGGTCAGACGGTCCTTGTTCGTTGCAGCGGCTGCAGTGAGCTTATCCACGGCGGCTTTCGCAGAGTCGTAATTGACCGCTTCGCCTACCTGAATGACACCGGCCATGTTCAGCGCGGCGTGGGGAGTGCATTTGTACACATATACCCCTTCTTCGTTGAGCGTTACCGTAATGCCTTCGTTGATAGCACTCTGCCAGCCTTCAGCACCCTCAGGCACCTCTACGGACACGGAGTTATGTGCTGGATCGACAAGAACAAATTTGACGGTATCGCCAGGCTCGGCCTTCACAAATCCCGGTTCAAAAACCATGGCGCCGTCAGCGCCGGAATTCTTCATTTCAACGACGTGTTCCGCCGCCATCGCAACGCCGGAAATCAGAGCGAGCGCGACTGCAGCAACGGTGTGTTTAAGCGTTAATTTCATAGTGACTTCACCTCATTGGTTGGTCATCGAAAGCACTAAGCACTACGCATCCTACCCACATCAGGATCCCTTTCGACTCTAAGGGCATATCCTTATGGGAATGACACCACTCGTTCGCCAAGGATCGGTCCTGAGAACCAATGAGGGTCTGTTTCGTACAAACTGCGATCGTGTCTGCGGATATTGAATGATGGCGGAACTACAGATCGACGGCATACACCACCAGCAGCTCTCCCAGGTTGGAGTAAGCCGGCAGTTCGAGCAGGAGCTGCGCTGCAGTCATGCGGGAGAAACCGGTGCCGTGTGGATTTACCGGGGAATTCTGGCGACGCGACCCCAAAAAGAGCTGCTGGATTTCGCGGCGGAGCACCTGGCCTCGGAGAGCGAGCATCTGCGCTTCTTTAACCAGCTTCAGTGCTGCTATCGCCCGAGCGTGCTGCTGCCACTGTGGCGCCTGGCCGGCTTTTTGACGGGGCTTATCCCGGCATTGATGGGAAAACAGGCGGTTTTCGCCACGATCGAAGCCGTGGAAACCTTTGTTGACCTGCACTACCAGGAGCAGATCAAAACGCTTTCTCCGCATGCATGGCGCGAGTCGGAGCGGGCTATACTTGCAGGATTCGAGACATGCCGGCTCGACGAAGTCCACCATCGTGACGAAGCCGGGCAATATCGATCCGCTGAGGCGAGTCTTGTTCTGAGGCTATGGACAGGGCTCGTGGGGGCCGGTTCCAAAGCGGCTGTCCAGTTTGCCCGACTGATTTGAGAGTCATTCCATGAGCCTGATATCCAAACCCTTTGATGACAGCGGCGTTGAAATGGTGGACGAGATCGCCCAGTACGGTACGGCCATCTCGAAACGGCTCGAACAATTCCGATCGAAACGCCAGCTTCGCCACGACGCACCCGGAGGCTACTCGGGCATCGTGATTGCGGCTTCCATCTGCAGTGCGATGGGAAACATCATAGAACGCTCGAACCAGGAGTCTTTTCGTGACGGGTACGCCCGAGCGGCCCAAACGTTTTTCTTTGAACACGTCTCTTCGGATGCACCATCAATTGCTGCAACTGTTGAGGATTGCCGCTCTTCGCCCGAGCTCCTGCAGGCCATCAACGCCTTATTGGCAGACGACCAGATACTGCCCGCGGATGGCAGCGTTTCACTCCAGACTGTCATGATGGCTCTGGTCTGGTCGGCGCTGACCTTTGCAATGGAGTCTCTACCGCCGGAGCAAGCTCGCTCCTATGTGCAACAGCAGATTCTGAACGGAGACCGGGAATCGGCTCGCCATTAGGCAAAAGGGGGTTATGCAACAAAAGACGATCACTGACGAAACCTTGCGGATGGGCGTTGACGTCCTGGCTGAGAGAGATCCCGACCTTTACGAGGTGCGAGCCCGACTTGGATACCCGCCAACCTGGATTCGCGAACCCGGGTTTGCATCGTTGGTCCACATCATTCTTGAACAACAGGTCTCGATCAAAGCCGCCGCCACCATGTTCCAGCGGCTAGAGTCCCACCTTGAAATGGTAACGCCTGATTCTGTGAGGCGCGCCGGCGAGTCCGGGCTCAGGAATGTCGGGCTCACACGGCAGAAATCCCGGTATTGTGTTGAGCTGGCCAATCGGATAGCGAGTGGTGAGCTGGACCTCTCCCGCCTCGCAACACTTGACGATGCCGAGGGCCGAAGCCACCTTTTGGATATACCCGGTTTGGGGCCCTGGACCGTCGACATCTATTACATGATGGCCTTGGGCAGGCCGGACGTCTGGCCCCAGGGCGATCTGGCACTGGCATCCGCAATACAGGACATCAGAAAGCTCGATGCCCGACCGACAAAGAATGAGCAGTTGGCCTTTGCCGAACAATGGGGGCCGTGGCGCGCGGTAGCGGCTCGTATGCTCTGGATGCATTACCTGGACGCCCGAGGTCAGTGAAGGAGGAATTGTGATCTACGAAACTGAAATGAAACACCTTGCCCGCTGCGTGGAACTGGCTTCAATGGCCGTTGATAGCGGGAACCCGCCGTTTGGCTCTGTGCTGGTGGATGAGACCGGTGCCGTCAGGTACGAAGGACACAACGAAACCGCTGGCGGTGATGAGACCCGCCACCCGGAGTTCGAGATAGCCCGTTGGGCGGCTGCCAACATGACCCCGGACGAGCGAGCAGCTTCAACGGTCTATACCTCTGGCGAACACTGCCCGATGTGTGCGGCTGCCCATGGTTGGGTGGGGCTCGGCCGCATCGTCTACGCAAGCTCGTCAGAGCAGCTTTCAACCTGGCTGGACGAACTGCACGTGGCGCCACCGCCCGTTGCAACCCTACCAATCAACCAGGTGGTTCCGGGCGTTCCCACCGAGGGCCCCTTCCCCGCACTGGCAGACGCAGTGCGCGAGCTACACCAGCGTTATGCTTTGGCCGATCGAAACAAAACATAATTTCCCAGCAGGGCCAGGGATGCGCCCAGCACCGCGGTTGCTGTCCATTCAAAACCCTCGAGCCAGGTCGACACGCTCAGGGCGACCACCGGGAAGAGCACGGTGGCGTAGCCAGCCTTGTCGGCCCCGAGAGTCTGGATAACGGTGATGTAGCAATAAAAGGCAATGATGGAGCCGGGCACCGCCAGGAAGACGGTTGCCCCCCAGAATGTCGCCGCAGTGGGGACCACCCATTCCACACCCTGAATCAGGCACCAGATGCCAAGAATCACCGCGCCGTAAACCATAGCCCACGCGTTTGCCAGGAAGAGCGGCACCTTTGACATCCGCACCTTGATGCTGACCAGGTTACCCATGGAAAACCAGAAGGTTCCGGCAATTGCGAACAGAATGCTGGTCGCCGTGGCATTGCCAAGCTGCAGATCATGCCAGAACAGAAGGGCCACGCCCGTGATACCCAGAGAAATTGCCGGATAGAGCCGGGCAGTCGGTCTCAGGCGCAACCAGAGCCAGCCATTCAGCGCGTTAAACAGAGCGGCCAAAGAAAACACCACCGCCAGCAAACCGCTTGTCATGGATTCAGCCGCACGATAAATCAGCAGGAAGTTGATGCTGTACAGGGTTGCCCCCTGCAGCACCAGCCAGCCGTGCTGTTTGAGGGTCAGTTTTTCCAGCCTGCGCACCAGAGTTACCACCAGCAATGCGACGGCGGAGGCCATGACGAATCGGTAGAAAACGGATAGATCGACCGGCGCCGCTTCAACCTGCAAACGAATCGCTGTCCAGGTGAGCCCCCAGATCAGTACCGTCAAACCATAGTGAACAGAGATGGGCATGGCGTTGATTCCTGTTGCTATCGGGAACAATCGTTGAGCAGGCACGAGCATAGGGCACAAGCCACACCAAAACTTGTCAGATCCTGCTGAACCATGGATGATTCTTGCGGAGGCTCCCTATGCAGACTGATTCTGAACCCATGCCCGAATGCCCAAAGCAATTGCAGCCGGCCAATCGCGACATTGTCGATACCCTGAGAACGGCTGGCGTCGCTCCGCAGCGAATGCTTGAACTGGATCAGGGGCGGGCTCTGGCGCAATGGCAGAATCGTCAGGGCGAGGTGCGTTACGAGCGGCCCAGACACCATGCTTTGAGCATCTACATAGACAAGGGCGAGCAGGCCCGAAGGGTATTGAACGGAAAGGTTGTAAGCCAGGGCTTTCCGGGCGCCGTCTGCCTGTTCCCGGCAGGCAGCCGCTCAAGTTGGCAAATCAGCGGACAGTTCGAATTTTTTCATCTCTATTTCAATGATCTGGACGTCGCCCGATGCGCCGAACAGACCTGGGATGCCGATCCGGACAAGCGTCAGCTTTCCGAGCTGTACCACGCCGAGGATCCGGTTCTCGCCCAGGCCGGCAAGCTACTGTCACTCAGCGACTGGCAGGCTCCCGGCCAGACCATGGCCATGGACCACCTCGCACAATGGCTCCTTCTCCAGGTTGTCAGTCGCCATTCCGGCGTCCGACAGACACTGCCGGAAGTCACGGGGCAGTTGTCATTTCGGTACCGCAGAATGCTGCAGGAACGCATCCACGCTCATCTGGATCAGTCATTAACGCTTGCCGACATGGCCAGTTGGGTCAACCTGAGCCCCTATCATTTTGCCCGGCTTTTCAGGGCTACGTTCGGTTGCGCGCCTTATCAATATGTCCAGGAACAACGCTTGATCCTGGCTCGCGACCAGCTTCGGAACAGCCGAGACAAAATCACCGCCATTGCGCTCTCATGCGGATTCAATGATTCCAGTCAGTTCAGCCGGGCGTTCAAGTCCAGGTTCGGAGTCAGCCCTTCAGGCTATCGATCCCACTGCACGGACTAATTCACCAGTCCCGACCGGGGCACAAGGCACGCCATCGCCGTGAGCGAAACATCCCGGAAAGTCGCCTCTGAAGCAACAACACTCGGGAATCGATCGTAAAGCATCCGACGGCAAGTAGAGGTTCTTGCCTCGGCTTTTTCGACGCAATCAGCGTGAACCTTCGTGCCACTGCCTTCGCCCGCGGCGTCGGAACAGAAGTCCGGAATCTGGGTGAAAATCCAGTCGACTGCGGCACTGAGTTCAACGGGATTGGCCCGGAGATTGGTCAGGCGGTTTACATCAATTGGGTCGGGCTGTTCACGGGTCTGGTCCCATAGAACAAACAGCAGGGCGGCAGATACCAGTACAACAGTGACCTTGGGAAACTTCATGGGCGCCTTTTCAATCCGGTGAATCAGATCGCCGATCATAAACGCTCAGGCATCTGCTGTCCCGGTTTCCTATACTTATCTGGATTTCACACAAATGGGCTTTCCAAGAAAAGCGCCCTGCCAATCAGACAACCCTGTCGCTCAAGCCAAAAGGAGTTTTGCAAATGACCACACTGATCGTTGGTCTCATTCTGTTTCTGGGCGTGCATTCGCTTTCAATCATAAACGAGCCCCTACGCAACCGACTGAACGCGTCCATGGGCGAGGGAGCCTTCAAAGGACTGTATTCCGTGGTGTCCCTCGTCGGTCTGGTTCTGATCGTTTGGGGTTACGGCGCCGCCCGGATGGATCCGACCCTGATCTACATGCCGCCCGCCTGGCTCAAGCATGTGGCATTCCTGCTTCTGGTGCCTGTATTCCCGCTACTGTTCGCCACCTACCTCCCGGGTAAGATCAAGGCAAAACTGAAGCACCCCATGCTCATTGCCGTCAAACTCTGGGCTCTGGCTCACCTTCTGGCGAACGGGATGCTCCACGACCTTCTGCTGTTCGGCTCCTTCCTTGCCTGGGCGGTAGCCGACCGGATCTCCATGAAGCGCAGAACACAGCGCGCCATCACAACGTTGCCAGCGACCAAAGCCAATGATGTCATTGCGATCGTTGGCGGCCTTGCCGTGTATGTGGTCATGGTGGTGTGGGCCCACCAGTGGCTCTTTGGCGTGTCGCCGGTCTGATTGACCGGCACTCACCTGGACTAGAGGCCCTGGGCCCCGCGGCGCAACCAGTCGTGCACGAACGCAAGCTTGCGCTGCGCCGTTTCGGACAGGACAAACGGGTAGAGGTCAGACAGCCCCATGGAGCGGTTCACATGGTTAACCCGGATGGCCAGTGACGCAGCAACATTGATCAGCATGGCCGTGTCGGGCTCCGAGTAGGGATCCCACCCCTGTCTCGGCACCTCGGGCGAGGTCAGACCGGATGACACCAGGCTGTCGGTGATGTCCGTCAGGTGCAGCAGGTGTGCCGCAGTCTCCGCCCAGTCCTCGTGCGGGTGTGCCGAGGCGTAGCTGGTCAGGTAAAACAGTCGCCAGTCTTGCGGCGGGCCGTTATGGTAGTGATGCTCAAGGGCCGCCGGATAATCGGCGCGTTCATCACCGAACATCTCCCGGAACGCATCCAGAAAGTCTTCACGCAAGCTCAGGCGCCACCAGAGCATGTGGGCGATTTCATGGCGCATATGGCCGACCATGGTTCGATAGGGTTCGTCCAGGGCCTGCCGTCGGGTGGCACGAACCACGGGATCCGCCTCTGCGACGCTGATGGTTACCACGCCGTTCGCGTGCCCCATGGCAACCGGGGTCAGCCCCTCGGCCAACATGTGGAAAACCGGGCGCGTGCCCGGATCCTCAGGGCGAAACCAGTGCCAACGGCCGAGGTTGTCCAGCACCCAGCGCTTGGAGGCTTCTGTCTCGGCCCAATTGGGCATGGCGTTAGGAATATTGGGGTCGGGCGCCAGAGCAGTCATCGCGCAGGAACGACAGAAGGCCCCCTGTTCAGGCGCAATCCAGTTGCAGCCGATGATGTCCCGGTTCGCGCAAAAGGGCGGCATCGGAACGAAAGACCTGGCCTGTGGATCGTACGCGACCGGTGTGCCCTGTGCCGTGGTGAGATTGTCAAACCACAGGTTTCCGGAACCAACCGGGTTGGAAAAAACCTTCATAGAGCTGGTGCTCCTCTTGAACGGCAGTAAGCTCGAAAATGTGTTGCCGTTCTTCCGAACCTATACCCTATAGACAAGGAACACCAGCCAGACCACCAAATCGACCGGGTATCACTTACACGCTGATCACCAGATCGTCGTAATCAAAACGTACTTTCGGTAAGCCGGAGGTTCGGTCACGGGCACTGCGGTAACCCAAAGCAACGATGGCAGTAGTCTCAAGGCCCAGTTTTGCCAGTCCAAGTACGTCATCGTAGGCTTGGTGATCGAAACCGGTCATCGGGCAGCTATCTAC
>NZGD01000141.1 GCA_002690925.1 Rhodopirellula sp.
AAAATGCTGTCTACGTTTACACACGTCCGATGATGACAACGGAGTTAATACCCAGCATCCCAAAGGAATTGTTCAAAACGTAATCAATTTTCTTGCCCTCTTCCGGTTCGTTTAAAACCAGTCCAGGGATCGCACAGTCAGGATCGAGTTGATCGACGTTGATTGTGGGGTGTACGACTCCATCGCGGAAGGATAGCAGGTTTCCCGCTAATTCTAACGATCCCGCAGCGCCCATGGCGTGGCCGATGTAGCTTTTCGTATTGTTGATCCGCGGATTCGTACAGTCCCCAAACACGGTTCGCAACGCTTTGCACTCTTGAAAGTCACCGCTACTGGTGCCTGTGGCGTGTGTGCTGACCAAGTCGATTTGATTTGCTTCGAGGCCGGCCTTTTTGAGGGCCATGTGAACGCATTCGGCTTGTCGCTCAGGATTGGGAAGGACAAAGTCGGTCGCATCAGTGTTCATCGCGTAGCCTACAAGCTCACCATGGATTTCAGCACCGCGGGCTTTTGCGTCGCTGAGTCGTTCCAAAACATAAAGGCAACCGCCTTCCGCAACAACGATTCCGTTGCGATCGACGTCAAAGGGCCGAGATGCGTGAGCAGGAACAGCGTGAGTGGCGAGTGCGTTTTGGCTATTGAAGCTTGCGAAAATACCGAATGTATGAATGCTTTCACTGGTGCCCCCGGCGATTGCCAGGTCACATTCATTCAATCGCAACATTTGCGCGCCTTGAATGATGCCGGCGTTGCCTGCCGCACAAGCCGCCCCGATGGTGTAGTGTGGGCCGGTGATGCCCATATTGAGTGCTATTTCGCCAGCGGGGTTGTTTGCCACCGTCCGCGGGTTGTGGTGGTGAGACCAACAGCTGGTGTCGTAATCGAAACCCTTGATGACATAAATTTCATTTTCTGTTTCGACGTTCCCGTGCTCCGTAACTCCGACGTAGATTCCAACGCGAGAACGATCGGTGTTTTCCCAGTCGATACCTGAGTGCTGGATGGCTTCGTTTGCTGCGTAAACGCCAACGCTTCCCGCCCGTGTCCCGCGGCGAACTTCTTTTTTCTTCTGGTATCGGTTGGTGTCGAAGTCACAAATGCCCGCGAGCGTCTTGCCAAAGTAGCGGATTTCGTAGGGTTGGACGCCGCTCCGTTTTTCCAGCAGTGCCTCGCGAAAACTCGACCAGTCATTCCCGTTCGGCGCAGTGAGTCCAACGCCAGTGATGACGATTCGCTGGTCGTCAGGCAGTTCGGAGGCGCGGTTGGGAGCAATCACAGTTCAGAAATTGGTAAGAGGCACGCTCGGTAACGGATATTTCCCGAGCAATAACGATACCGCGAGGACTTCGACTGCATCACAGCCGGAAACGAAAAGGCTAACAATCGAAGTCAAAATTGACAACGCCTGCGAAGGCAGATTCGGGCCTTCGTTCTGCAGAAAACAGCGTGAAAAACGGTTTAAAACATGTTACCCGCGTTCTTTCCACGCTTTACCGAGCTGTTCCAATCCCTGATCCATACTCAGGCGGACACGAAACCCCAGCTTTTCCTTGGCGGATTCAATGGAAAAATAGTGGTCTCGGGCGAGCTGTGCGGCCACAAAGCGGGTCATCGGTGGCTCCGTTTTGCGGCCCGTAAGGCGGTAAGTAGCCTCCAAACAAGCTCCGATTCGATAGGCTGCTCGGTAAGAAATTCTTTTGGTGGGAGGCGGAGCCGATCCTAATTCGCAAATCTGCCGGATCCAGTCCCAGCATTTGACTGGTTCATCCTGTGCAATGAAGTACGCTTGGCCACCGCAGGATTCAGGATGACTTGCGAGCGCGTCAATCGCGTCGAGGTGAGCCGCTGCGGCATTCACTACGTGAACCGTGTCGACCAAATTGTTGCCGTCACCAACAATCCGTAGACGGCCAGATCTTGCTCGCTCCAGCATCCGTGGCAGGATATGAGGGTCGTTGTCACCCCAGATCAAGTGGGGGCGGAGTGCAAGAGTTGCAAACTTACCCGGAGCATGCGAGTTGAGGATCGCTTGCTCGGCAAGGGCTTTGGTGTGTGGGTAATGGCACAGCCAACGCTTGGCATAGGGAGTGGTCTCATCGACCCCCTGCTGATGCGCACCATCAAAGGTGACACTGGGGCTGCTGGTAAATACACATTGTGCAACCTGATTTGAGCGGCAGGCGGCTAAAACATGATCGGTTGCCAGTTTGTTGATTGCGTAAAAGTGGTCCCATGACCCCCACACACCTGCCACTGCGGCTGTATGAACCACTGAGTCGCATTCGCGAATTGAGCGGCTGACAAAGTCGGGATCCCGAAGGTCGCCGCGACAATGCTGCATGCCGCGCGCTACGAGGTCCGGGTATTCCTGCCGGGAAATTCCAGTGACTCGGTCGCCTCGGTCTAATAGTTGTCGCACGATTTCACTGCCAAGAAAACCGCCGCACCCGGTTACCATCACATGCAAGGTTGAATCGCCTGTCGTCGTGGCTCGTTACAAGTAGTCGCTCATGTACTTCACTCCGCATTATTCTGTCGGTGTATCATAAACACGGACTTGCTGCCAGCTTGTGAATGCCGCCGGCTAGCAGAAAAAACGTTCCTCCATCATCACCAAGAACGAGACTGCATGCTGAATTGAGGCTCACTGCCCCACTGCATCATCGCTTGATCATGGCATTGGCCAACTTGATTCACACGTTCGCTATCGAAAAACGACCACAGCTTATGAGCTTCGTACGCACTCATCAGATCAACCCTGACGCCAAAGTCCACCTCGACCATATCGAAACACGCTGCAAAGGACCCTTTGAAGGAAAGAAGCAAGCAAGAGAATTTACCGCTGAGATGAACCAGGAGATTCGTGAATTGCAATATCGGCAATTTGTTGAGGGAAAACAGGGACTTTTAATTGTACTGCAGGCTCCAGATGCTGCAGGTAAAGACGGCTTGATCCGAAAGGTGCTGGGGCAAATGAATCCCCAAGGCTGTCGAACTTTTCCGTTCAAAGCACCCACTCGGAAAGAGCTTGACCATGATTTTTTGTGGCGTGTTCATCGCTGCACGCCGGCTCGCGGGCATGTGTCGATTTTTAATCGATCGCACTATGAAGATGTGTTGATCGCACGCGTTGAGGATTTGGTCCCCAAATCCGTCTGGAGTGAGCGTTATGCCATCATCAATAGCTTCGAGAAGAATCTAAAGGCCAGTGGGACAACGATTTTGAAGTTCTATCTGCACATCAGTAAGGAAGAACAGCTTTCTCGATTTAAAAAGCGTCTTGAGAATCCACAAAAACACTGGAAGCTGAATGTTGCTGACTACACCGCAAGAGACCGCTGGGATGAGTATCGTGAAGCTTATGAAGATGTGTTTCAAAAGTGCAATCATTCCGATGCCCCCTGGCACATTATCCCGTCAGACAACAAGTGGTATCGGGATGCGTCAGTTGCTGGGATTGTTCGAGACACGTTGCGTGATATGAATCCACAGATGCCACCGGTTGAGGTTGATCTGGATGAAATTCGTCATTACTACGAACAAGAAGTGGGTAAAGTTGACGGTTGATGGGCGCCCGGCATGGCTTTCGATGTTCGTGGTTGGCGGGTATCCTTTCCTCGACTGGCTTTCCGTCAACTCACGTCCTGTGTCTACGCGAGCGGGCTTCCCTAAACCCCGCTTACACCCATTTACACCGTTGCTTGGGTGGTTGCAGAAAAATGGGTGGTTGCAGAAAAAATAGTGTCGTGCAGAAAAGGCGTCGTTTCGTGACTAGTGGTTGCGATTAGCTTTTATCCGTTGGAGCCACTGATTTCGTTTACGCCCATGAGCTTCTATTCGAATGATTGAGACTTGGCCTTCCGAACGAGACGTGCGTCGCCTGACTTTCATTTCAGATCTCCACCTATTTAGCAATCGGTGCAATTTTCTAGAGCATCACGATCTGATTGAGGCCTCGATTGAGGATGCGGATACGTGCGTGTGGGGTGGTGATCTGTTCGATTTCCGCTGGAGTCGTGTTGGAAACGACCGGGCATCTGTAGACCGTGCATTGCGATGGCTGAAAGGCTGGTACGAGCGTTTCCCAGATAAACAGTTCATTTACTTGCACGGAAATCATGATGCACATCATGCTTTTTCGGACGCAATGATTCATTGGGCGGCTGATCGCGAACGTTTCGCATGCGATCTGGATTGCATGCGGATCAAAGACACTTTGTTACTGCATGGTGATGTGATCGAGGGAAAAGGCAATGTGAAGACGTTTGCCGAGTATCGAAGTCGCTGGCAAAATAAACGTGTCGCATCTCGTGTCGCCAGCGGTTTCTACGATGTAGCGGTTGCCGCTAGAGCTCACAAAGCAGCTGCGATGGCGGCCCATCGTCGAAAAGCAACTTGTCTCCAATTATTGCAGTGGATGGGCAGGCAGCCTAAACATGCTACTGACGGCGTTCGAAGAATTGTGTTTGGACACACGCATCGACGTATTCAAGGGTACCGTTTGGACGGGATCGAATTTTTCAATGGGGGGGCCACGATCCGGCACGTACCTTTCACGCCAGTGATGATAGATTTTGACTGTTGATGCCGCGTGACTGTCTAGGCGATGAACAAGTTTTTGCTACAAGTGACCCCCTTCATCGCACGCGCGAGGCTTGAGAACGCACCGGTGAGCACATCAAGCAGACACGCGTTGAAATGCTTGTATGGTAGTTAAGTTTTGTAGCTCAGCTTTTGTCGGCTAAAACAGCTCGCAGCCAAGCCATGCCAGCCTTGGCAATTCTCGGCTGCAAGACATCGGGATGGCCACTGAGTGTTTCAGTTTTGGTAAGCACCTCTTCGTCAGGGGTGATCACGGTGAACGTGATGTCAGATGCGGGCGCAGGCGGCAGTGCCTCATGATGTAACTCTGGATATCTGTTGATTACAAGAATCCAGTCGATGTTGCATTTCTGTTTTAAGGTCGCCAAAGCTTGTTGCCAGGTTTCACCGCCGAATAGTTCCTGAAGTTGTTTTTGGTTTGCCAGAGACAATCCGCCTTTGTAGGCAGGTGTATCACCAAATTTGGCAAACCAGTCACCCAGAGGTGCTGCGTGGCCAAATTCTACGACCATTAGATTTTTCCCATGGGCAATCAGTTGTTCGTTGATCGCGTCGTATTGTTCGTAGCGGTCACCTTCGCCAAAATAATATTCAGGGACGCGTTCCATGATCTCGGCGCGTGTCTGTTCAATCTGGTTTTGGCAATCGATGGCGTCTTTTCCAGTGGCTGTGATGCGTAATGAAATCGTTGCGGTGCTTACGGTGATGCCCACACGAGGCTCACGATCTCTCGCAATCATCGGCCCCAGTCGATTCTCCATATCGCTTTCACCGGTACCAAAGAACTTCATGACATGCTGTTTGATTTCGGTGCCAGGTCCTTTGGTTTCCAGAATGCGCGGCGCAACCGTTTCGTTGAACATGCGTTTCATTTCAGCAGGTACACCGGGTAAGGCGAACACACGTGATTCGCCGCTGTTTTTTCGTGGAACTACCATGTCAATTCCCGGTGCCGTCCCCTGGGGATTGAAAATCTGTTGGCTTCCGGTGGGGAACATTGCCTGGACCCGGTTCCGCTCGGGCATATCACGTTTGCGGCGGGTAAAAATCTGTTCGATGTGTTCCATCGCGGAGTGATTCAGCTCGAGAGATGCTCCAATCAAATTGGAGAGCGCTTCCCGCGTCAGGTCATCTCGCGTCGGGCCCAGACCTCCGGTGCTGAGCACAAAGTCAACACGGTCGGCAGCAATGCGGAACACATCGACGTTTTGTTGCAAAGTGTCCGCAACGGTGGTGTGAAAGGAGACTTTTATTCCGAGCTCACCAAGCCGCCTGCTGAGCCATTGGGCGTTGGTGTCCAACCTGGCTCCGCTTGTCATTTCATCACCGATGGAAATGACCTCAGCTGTCAGTTGCCTTGCTTGTTGTTTCATCTTTAGCTTGATCGAGTCGAACTTTGTTTTTCCGGGTTGTCAAATTCAACGACCGCTTTCCCGTGGCTCCCAAAATCAGAACCCGGTGCGTGTAGTTGGGCTCGCGGTCCTCGAGCATCCTCTGCTGGATCCATTGGGGCTTTATTTTGTCAGTGGGACCTATTTCAAAATACCACCAAACGTGCGGCCCTTTGACTTGCTTCCCGATCCAATGATAGGAGCTGGTCGCGGGTTGGCCAGCACCCACCTGTTTTGTGAATCGAAACTTTTGCTTGAGGTATTCCAGACGCCAATTCTTAGATGCGTCCCCGGGTTGCTTGGAAACTTGCTTTGCAAGCCACTGGTCGTCCAGTACGTCGAGTCGTAACGCAACTTCCATTCGCTGTGTTTTCGGATTCCATTCGATCTCTGAGACCGTTTCATGGACCGGGTGAACGAGCATCAGGCAGAGCAAGCTGTAAAACATGATGGGTTCTTTTCAGGGAATTAGTGAGACTCTTTTGTTTGCGAAGTAGCAAAAGAGGCGTCGACCTGCAGAAGTTCGACAGTTTTGGTCACGTGGCAGGTTCAAACGGAAGTCTCGCTGTGCCTTGCATCATGATTTCACGAAACAGGCAGGTGTCAACATGCGATGGCGTCTGACGAAGCGATGCAAATTTGCCGACCGTTGGAACTACTCGGACGCCTTGGCCTTCGGTTTGCCAGTTGGTTTGGGGGACTTCTTGGTGCTCCCGCTCTTTGGCTTGATGGCTGGTTTCTTTGAATCCGCTTGCTCGGCATCATCAGTTTTTTTATCAGTTGACTTTTTGGTTTCTCGCGCCTTTTGCATCGGATTTCGACTTGTTCCATCTTTGAAAAGCCGGAAACGACTCGGAACAATTCTTGGGGGCCAGTGGTTGTTACTTGACTCCGTGTCAGCTGTTTCCTGCTTTGGATCCAGCTCCAGCCGCACAATTTCTTTATCAGTGATCAGCAATTTGCTAACGTTCTTGCTGTTGCTCCGCCAGATTTCAGCAGGGAAAGTCATCGTTTCGCTGGTGTTGTCCGTGTAATGGACTCGTAAGATGATGGGCATTACAAGTCCACCAATGTTTTCGAACGCGACGCGATAGAAATTTGTGGTGCGTTTCAATAACGCTTTTTGCTTGGAATCGAGTCCTTCTACAAATTTCTGGTAAGACTTGCGGGCGGATTCTTCGACTGCCAGTTCGTCGTAATCGCTGCTGTTGTAAAAGTCTTTCAGGCCAGGCTGCCAATCGATGCGACGCTTGACATCTTTGTTGCGTTCAACCGACAAACTTGGTTCTTGCTCATCAAGTTCCTTGCGTTTTCTCTCCGCGGACTCATCTGGATCGCCGCTGTCGATCACAAAAAGATCAACATCCGTGATTGCAAGGTCCACGTGATCAGTACTGTAAAACCAGCCTCGCCAGAACCAGTCGAGATCGATGCCGGATGCATCCTCCATTGATCGGAAAAAGTCAGATGGGGTCGGTCGCTTGAATTTCCAACGACGCGCATACTCTCGAAATGCAAAGTCAAAGAGCTCTCTGCCGAGAATGGTTTCCCGAAGGATGTTCAATGCCGTTGCTGGTTTTGCGTAGGCGTTTGCCCCGAACTGAAGAATCTCTTCGCTACCAGTCATTATGGGACGCTGATTACCCCCTCGCATGTAGGGCACAATTTGTGTTGGTTCACCCCTGCGAGATGGGTAGTTCTCTTCCCATTCCTGCTCTGTGAGATATTGCAGAAATGTGTTGAGCCCTTCATCCATCCAAGTCCACTGGCGTTCGTCACTGTTGACGATCATCGGAAAATAATTGTGTCCTACCTCATGGATGATCACAGAGATCAGTCCGTACTTGGTGGCCTTGCTGTACGTACCATCTTTTTCGGGCCGTGGACCGTTGAAGCAGATCATCGGATACTCCATTCCGTAGATCGGGCCATTGACGCTAATCGCTACGGGGTAGGGATAGTCAAATGAGTAACGTCCATAGACTTCCAGCGTATGGGCAATCGATTCTGTGCTGTATTGACTCCAAAGAGGCTCTGCTTCGTTGGGGTAGTAGGACATTGCAAGCACAGTGTTTCCGCCTACATTGACGCCCATCGCATCCCAGATGAATTTACGACTGGCTGCAAATGCGAAGTCACGGACATTTTTGGCACTGTAGATCCAGGTTTTTGTTTTGTTGCTTTTCGCTGATTCATTTTGCTTGGCTTCTTCTGGAGTCACGATGAATTGGGGCGTCTTGGAAGATTCCGCTTCCTTTAAACGCTTGATCCATTCCGGCTTCAATACCTCCTTCATGTTTTGCAGTTCACCGGTGGCCGCGACGACCATATTACTGGGGGTAGTGATTCGCACTACGTAGTCGCCGAGTTCAAGCGTGAATTCACCACGTCCGAGGAACTGTTTGTGTTGCCATCCTTTGTAATCGGTGTAGGAAACAACTCGAGGGAACCATTGGGCAATTTCGTAGATGTAGTTTTCGTCCTCTTCAAAGAATTCATAACCTCCGCGGGCTCTGATCACTTTCGCGTTGACAATGTTGTGAGAGAAGCGGATTTCAAATCCTGTCGACATGCCCGGCATCAGTGGTTCCGGGAGGTCAATTCTCATCATTGTTTTGATGATTGTGTGTGGAATCGCCTTTTGCTTGTCGTCTGTGACCGATTCGATTTTGTAGCCACCCTCGAAAACTGAGCGAGCAAGAATCGAGTTGAGGCCCCGAAACGAAATGCGTGGTGACAGCGAAGGTGCCGTGGTCGTGATGGCAGAGTCCGAATCAGGTTTGAAGCGGTTTTGATCCAACTGGACCCAGATGTAGCTCAGCGTATGAGGTGACTGATTGTGGTACTTGATTCTCGAGACGCCACTGAGTCTCTGTGCTTTGTCATCGAGAGTGATGTCGATGTCATAATCGGCCCGCTGCTGCCAGTACTCGGGTCCGGGAACGCCCGAGGCTGTGCGTTGAGCGTTGGGCGTGGGCAACCAGCTTTCGATTTGGAAGAAACGGTCCAGTGTGTCGCTGTGTTTCGGGTTTGGCAAATGCTGTGCTTCACACACGCTTGGCGACACACAACCGGCTACAAAGACGGCGACAGCAAGTAGATAAAAGCGATTCAAAAAGGTAGCGAGCATCATGTTGGGAAAGCGGACTGAGAGAGTGGGTGGGTGTAGATTTTTTTCGACCTGTATATATTGAGTTTAGTTGAGTCGCCTAGTGTCTGAAGCGGATCCTCGAAATCTAGGCCGAAATGACTTTATCCTACCCCCACCGAAGCCTGAATAGCCTCCATCTGTGACCCATTTGAACCCAGCCTCGGCGACAATCGGCTACTGTACTAATGTGCATGCTGGAATCGATTTAGCCTCGATTTGTAATAATTTGGAGGAGTTTGCAATCCCCGCGAGGGATGCCAGTGGGTCAGATGAGCTGGGCGTGGGGCTGTGGATACCGGCACAGGCAGCCGGGGAACTGACCGATGGCGTGGATCGATTTCGTACATTTTTAGACGAACGTCGGCTTCGAGCCTTCACGATTAATGGATTTCCTTACGACAATTTTCACCAACCCATCGTCAAACATAGGGTCTACTCACCTGCGTGGTGGCAGCCAGAGAGGCTGAATTACACGCTTCGGCTTGCGAATATCTTGACACAGCTTCTTCCGGAGGAAGAAAACACAGGGTCCATCAGCACGTTACCCATCGCTTGGTCTGACGGGAAAGCGAGTGACGAGAATCTGGCCAAGGCTGGCGCGAATATGCGAGAGCTGGCCCAAAAATTACGCAAAATCGAAGAATCGACCGGGAAACGCATTGTTCTTGCGATTGAACCCGAACCTGGTTGCGTCTTGGATACGACGCAGGATGTTGTCGATTGGTTTGAAAAAGAATTACCCGAAACAGAGCACCGGCGTTACTTGGGTGTCTGCCATGACATCTGCCACTCTGCGGTCATGATGGAGTCTCAGCAAGACGTTCTATCACGGTTGGTTGGTGCTGGAGTAATGATCGGCAAGGTTCAAGTGAGCAATGCGATCATTGCTGACTGGCAATCGATGGCTGTGGGGCGGCAACGAGAGGCGATATCGCAGCTCAGTGAATTTGCCGAAGATCGCTACTTGCACCAAACCGGTCGTTTGAAGTCCGATGGAACGTTTGAGCTTGCCGAAGATCTCCCCGCGTTGCTTCGTAATGCTGAGAGCAAAGGTGAACCGGTCTGTGGAGATCAACGCTGGATCGTGCATTTTCACGTGCCAATTTTTCTAGAGCGCTTTGGGCACTTGCGGACCAGTCAGGATGATACGTTGGAATGTCTGAGGTTTTTAAACCAAATTCAGGCCGCGGAGTTCACTGGGCATTTGGAAGTCGAGACCTACGCGTGGACGGTCTTGCCGCACTCGATGCGTCGTCGAGGATTGTCCGAAGATATCGCTCACGAGATCTCGTGGTTACGCGACGTCGTCTCTGACATGGCGTGAATGGCTGAACGGGGCTCTGTTGACGTTGGATATGATGTGTCAAAAATTGAAGCGGCATGCCGATCAGTATCCAAGCTAAGACACGATGTTCCAGATAGGAATCGCCCAACGCTGTTATTGAGTCCCCAGCGTAATGTGGCATGAACGCATTGATCTGTCTCGCAACCAATCAAGAACAAATGCTCGGATAGGTCTGCGAGCAGAGTTTAAGACGCTGCAAATCGGCTCGCATAGGGCGGGAACCGGCCTCCGCACACTAGGGCGGGAACGGACCTCCGAAGACGCCGCCATTGCTGATGGCTTGTCCGCGTGATTGGAATCACAACCACAGATGGGCTGACATCTTCTCTCGAATTTGGCGAAAGAGCCCGGCTAACCGACACTCCACTGGTTCTGAAACCACTCGACGCGATCGATGCGACGGGGGGCGTATTTGGTCTTTGGGTTGAATTTCTGATTTCCCAGGAACGACACGAATGGCTCATAAGGAACCTCCGCGTGCTGCGAGATGACATCGACCTTCTCGCTCTCCAAGTTCCAGTCGTAAAGGATCTTGTTGTCCCGTTCAAACCACTCGTCCAAGTACTCTGCATTTGCTGTGCTGGTCACGACAAAATCGCAGTTTCTTTTGCATAGAAAGCACATGAACTGAGCAGCTAAGGCTCGCGTCTGCTCCAAATGACCATCGCTGGAGGCCGAGGCGATATTCCAGATGCTTACGAAACCATCCTCATCTTGATCCGCAGGGTTGAGTTTGACTTCGATCTCAGGTGGTAGTTCTACAGCTGTCATGAAAATTCCTGGATGGAAAAACGGTTGAGTTGTCCCCCTAGTCTAACGACCGGCTAGGAATCCCAAAATACGGCTAAAACCAAGAATCCTGCTCGATAAGACGGAATTTTGATCTAAACCTCGCTCTTGGCCTTCTCCTGGTCGATCTGCCTTTGTCGCTCGGTGAAGCGGTTTCGCTGTTCTTCGGTGATCTGATCGGCGCAGTGGGGGCATTGAACACCCGGTACAAAGCTCGTTTCTTGCTGTTCTTCAAAATTGACCGGCCAACCACACCCAAAGCACATCAAATGCTCGCCAAGTTGCAGATTGTGACCAACGGAAACCCGCTTATCGAAGACAAAACAGTCGCCTTCCCACTTTGACTCCTCTTCTGGAACCTCTTCCAAGTACTTCAAAATTCCGCCTCTGAGGTGGTAAACCTCCTCAAAACCCTTTTGCCTCAGGAACGCGGTCGATTTCTCGCAGCGTATTCCACCGGTACAAAACATCGCAACTTTTCGATGCTTTTGCGGGTCAAGCTTCTCATCGACAAAGGACGGAAACTCACGAAATGACTGTGTTTCGGGATTGACCGCACCCTCAAACGTGCCGATTGCGACTTCATAATCGTTCCGTGTATCGACTAAGGTCACGTCGGGATCACTGATCAGGTCGTTCCAGTCTTTTGCGTCAACATAGGTGCCCACGGAATCGTTGGGATCGATCCCTTCGACACCCATCGTTACGATCTCTTTCTTGAGGCGGACGCGGGTGCGTTTGAAGGGTGCCTCCAATGCAAAAGACTCTTTGACCTCAAGACCGCTGAGTCGCGGATCGTTCGTCAGATAATTGATCAGCTGGTCTATTCCTTCACGGCTACCAGAGACGGTTCCATTGATTCCCTCACTGGCAAGAAGCAAGCTTCCACAGACCCCGTATTGGACCATGTGATCATGGATCGGTTGCTGTAGATCTTCGAAATCATCCAACTGCACGAAACGGTATAACGCCGCAACCACAAATTTGGACATCGTATTACCTGTTGGATGGGTGAAAGGCGTCGCTGTGCTGGCTATCAAGTTCGCGACGATTTTGTTGTTGCGATTAGCCATTGCAGCGACCCACTCAGGCTAAGATCCCTGAGTGCGACGCCGCGTTTCTATTTCAATTACGCAAGCATACGCATAGCGGCCATGGCAGCGGAATAGTCGGGCTCCTCAGTGACTTCAGCAACGATTTCCTTGTAGGCAACTTTTCCTTCAGCATCCAATACAAATACCGCTCTGGTCAGAAGTTTGAGCTCCTCGATGGTGACACCAAAGGCTGTTCCGAATTGATGGCTCTGGTAATCGCTTGCAGTTCGCATCGACACGTCCTCGGCACCACAAAAGCGAGCTTGCGCAAAAGGCAAATCACGGCTTACAGTTACGGCGTTGATCTTATCTCCTAAGGACGAGAGCTCCTCATTGAACTTCTTTGTTTGAATTGCGCAAACCGGTGTGTCCAAGCTTGGAACCACACTGATAATTGTGGGTTTTCCCTTCAAGTCTTCCAATGATAAAGCTTGGATTCCTGCATCCGCGTAATGTACGGTGAAGTCAGGGGCGTCACTGCCGATCGCAACGTCATCGCCCTCAAGCGTCATTGGATTTCCTTTGAAAGTAATGATTCCTGAGCGTCCCATGTCTGTTTCTCCGTTACTTTGGAATATTGGCTGATCGTGTTCACCGGAAAGGTGTCCGTTTAACAGTTACCCGGATAATCCGGACGGCTGTACGACGCGATTATGAAGTCACACTAGGTTTGAGTGAATGGGGCGCGATTGACGCAAAGCGACGACACTCGGTTCGCTGGCAAATCTTCTGTTTGCTCGGCTGTGCTGTCTCGGTTGCGGTGCTTACCACTGGGAGAAAACCCGGTTCCGCGAAGCTTGTGCCGCTGTACACCTGAGTGCTGCGGGACGGAGAGCTATCGGAAAATATGCAGAAAAAACGGTCAAAGCTGCTTAGGCCTGGAACGCCTGAGCCATCAAATCGGTTGATTTTGGCGAGTTTGTTGACCCATCTGTCAGCAACACTCCCGGTTTCAGCATTCGGCACCGACTCCATTCTGGTTGGGCGAACGGCCATGTGTTGTCACGGACATTGGTTTTCCGTAATCAGGCTTGGTGCACGAGGGCTGTCTTTCTTGCGGCTGATGAGCTGTCTTCGGAGAATGAATCCGGGGACGAATTTGGGGACACAGCATGCAACTGCATATTCGAGATACGTTGGGACACGCCCGGGTGTAACCAACTTGCCCTTCTGGAAGCGGGCGATTCTAAAGTGATACGCGATAAAGCGTTCGACAGAGCATGGGCAGCTTCTTGGTAGGATAGGGGGACATCATCTACGCGACCCGCCATTTTGGCTGCCATCCGGCAAGCTTGCACGTCAGCATCCAACTCACTCCGAATTGCGGCAATTCGGAGTGAGATCAATGTCATCGCGATCGCGACGCCGCTACCAGCAGCCATCCCCCATGAATGACCCTCGGCGAACCGAGTGATCAAGCCACCAAGTAGCCACGCAGGAACGATGGTTAGGATCCGTAAAGGAACGTGAAAGCGGCGGATATGAGCAACTTCGTGAAGAATGACCATCGAAAGCTCGGGTCTTGGAAGTTCATTCAGGGCGCGGTCAGAAATCAGCAGGGTTCTCAAGAGCGGCGCGAAGCCTGCGACCATGGCGTTGAAGGATCGATTACCGGTGTGCCAGCAAACGCTGTGTGTGCGTTTCAGCCCGGCAGCAATCATGATTTCATCAACCCAATGCTGTGTAGGCTTATCGAGGCGAGTTGTTTTGAAAAGATGTCGGATCAGCCACGGTAAACCCAGCGGCACGAACAACAGCAGGACGAGCATGGTGGCGAACGCCGTTGCTGCCTTGCCGAGCGATAGGCCAGTGATCAGGTCTGTCATCCCCAGAAGCAGAAGGATGGGTACAACGAGCCACGCCACCGTTCCGCGGAAGCGTTGCCACAGGTACTTCATATGCAGGGTTGGATGATTGTCGATCAGGCCTGTCAGTCCACGGTAATACTGCTCTGCTGACCACGTCGCCACGGTGATCGTGAGCCCCGGGATGAGCAGAACCACGGCCTGCAGGCTGAGTGTCTTTCTGAGATAGACAGCCTGTGTCGTGGCAGTGGCAAGACCAAAACCGGCAAGGCACAGGATGACAATGCCCAAGCCAAGCCACCGAAAAGCGGCCATTTGTCGGTCCAGTAGCTCGGCCCCCAAACGGGGGTCGATTTGCTCACGCGAAATTTGTTTCGCGCAGATTCTGGACGCGATATGGCACAAGACAATTAAGGCGGTCAGCATGCAACCACTCGCCAGTGTGGCTTGCTGCAGTGACGTTTCGACCGGTGGGAGCGAAACACAGCTCAGCGAGAGCGCAACAAGCAGAAAAAGATACAGGTGCATGAGGCACGTCCACATCGCGGGGCATCACTTATTCGGGTGCTCGCGATCTTTTCTCAGGAAAACGCCGCACACGGAAATCGGCTTCCGGCCACGCGTGATTTCGACATGCGTGGCCTGATAACCCTATGCAGACTAATTGCCCGGATGCGGGGTTCTACCGATTATGGCTAAATTAACGGCAGAATTGAGGACCAGAATTTGGCAATGGCCGGTGGAAACTGTCGTTCGTGACCGCGTGCTACCACCGGAGTCCAAACTGCGAGCCACCCGTGTCCTGGTTGTTACCACCTTTCAGAGGGCCCGTGTGAGATGCCTTCACAGCGACTTCGCGAGGTGGTTCCTCCACTTCTTCCTTGTCCGTCTGCTTTGTTGGGTCGACAGGAGCTTGCTGAGCGGCCTTGATGGATAAGCTCACTTTCTGTGCGTCTCGATCAAAGCTAAGAATTTTCACTTCCACCTCCTCACCCTCGCTAATAAACGCGCCAACTTTGGAGACCCGATGGTGCGCGAGTTCGCTGATGTGGACCAGTCCTTCGACTCCTGCGGCGAGCCGTACAAAGCAGCCAAATGCAGCGATACGAGTGACGCTCCCTTTATGAACAGAGCCCACCTCAAACTCTTGCTCCGCGGTGTCCCAAGGGTTTTCAAGCAGATCGCGGTAGGACAGGGAAATCTTGCCAGTCTCTTTGTCTACGGAGTCAAGTTTGACTGTCACTTGCTGACCGATTTCAAGCACCTCGCTGGGGTGCTTGACGCGATCCCAACTGAGTTTGCTTATGTGTATCAAGCCATCCAGTCCACCGAGGTCAACAAAGGCTCCGAAGTCCTTGATCGTGCGGACAGTTCCCTGCAGTTCATCGCCCACTTCGATTTGCTCAAGTTGTTCTTTGCGTTTTTCTTCACGCTCACGCTCAAGAATTGCACGTCGACTCAGAACCAGATTGCCTCGCTTCTGGCTCGATTCCGTGACCACGCAGCGAAACTTCTGATCAACAAATTCCGTAGTGTCCTCGACGCGATACTCGCTAATCTGGCTGATGGGAATGAAACCTTTGGCGCCACCGACTTTGCACTCCAGGCCACCAGAATTGCTACCGGTGACGGTCACTTCAACCACCGAACCCTCGTCGATGTCTTCCCAGTCGGAAGCTTCGATCGCGCTGCCAGGCAGTCCGAGTGCGTACAAGCCATCTTCTTTGCTGATACCTCGAACCAACACTTCGACAGAATCACCGATCGCCGGCTCCTGTTCGAATTGATCAAACGCTACGACTCCCTCGTCAGGGCCGCCAAGTGCAACAAAGACATTGTCATCATGGATCTTGAGCACTTGGCCCTGAACGCTCACACCTTCGCTGAGAGGTTCAGCGCGGTTGGCCATTCCGGCAGGCCCGCTAAGCATGGCTTCGACATCAGTTGCAGCAAGTTCTGCATCTAGTTCAGCCTGAATGTCATCAGGTAACGCGTGGCGAGTGTTCGGAATGGCAACTTTGCTTGTGGGCGCTTGCTGAGGTCGTTTGGGCTTGGGCTTATCCCCCGCCAATCTAGGCCGTGGCGTTGACTTTTTATTCCCAGATTTTCCCTTCGCTGGCTTTGCCGCTCCTGCTTGGCCTGCGGCTTCAAGATCCTCGGTGCTGACAGAGGGTGAAGCCGGCTTCGCCACGCCCAGTCCCCTTGCTGCCAAAGGGCCCGCAACACGAGCACGCTTGGTCAGCGGATTTTCTGGATTGGGGCCGGCGGATTCTTGCGCGGGGCCGGGGGCCGTAGCATCTAATGTCGCTTCAGTATGATTTTCAGCCGAAGCTTCGACAGCCGTTGGCTCAGCTGCTTCGGAAGCAACTGAAGCAGGAGAAGTCGATGAATGGTCTGGTTCTTGGCCGTCCGTTGGGGCTTGGTCGCCGCTGCTCATCTGTATCGTCGAAAAGTGGAGGAGGATTTAGACTGGTCAATTGATGGGTAGCCTGCCGGTTGGCAAACCGTTGCGTTCTCTCCCGCCTGCAAGCAGGAGAGCTCGTTCTGCGATCGTTCCGCATCGTTGAAGTGAGACCCATGTTTTGACACGCGTTTCACCCCTTCAGACGGAGACCTGCCGTCAAGCAAGAGCCAAATGACTGGCCGCATCTGATAAATGCGGTCGGTCGGTGGTCTGATTGTCGGGGCAACCCACGGGGGTACTCCCCGTGTGCTTGCGTCGAAGCTGAACTCTCAGCAGAGTGTAGTCTAGCAATGGAGGTTCGGGGTCGGTAGCCTTCGCGAACCGTCCGAATCTGCTTCCCTCAGGTTTGTTTGGCTACGATTTGCCGTATTTTTGCCAATGGAGATGCTTTGATGCCTCAACTTGACTCTTTTACCCATCCTGCACTTTCCTCCTTGCCATCTGCGTTGTCCGCATCCATCGTGGCTGCGGAATTGCCCAATCTCGCTCAGGGTGCGGTGGCTGAGCAGCTGACTGGACTGCTGCAAAACGCCGGAATCTCTGATTCTGGGCTACTTTTCGAAAGCGGTGATACGGTGAATTTGTCGCGGTCCCAAGCTGCCCTCTGTCTATCAGGCTTTTGGCTTCTGGCTGGCGATCTTGAACGAAGTCATGCGTTTAGTCAGGAACTGCCTTGTCGGGATGGAAGTTTTTGGCACGGGATCATGCACCGGCGAGAAGGTGACTTCGGTAATGCAAAGTATTGGTTTCGAAAAGTCGGAGATCATCCAGTTTTTGAGCAACTCGCTGAACTGACAGACGGAACTTATGCAGATCCTTTGGACTTCATCGATGAATGCAGCCGTGCCAATGGAAATCGAAGTAGTGATAGATACCAGTCCTGCATGCTGGCTCAGTGGACAGAATGGCAGGCTTTGATGGTGCACTGCATCTCTCGATAGGAACGCAGCATCTCTGGGCAGGAACGCTGTTGGGTTGTTTCACTCACAAGGCAGCTTCTCATATGCTGGAACGAGTGCCATGGCCTTCGTGTTTTCATGATGCGGCTGGATGCGGTATCAATTCACGCGGATACGGTGGCCCATAGTGAGCGGTTTTGGGGGGTGGTATCACGCATCACTACCGCTCGCATCCAACGTGTCATGAAGGGGTACAGCACTCCAGTACAGCGGAGGTGCTCAAATTCCAAAAACGGAAAGTTTAGGCTTTGTGCCCGTTTCGGTTTGGGCTACAGCCTTGCGAGCCTGTTCAACGTACTGCTCGATCTTTGCCAGATTTGTTCTCTGTTCCAGGGCCGTCAGCCCAGTCTCCCCGGTGAGGATCAGAATGGTGTCCTGAGGAGCGGCTTCGGTGACAGCCCATTCAATCGCTCTATGTCGATTCGCAACCAAGCGGAAGCTTACACATTTTTTGACGCCATCGAGCACGTTGTGGGACGCTGCCAAAAAACCGGACCGCGACTTGTCGGTTGCAGTGATGATGGCTTGATCTGAAAAACGTTCCAGTTGGGTACCGTAACGCGATAGCGTATCTGCATCGGCGTTGGCATCGAGCACAAGGACGCACCACAACTTGCCACCGGCCTTCATGTCGCGGCATGGACGCATTGCCTCAACCGCTCGGGCTGGTGTACCACCTGCGTCAATGACCACCGTCGACTTTCCATATTCGGCCAGTCTCTGGCTGCGGCCAGGAACAGTGCGAAGCTGACTGAGGTTCTCTGCAATCCGCTCTAACGGCTCTGCCAGCAACAATCCAACCACTGCGGCTGCAGCATGATTGGAAGCCATGGCATGACCACAGAGGCTGGTTTCCATGACCGTCGTGGAGTCTTGGTGGGTCAATAGTAAAGTGCTGACACCATCAGTCTGGTCAAAAATCTGGGCGGTCACATCAGCATTTTTGTGAATGCCGTAAGTCAATGTTCGGACGTTGTGATTCTGAAGCTCGCGGGTGACGCTCGGTTCATCCGCAGATGCAATGACCACACCATCGTCCGCCAGTCGATCGAGACTGCACTGTAATCCTGAGGGCCCAAAGTCGTCAGTGCCAGTTGCCGTCCGGCAAATGACGAGGATGTCGAATTGGATCGCATCGTAGTTCCCGTGACGCGCCTCCGTTTCGGACATCTCGATGACAGCAGCTTTGCACTGGCTATCCTTGGCTTCGGCCAACCAATGCACGAGTTCCCGATTGTTGGGAATATGCGAATTGGACGTGGTCTGAACAATGCCGTCACTTTCACCAAGATCAGTTTGATAAGCCGTGCGAATCGATGCGGAACGCAAAAGAGCTGAAATCAGCAAAGAGGTGGTCGTCTTGCCAGCTGAGCCAATGACCCCAACGGTGAGCATCTGACGGTCAGGACGACCCGCTTGCTGCGTTGCGACTTCTGCTAGAGAAACCTCCATGTCACCCACAATGCACTGGGGAAGCGGACATGGCAAAAGTTGTTCGGTGATAATGCCACACGCCCCACGGGCCAAGGCATCTGCGATCACTCGTGAGGGATTATCTTGCCCAAGCCGATAGACGACCAGATCGCCCGCGGACGTCGTGGCTGATGATTCGGCAATCGAATCAAACTCGATGTCATCGGCGGCGAAGAAACGTGCTTCTGGTAGCAACGCACGCAGCGAATAGTTTGTGCTGTTGGCCGAACGAAAAGTTTCACTGGCCTCAGCCAAATCGCTGCCGGGAAATTTACCCGTCGCCAAATCGACGATCGATTTCGCTTTGGCTGGAAAAACGCTGGTCGCATCCGAGATGTCGGAACGTTGAATTCCGTGGTGCATGATGGCCTCCCTGCACATCTTGTCGTTAGCTTTCGCAGCGGTTCCACCACTGCAAGCGAGCAATCCTTGCTTCACTGTGGGCAAATTGTTCCCATCTGAACAAAACGGTCAAGAGCGAATTGACACCTGGCTGGTGTGGATTGCCGACAATCTGGGAAATAAAAAATTGATGCCCGCTTGGACACTCTCGCCTAACGCGTCGGTCTTTGAATGCCAGCATCACGCATCAAGTATTGCAGATCCGCCCAAGCAGCTTTTTTTGCTGCCGGATTACGAAGTAAATAAGCTGGATGGTAGGTCACGAGGACTTTGCTTGCAAAATATTGGTGCAGCGTTCCTCGCAGACGACCCACGGATAATTTTGTTCCCAGAAGTTCCTGCGCGCTGATAGCACCCAAGCAGACGATGTATTCGGGCCTGAGAATTTCGAATTGCTGCTGGTAATAAGAACGACAGTTCGAAAGTTCGTCACCTTCAGGGTTTCGATTGCCCGGTGGACGGCACTTGACGGTGTTCAGGATGTAGACGTCGTCACGTTGCAGGGTGCAGGCTTGCATCATCTTTGTGAGCAACGCTCCGGCCTTCCCGACAAACGGTTGCCCGCTCAGGTCCTCTTCCTCCCCGGGCCCCTCTCCGAAGAAAGCGAAACGCGGATTCGGATTACCCTCGCCAAATACCGTGTTTTGCCGGCAGCTTGCGAGTGCTGGGCAGAGCGTGCATGACTCGACTGCCTGTTTCAGCTGTTTGAGTTGTAGGCTGCGTTGATCCGTTGGTTGCGGCGCACCTGAGTAATCGTTTTCAGACGTTTGGATCGCTGACACGCCCTGTAACCTGGATGCAGGCCGAGTAGCTGAAGGGCGATTAGGTGTGGGCCGCTGTATCGCTGGCTGTGACCCGCTAGTGGTGTTGCCGGCAGTGGACACCTCGCCATTGGGATGTGCAGGTTTGTGACTTGCAGCCCTATCACTGTCTGGGTTTGAGCCTGCCGTATCCGGATTGACTTGGGCTTGGTCCAATTGGGAACCGTCTGATGCGGCTGAACTCACCGGCATCGTGTCGCCAACGGGAAATCGCGTAGCAAGCTGGTCGGTCGAGTGTTGGTCCGGTCGCGGCAACCACATTATCCCGGCGCGTTGTAGATGTGCCGCCAGAGCTGCTGTTTCTGCAGTGGTCTGTTGAGGATCTAAGCTTTCAGCGGGCTGCGATTCAGCGGGCTGCGATTCAGAGACCGACTGCTCGGAAATGCTGTGCGCTGGGTTTGGGCTGTTTGTGTCGCTGGAGGTGTTCATGGGCATTCTGCTGCGGATGGGACTGAATCGGGTTGGCCGACCGCTCGACAGAGGCAAATGCCTGAAGATTTTGAGTCCACGAGGATTATATCGGGCAACAACCACATCTTGCGAGCGGGGCAGGATGCGAAACAGGCATGGTGCGTTATGTTTGCGGTCTGGAAGTGGGGGCGCATCTTGTTTGGTTTCGGAAGTCGGTGTGACTTTGGGGTTGTAAAAATAGGGACAGAAAGAAGACGTGTGGAAACAGGACTATCCCATTTGCCTTGCTGCGCTTACGCTTTCCGGTTGTGCTTACCGATCTGCTGGCCTTGAAATGTTGTGAGGCAACGAGCCGGTAACTCGCCTGTGCACCGGGGAAATGCGTCCTCGGTCAGTTCATTTCTTCCTGTTGCTCGTGTTGGGTTGGCCCAGAATCGGTCCGTTCTTCAACACTGTCAACGAGCAATTCTGTTTAAGTAGTCTTCCCATGCCAGTCCCGCAAGTCGCCATCGTCGGACGTCCCAACGTCGGAAAGAGCAGTCTCTTTAATTGGCTAGCTCGTCGACGGTTGGCCATTGTCGATGATTATTCCGGGGTTACCCGAGATCGCATGACGACCCTGATTGAAGCCAATGATCGCTATTTCGAATTGATCGATACCGGCGGGATGGGTGTTGAGGATGAGGATAACTTGACCGCCGACATACAACAGCAAATCGAGTTGGCGATTAATGCAGCTGATGTCATTCTTTTGGTGGTCGATGTTCAGACGGGATTGATGCCGCTCGATGAAATGGTGACGGAACGCCTTCGGGGGGTCGAAAAGCCTGTCATTCTGGTCGCGAATAAAACCGATCAGGAGCATCAGGAAATTCAATCCGAGGAGTTTCATAAGTTGGGACGTGGGCATGTGCTGTGCACCAGCACCACCCAGAATCGAAATCGTGATCGTTTATTGGAGTTGATTGCTGATCGTTTGCCCGATCCGGTTGACGAGACCGTCACGGCTCCGCAGATGAAGTTGACAATCGTTGGTCGCAGAAATGTTGGAAAAAGCACCTTCGTCAATACGTTGGCCGAAACCGAACGGATGATTGTCAGTGAGGTGCCCGGTACCACCCGAGATAGTGTGGACGTTCACTTCGAAATCGACGGACAAACCTTCATTGCAATCGATACACCCGGTTTGCGTAAACGTAAAAGTCAAAGAACGGATCTCGAGTACTACGGGATGCACCGTGCGCAACGAGGGGTCCGTCGCGCTGATGTCGTGCTGATGTTCTTCGATGCGACTGAAACAATCAGTAAGGTGGATAAGCAGTTGATGGGATATGTGATGGAAAATCACAAACCGTGCATATTCGTGATCAACAAATGGGACATGTTGCATGGATCTGTTGCTACGGATCGTTGGGTTACGTACTTGCGTGCTCAGTTTTCAACCTTGTCGTATGCCCCCATTGCATTCATTACTGGTCAAACGGGAAAGAACGTCAAAACGCTTCTGAATCATGCGACCATGCTCTTCAAGCAATCACGCGAACGTGTATCAACGGGGGTTTTGAATCGCCTGATCAAGGCTGCCATGGAAGCGCACGAGCCTCCGCTTTATCAGAATCGTCGACCCAAGATCTATTATGCCACTCAGGTGTCGACAGAGCCGCCGACCATTGTCTTGATGTGTGGAGAGCCCAAGGCGTTTGGTAATGATTATCGACGCTATCTGCTAGGCGTTCTGCGTGATCATTTGGCGTTTGGTGAAGTGCCGATCAAAATGTATCTTCATCGGCGCAATCGCAATGACAAAGTTCCAGAAGATATTGGGTGATCATAGACTCACCTGCGATGCTTGCTATCCATTTCTTAGGCCGTCGCAATGTGCGTCGTCAGGTGATGTCGGCATCATTTACTTGTTCGACTTACGATCCACGACACACGACGCTTGATGTTGTGGATTCACGTAAAGACTCAAGTCCGTGTTCATTCCGATGAAGATCGGACGCAGGTGGAGTCACGGTTGGGGGGTGGGATGATGGTTCCACCACGCGTCCCATTGCTTCGCCAGTTTTGCCACCTTCTCAGGGTGCTCTGACGCGACATTACGTGACTCGGTGGGATCTGTTTCCAAATCAAATAATTCCCAATCACTGGCGGCCTGCTTGACTAGCTTCCAGTGTTTGTCGCGGATCGCTCTTGATTTGCCGAATTGCCAGTACATGGGCCAAGAACGTGTTATCTGCTTTCCTCTCAAGACCGGTAACAGCGATTGTCCCGGCAGGTCTTTGTCAATTTCCACGCCGGCAAGGTCAAGCATGGTGGGCATGAAATCAATCAAGTGTCCGGGATGGTCAGTGATCGAATTTTTCATGATGTGATCCGGCCAATGGGCAATCATGGGAGTACGAGTTCCACCTTCGTAGTCGGTTGTCTTGTATTGACGAAAAGGTGTGTTTGACGCGTTTGCCCAGGGTTGACCTTGAGTCAAATAGCTGGTGACTTCCCACGGCATGGTCCCTTTGACCGTTGAGCGGTCTGCCGAGTCCTTGCAGGCACCGTTGTCTGACAGGAAGAAAATGACTGTGTTCTCAGCTTTGCCCGTATCTTTCAGTGTTTTCAGAAGTCGTCCGATGTTTCGATCCATTCGATCGATCATGGCTGCATAAGTTGCCATGCGGAGATCCCACCAATCAACCTTGCTTTCGTCAATGGTGTCCCACGCTGGTATTGATGCATCGCGCTGTGAAAGAGTTGTATTTTCCGGCAGGATATTCAATTTCTGTTGTCTGGCAAATCGCTGTTGGCGCAGCTGATCCCAGCCCAGACGCTTGTATTTGCCTCGGTACTTGGCAATGTCACCTTCACTGGCGTGTAAAGGATAGTGTGGCGCCGTGTAAGCGACGTAAAGCAGGAAAGGTTTGGTCTCAGTTTTATATTGTTCCAGATATTGGATTGCTTGATCGGTGAAGGCATCGGTGGTGTAAAAGTCTGGGGACTCTGGTGTGAATGGTTTATATTCCTTGTCGTCGATTGCCCAACGCCGCTCTTTTTTTCTTGCGGGAGTGGGCCCGTTAGCTCTCGCATTGCCCGGGTTCCAGAAGTTGCAACACCCGTCGGTGAGGCCGTAGTATCGATCGAATCCTCGCTGGAACGGAGTTTGACCAGCGTGCCATTTTCCTGTCATCAAGGTTCGATAGCCAGCCGTCCGCATTCTTTCGCCAAACGTTTGTGACGAGTAGTGAACCGTAGGCGACGCGCCGACGTGATGCCACCAACGACCAGTCAGCAATGACGCTCGTGTGTGTTCACACTTGGCATTGTTGTAAAACGTGCGGAATCGCATTCCTGTCGCCGCAAGTCGGTCAAGGTTCGGCGTCTCAACTTCACCTCCGTAGCTTCCAATGTCCGAGAATCCCATGTCGTCACACATGATCAGTAAAATGTTGGGCCGCTCGGTGGAGGCATCGAGGTTTTCCACGACCGTGTCTGCAGATGCTTGCTGTGCGGGGAGTAGCAACTCGTTAAGTGGTGCCACTCCCAAGTAAACACTGAGCAATAACAAGCCGCGAAAGCACGGGATGATGTTTGTTAGGTGTGGTGTAGGCAACGAGGTAACTCCGTGCATGAAATAAAGAACCAATTGACTGTCGTGCTAAACGCTACCGGGGCAGGAATAAAACGGACCTTCCCGACTTCTGCGTTCCTGCAACACTCAAGACCAGTCTAGCAATATTCACTCCATCGCAGGATGCATCGCCTTACGCTCTATTCCTTGCGGAAGCACTTTTTCATTCCGGGTAACCCCGCCTGGCACAGGCGGCGACGGTTCTCTGAAACTGCAGCTCTTGGAAGCAGCCAAGGCATGAATGATTCGCTTTCCTGAATAATATCGCTCACTCCGTGCATCGTGAGCGTCATTTCTGATCAGGCTCGACCAGAGAGATATACACCAAGTCGTGCTGATATCTGAGGCCGATTCCTGAATTTCAGGACAAGACGATGCCGGATTCCGTGATCTGGTAGGGCACGATGGACTCATCGCACGCGCTGCCTCGGTGTTTGGCAACATGCAGCGCTCGACCCATCTTGTTTCCTTCTCGCGTTTTCCCCATCAGGATGATGGTATTAGCGTTTGAAAGTACATCACCACTCTCGATGGGGCGGGTAATCAGGTCGTCCAGCATGACTTCGTGGCTCGTATAGAGCAGAAGGCATCCGAGTTGGCTGTGGTGATAAGCGTGGGCGTCGATCTGTGTTTGGTTGTCGCGGAAACCGACACGAAACAGGTCGCGTGCGACCCAGTCGTGTTCTTTGCGCAGTATCTGGTGGTAGACGTATTCAAACAGTTCCAGCTGGATTGAATCGGCTGCTTTCAACGCTGGTTCGACACCATCAATCACGCAGCGGCGAACACCATGGACAAAGTTGCCGTAAAAAAAAGCAATGGCTTGGTCGAGTTTCTTCGCCTGTTCGTACTTCCATTCACGCCATTGGTCCGAATCCATGTCGGTTGCGGTCACACGTTTTCCACTATGTTGGAAAATGTGCAGGTAATCTCGTCGAGTCTGTTCGGGATCCCAAATATGTTCGAGTGTAATTGTGGAATCGACGGACCGCTCTAATAGTTGCCAATCGCAAAGTCGGTCGGCGTAGTCAGCATGATTTTGCGAATCACCGCGGGAGGTAAGGTCAAATAGAATGCCGCGTTGCCCTTCTTGTGTATGGCCCTGATTGGCATAGCAGAGACCGAGCTGGGTTTTTCCGATGCCTGTGGCTCCCATGACCACGGTCAACGTTCCCGGAAGCAGACCGCCTCCCAGTAGTTCATCGAGTGAGGCGATACCGGTGCTTTGTCGCTGCATGTCTAAAGCTTTCGATCGAGGTGCTCGGAGGCGGTTTGTTTTCTGCGAAGCGGGTTGTTTGAGGCGGTTGTTTGCTACTTGATTTGGCAACACGCAAATCGTGTTGGAGCAGACGCACGATGAGTCTGCATCACAATTGCGGCCGAACGAGGACTGCCCTGTTTCGTCATCGATAGCAGCGTGGTCATCGATAGCAGCGTAGTCATCGATAGCACCTGTGGATCGGGCTATTTCAGGCTCATGCAGTGACGGTTGGCCATGCTGATACCGCTGACAATTGCGCCCACAATGCCGACAAATCCTTGATCTGTACCGCACAAAAACAGATTCGGCAGATGCGTAGTGCCATCAAGTTGCTTGTCCGGTGCGCCATAGACTGCTCCATTATCATGCCAGGTAAAACGTCGAATCGTTTTTGGCGTGAACACATCAGTGTCAACGACATAACGCCGGAAGTCCGGCATGAACCGAACAGCAGAATCAACTGCATCATCATATTGAGCGATTTTCGCTGCCTGATATTTCTCATCCGGAAGATTGCACCAGTGATCGTGATTGGCGAGCGTTGTAATGCGAATGACCCCGTCGGGCAACTCACCCTCCTCCGAGTCGTAGATATAATTATTGGGCGAACAGATGACTCCAGTGCGACTATCGCAAAGTTGCGTTTCCGGCCGCTCCCAGCGAAAGTGATTGCTATCGTTGTAGAAAACAATCGTTCGATCAAATTCAAAATCGGTAGGCTTGCGATCCAAGATCGAAATCGACTCGATGAAGGAAAGTTTGCCAGCCTTAGCAACATCGACGCTGGATACATCATCACACAGTCTGGCTGTTTCGACGTTTCCTGCGGATGACAGAATGCGTTTACCCGTCAGTTCGGTGCCATCGTCAAGCACGACGCCCTGGGCTTGACCGTTCTCGACGTGGATGCGGGAAACACCACTCCGGAGTTTCAACTCACCTCCCAAACCGCGAAATCGCCGGACCAGATTCTTGAGGATGACGCGAACACCTTTAAAGGGGCGTCCAAATCCCTCGAGGTAACAGGCTCGAAACATGATGCAGAATTGACCGAAGTCCATGTCGTTTTCGCGAGCATTCCCGTACCACATCAGTGGACAGATTAGCATTTCAATCAGCAATGGTTCGCTGATGTGCTCGGCCATCACTTCACGCGCCGATCGCATGAAGTTGGGGGCATCGCCATCCATGTCGCTGTAGTCCAGCAATGAGTCACACAAACTGCGGAAACCATCGATCTGATCTGGGAAATACTTCGCAATTTCAGATTCAAGAAGCTGAATATCGTTACTAAAGTCCATCGAAACGTCTGGAAATCGGATCGAAGATCCGACCTGTTCAGCAAGTTTAAAATCATCCCAGCGAAATCGGAGTTGCCGGATGAGCTTGGCCAAAGGGCCTTTCTTGGTGCCTTTGCGGGCAAAGTTGGTCATGGCGTGGAGACCGACGTCGTAGTCGCGGCCCCCCATCCTGTAGAACGAATTAAGGCCACCAATTGTGTAGTGCCGCTCAAGAATGCAAACTTTTTGATCAAAGTGTGCCAAGCGAAT
>NZGD01000142.1 GCA_002690925.1 Rhodopirellula sp.
ACGCCCCAGTGAACCGCCGCCAGTTGGTTCGTCAACACGGCCGGTCCGATTTAGGAGACCAAGATCAAGCTGATCACCTATTGCAATTCAGACGATTGAGTCCGCGCAAGACACACTCACATTCTTCAATACGTAAAGCGGAAACGTTACACATATGCTGCAGTTGGATTCTCTTCTTGAATACCAGCCTTCACAATTTCAAACCTTGCATGTGCTTAGGCGGCAGTCGCACCAAATATTCCAGCGAAGCTCTGCAGGATAATTCCTGCTTCAGCACCAGTACTTCTTATCAGGAAATCCAAAGCACATATCGCTTTGAGGTGTTGACCGACCTGCAGACACAACACAAAACGGGGTCACCAAACCGGCTGCGCCTGAGTTCAATCACTTACTGACTTGCGTTGGTCGAAGCTGAGCCAGTTTTTCGAACCGAACTGACACGAGGCGACGCATGGTCAAGTTTCAACAAAGAAGCCGCGCCCCTTCCGACCCGAGGTTCCATGGACACAAATGCTGCGTGTCCCGGAAAACCTTACTAAAAGCGTTGTAGACCGGCGTACAAACATTGCAGACCACAGAAGAGCACCAACATTGCGCGATCACTTGTTTCGGAATTTGACCTAAATTTGATTGCTTGATTGCTTGATTGCCTTTCACGCATTGACGAGTGGCGACAGGCACTCAGTGTGAAGCAAAATTGCAGCTGCCATCAGGACATAATTGACTCCACATTACCGCTGAAGGGTCAAAATCGCTTAGACTTTAAAGCCGCAGTCAACTTTCGTTTCTCGATCCCATGGTTTCTGGATGATCTCCCGTCGTGACGCCCTGAAGAGCACTTTGTCTTTTGGTGGCTCAGCCTTTCTATTATCTCGTCATCCCAAAGCGAATGGATTCACAAGTCCAAATGCCCGACCGCGCATTGGCGTTGTGGGATCTGGGAGTCGCTGGTACATCCGTGCAACCGGGATCGATGCCGACTATGGATCAGCACCTCAAATGCGAGGTTTTGGTGATTACGTTGCAATTTGCGATGTTGACTCACGACGTCGGGAATCGGCAGCTAACATCGTGCAAGATTGGACAGGCACTGCTCCGAGCACGATGCTCGATTATCGTGAGATTCTTGATGACGACTCCATCGATATCGTTCACATTTCAACGCCGGATCACTGGCATGCCAAAATAGCGATTGAAGCGATGTTGGCAGGAAAAGATGTTTACTGCGAAAAACCGATGACACTGACGATTGAGGAAGGTCGTCAGATGTGTGACGTTTGCAAACGCACAGGAAGAGTCGTTCAGATTGGTACCCAACAACGCAGTGGCATTCAATTTCTGCAAGCGATTGCGTTGATACGCGCGGGTCGCTTGGGCGACATCAAGAAAGCAACGTGCAGCATCGGAGGAGCCCCCACGAGTCCCCAACTTCCCGCAGTTTCGGCTCCAGCGGAGCTCGATTGGAACCAATGGCTTGGCCCAGCTCCCGAAGCTGATTATCACTACCTTGCCGGGAATTACGGTGAGACCAAAAGCTGGTCGCGCTGTCATTACGAATTTCGTTGGTGGTACGAATACTCAGGTGGCAAACTTACTGACTGGGGAGCTCATCATGTGGACATTGCAACCTGGGGACTGGGAAAAACAGCCACAGGCCCGATTGAGGTCAATCCCGTCATGGCCAAGCATCCGGTTGAATTCAAGGACGGCATGCCGATGGATGCCACAAAATTCAATACCGCAACTGCATTTCTAATTCAGGCAAAGTATGAAGACGGGCAAGAACTTGAAATCCGGCACGATCAAGGCAACGGGATTTTGTTTGAAGGCACCAAAGGACGGATTTTTGTCAATCGTGGGCGTCTGACGGGCCAACCGGTTGAAGAACTAACGACCAACCCGTTACCCGCAGATGCGCTTCGCGAGGTTTACAAGGGACAGGAACCCACGAACCATTTCCGTAATTTCTTTGAGTCAGTCGAGGCGAAACGGGAACCTGTCTCAGATGTATTCAGCCATCACCGAGCACTCTCAACCTGCCATTTGGCTGGAATTGCAGCAAGACTTGGGCGCCCCATCCAGTGGAATCCGAACGAAGAGAGGATCATGAATGATCCCGTTGCACAAAGCTTTGTTGCCCGTGAAGCAAGAAAGGGATTCGAAACAGCCAACGGATGAGCTTGGACATTTGAAACACCGCTACCTTATGAGTCACTTCGAAGACCTTCCACCGAATGACAATTCCCCGAACCATGGAGTTGGCTTTGCCTTCCAAATTGAACCTGCGTGCTTGTTCGCTTCCGTTTCGCCAACATTGCTACGGCATTCTGGTGCTGATAGCAGGGTGTGTTTACCAGAATTTACAGGCGCAAGAACTGGTATTTCGTGACCTCTTCAATGGAAAGGACCTGACTGGCTGGATTGATGTAAACACGTCACCAGAAACTTGGTCCGTCAAGGATGGTTTGCTGATCTGCACAGGGCAACCCATTGGTGTGATGCGAACCGATCGTCAGTACGAAAACTTCATCATTGAAGTGGAGTGGCGTCATATGGCGCCGGGGGGGAATTCGGGCATGTTCCTCTGGTCGGATGCTAAACCTGAGGGCAACCGTCTGCCAAAAGGAATGGAGGTACAGATGCTGGAACTGGACTGGGTGAATCAACACAAACGCCGAGATGGCACACTTCCGCCAATCGCCTATGTCCATGGAGAACTGTTTGGAGCAGGCGGCATGACTGCGATCCCGGATAACCCTAGAGGAAACCGCAGCAAGTCACTTGAAAATCGCTGCAAGGGAGTCGGACAGTGGAACCGCTATGTTTTTGTCGCGGTCGACGGGATGGTAAAACTTTCTGTGAATGGAAAATTCGTGAATGGTATCCGTGACGCTTCATACAAGAAGGGATACATCTGCCTTGAATCCGAAGGCAAGGAAATCCACTTTCGAAAAATACGCATCATGGAACTGCCACAAGGTCTTGCTGACGCAAGCAACACAGCTCCACTCCTCAAACTGCGCCAACAGGGCGTCGAGGAGCCGAAAAAGTGACTACCAACGAATGTTTTCTGGTCACGGGTGGTCTCGGGTGCATAGGTGCCGAAACAACCAAATGGCTACTCAACAACACAACCGGCAGGGTTGTCATTTGCGGTCGTGATGTCAATTTGAAGCGGGTGAAGCGTGTGTTTCATGACATCGACACAACGAACCTCAAAGTAGTCGCGGTCGATATCACGAATCAGCAGTTGCTTTCGAATACGATTGAAAAAGAAGGAATCAGCCACGTCATCCACTTGGCGGCTCTTCAGACCCCAGACTGCAATCAGCACCGAGACCTTGGCATGCAGATCAATCTTGGCGGTACGCAGAACCTGATTGAGGCAATGAAGTGCCACCTTTCCCAAATCAAAAGGTTTGTGTTCGCGAGTTCGATTGCAGTCTATGGACCGCGAATGTTCTACCCGGAAGGTCGGGTGCCGATTGACGCCGTCCCACATCCAGTCAATGTCTATGGCGCTTGGAAGCTTGCAGGCGAAAACATCACACGCATCTTCACTGAAGAAACAGGCATCGACTCCATCAGTTTGCGTCCAGGCGTGCTGTTTGGACCTGGAAGAGACGCTGGCTTAACCTCAACGCCCACAACTGCATTAAAATCGGTTGCCCTCGGCATACCCTATGAAATTCCATTTCAAAACAGTCAAGACTACCTTTATGCTCCTGATGTTGGCGCGTCGTTTGGACATGCAACAACCGAGCCATTCGCAGGCTACGCAGCTTTTACTTTACCCAGTCACACAGTCGACACATCCCAGTTCGTTTCCGCAATCACCGAGGCAGCGGAAAACATTGGCATTGCATCGCAGTGCAAGATCACCGTTGGGAACCAAACGGTACCTTTCATTTGCGACCTCGCATACGACACATTCCGGAAAGCTTTTCCGAACGTGCCGCACACCCAACTGGATATCGCTGTGCACGCATCGCTGCGTATTTTTCAAGAACAGATAAAAAAAGGGTGGCTCGGCACAGAGATGATTCACTAGCCCCAGCCTTTCTCCAGTTCACCTCTCACGCACAGGCCAAATCATGCTGAATCCGAACATCAAGGATGCGTTACAAATCACCCTCAATGACCATCGAATGTCGAGAGGCGAAAAACGCGCCATGGCAAAGGTCATCGAGCAGCATGTCAAAAGTGATCATGAGCTTTCACACGCAAGGAGCATCATATTTGAACTTGCACGGCAAGAACTCTCAGACCCGCACACGCTCAAGATTCTCGACTGGGTTGAGGAAGCAAGCAAAATCCTTGCAGAAAGACCCGACCCAAATCAAGCAAACAAGGCAGAAGCGTTTTTCAGCCCGGTTGATAACTGCACAAGCAAGATCATCCGTATGTTTCAGGAAACACGAAGAAAAGCCGATGTTTGTATCTTCACAATCACTGACGACCGGATCAAAGATGCGATCATGGATGCGCACCAACGCGGCATTTTGGTACGAATCATCTCCGACAATGATAAGGCGAATGACCTGGGTTCCGACATCTATCAACTGGAGCGTGCTGGGGTCCCGGTGCGATGCGATCGGACCGATTACCACATGCATCACAAATACGCGATTTTCGACGGCAAGTCGCTGCTGACCGGCAGCTACAACTGGACGCGATCAGCTTCAAGAAATAACGAGGAAAATTTCATCGTTACCGCGGACAATTCACTGGTGCAGCGTTTCGAAAATTCTTTCGCGGACCTTTGGAAACAGCTGGAATAGCCCCCTTTACGAATACCGCTTTTCAAAATGCAATCGAAGCAAGCTGGCTTGAATAAACTGATCTGCCATATCGAGCTTTGTATCCGGTAGCATTTCAGTGCGGGATTGCGAAAAGAAGGGTGCCAATTGGAGATTCATCTCTAAACGCGGTGCACCCACCGGATTTTGTTGGCTAAAATCCTGAAGTGGCAATGCTCTTCGTTTCGAGGAGTTGAACGTCGCGTGAATGTCAGATTTGTGGCAATAGTAGCTGGCTGCCCCTGACCATCATGTCCTGACGAGACAGTTGCCTTTGTACAGCGGATCATCCATTCACATACTGCATCCCAGCGACGAGTTCAGCCATGAAGTTAACAGCATGTTTGCTAACACTTTTAATTTTACCAACCGGCCTATTATCAGCTCAGACAAAGCAGACATCCGTTGAAAAAGCACTGGCGATTTCATCCAGCACAGGGCGTCCCATCTTTGTGATGGCAGGACAAGAGACCTGACCGCCTTGCGTAGCGCTGCTTGATCGCCTCCAAAACGACCGATCATTATCAGCCTTTGCGGGACAGTTTGTTCCGCTCAAGATCACGACCAACAATAATCCTGACTGGGCGCAGTGGTCACGGAAATATCCGATGACTGGCAACGGAATTCCGCAACTGTATGTCGTCAGAGCCGATGGCGAACAGATCTACGGTGGCGCCGGTGCCCCCAAAGGAGACGAATTGCCCACCATGTTATTGGCAAGCCTGAAACGTTCGGGCCGCGCTTTCACAAGTCAGGAAGCAGAATTCCTGCAACGCACTGTTAAAGCAACTGAGCTCGCACTGCAATCGGGTGATCTACTGAAAACAGGTGTCGTCTTTTCAGAGATTGGACAACTCGGTCCGCACGATAATCTGGGCAGCTTTGCAAAACCCGCGTTAAGGTCGAAAGAACTGTACACCGAACTCAAAACACAACTCGTTAGCCGTATCGAAGCTGCAAAATCAGAATTACTCGATTCCAACCCGGCGCAGCCACTTGATTCCCTGCTCGCTCTGTATGAAGCAGAAGCTGTTGCGAAACTGTTTCCAAAATGGAAAAGTGAGACATCAAGCATCATTCGGGAAATCAAAAAAAAGCCCCAATATACGGCTCAAGGTGAACAGGCAGAGGCCATTGTCCGGGCACGCGTGGTTGCAGCATCGCCGTCACCGCGAATCCGTAACCGTGCAGAAAGCCTCTACACAAGTGTGATTCGCCGATTCCCCCAAACGGAAGCCGACACCCTCGCTAGAGCCGAACTCGCCGCGGTTACTCCCAACGCAAAAATCTTGAGCATGCCGCCCGAAGACATGCAGCCAAGTACAAAAAAGTCTGACGGTCTACGAACTTGGTCTACTCAAAAGGGTGACTTCAAAACCCGAGCAAAATACCTGCGTCAAAAAGCAGGAAAAGTCCAGTTGAAGAAAGAGGACGGAGAGACAATTGTGGTTGACATTTCGATCCTGAGCCTCGACGATCAAAAGTATCTTTCGGAACGCATTGGAAAAAGCGACTAACGCGCACACTTTTTTCTGCAGCAGGCACAGGTATCTCAGGGGAGCAAATATTCTGCTTTCATTGCGTCCCCGCTCCCTACCTACGAAACTCATACCGGCATGCATTCAGCAACGGACCAAGCGAAATCATCCGACAAGGCTGACCAAACAGGGCAGATGCAAGATGACTCACAATCACAGGGTCCACTTGAAACATCTCGGGCCGCTCATTTAGCGGCTATCTGCTTTGCCATGGTTTTGCCAACACTGGCAACTCTGCTGTATTTTGTTTTCCTTTCCGGTAGCGATTTGATGAAAATCGTGTACTTCGGAAGCAAAGTACTCCAATTCTCATTCCCACTTATCTGGGTCCTCGCGGTACAGCGAAATCGCATTCACATCCCCCGACCACAGTGGAACAGTATTTCTGCTGGAACTTTGGTGGGAATCGGTATCGTCGGCACCGGTCTGCTGGCTTATTACGGCTTTCTCAAGGACAGCACCTATCTAGAGAACGCACCGGCACTTGTCACAGCCAAGGTAGCTGAAATGGGGTTGACCACCCCAATGATGTACATCCTTTTTGCTCTTTTTCTGGCAGTTCCACACTCGCTACTGGAAGAGTACTACTGGCGTTGGTTTGTCTTCGGACAGACCAAACGTGTTACAGGAGCCAACACAGCCATCATCATCTCCAGCCTGGGTTTCATGTCACATCATGTGATCGTCATTCACCAGTTTTTGGACAACGGCTGGGGTGTTACGCTTTTCTTTTCGCTCTGTGTTGCAACCGGTGGGGTTCTTTGGGCATGGTTGTACAACCGCTACAGAACACTCTACGGTCCATGGGTCAGCCACCTGTTGGTTGATTTGGGCATCATGTACATCGGCTACGACTTGGCAACCTTCGCCAACTGAGCATCCGTTCGCTCGACGCCTGCCATCATCAAAAGGTTGGCCCTGACACTTACTTGGCAGAACAACTGCCCGGCCCCCAGATGCCCAAACTCTGGGTCATCTGATCAGGCCGTTATTTGGATTCGCCCCCGATACAAATCAGATGTTTGAGCGTTCTTGCGTACAGGTTCCCTGATGAATAGGAAAGACTTGAGAGCGTCCACGTCTCACCCAATGGACCTAGATCAGCAACTGCGACCAGTGCGTTTTCATTCAGACTCGGTGCCTGCCAACGCACAACGTACACCATCCCCAACATCGTTGGCACGTACAGATACTCACCTACAACAATCGGACTTGCCGCAGACACATGCCCCCACCCGTCTCCCGCATTCCGTCGATCCTGCGTTACACGATGCCCGTTTGCATTTTTCATGTCGTTCTGTACTGGAGTGTCCCATGAAATCAAATCATTTTCACCCGGTGCTCGCCTCACCTGCACGGGAACTTGCAAGTACTCAACTTTGCCACTGGGAATATGCACGCGTCCGATCAGGTAATCGTGGTGCGCTCGGAAATAATGATAATCTCCCACCAGAATATTGGTTTGGTATGTCAAGGGCTTGCGCCCACCTTTGAGTTCCGTTCCGTGTTGTGTCTGATATCGCCCATCGACCTGCTTTGTCAAAGTGATGTTGTCACTCAGAGAAACCTCGTTGATCGCCTCACCCGTGTGAGCGTCGAAAGCCAAGTGCTTGTCCTTTACAAAAGCAACGACAAATTTACTGTTCCACACAGCATTCTGATGAGCTGCATAACCTGTCACTGCACGTTCCCACAACACCGTTCCGTCACTGCCCTTGAGCATCGATAAACCAAATGGTTCCTCGGGAGGCTGATGCCCTCCACCACGTCCAGTGAGTATGCCATTTGTCCCATCCGAGAAGCGTCCAGTCATGGACGTTGAGTGAACAGAGGTGCCTGCGACTGAGATCCAACGCAGATCGCCAGTCGCCATATCTCGCTTCTGAAGTCGATTCCAATACTGGGCTCCACGGCCGAGCTTTTTGGCTTCATCCTTAGTGGTAACTTTCAACGGTAAATCGTCCTGGGTCACACGACTGATGACGACGTCATCATCCAACAAGAACGGCTCATGCTGTCTTGCATGGTGCCGGCCGAATGGAGTCCAACGCTGTGACCACTGCAAATCGCCATCGTGATTGAAACCCTGAACACTTCCACCAACGTTGACGAATACGACATGCTTCCGATTTGCAACCGGCGATGCGGCCGTATTGTCACTAAACAAGCTCGATAAGTCGGTCTCGCGAACCCCAGGGATGGTCCTCCGCCAAAGTTCGTTTCCTGTCTTGGCATCAAAACACAATCCCACGATATCGGACCCAAATTCTGTGTCAGCCGTTACCGGTTCATGAGATGTAACAAATACTCGATCGCCAACAACAACGACGCCGCCTTGCCCCGTGCTGGGCAGCGGCGTTACCCAGCGAATGTTTTTGCCCAACGCCAAGCTAAAGTCGGTGACAGCGTTTCCCGGGACGACAAAGTTTCCCCGAGGCCCAGAGGCCTGTGGCCAGTCGGCCGCGACCGGTAAACTGACCCAACAAACACAAATTTGCAAGCACAATAAAGATGTCAGACGCACCAACACATGTTACTCCCGAATGCACAATTAAGCCGACCATTGTTAACAATCCTAACATCAGGCAAGCAGTAACACACCGCAGTGTAGCTACGGCGTTCCTCGAATCGATAGATCATCAACGACTGCCGATTTTCCAACCGATAGTCGCAGGCGACGTTTGGTAGCATGCCCAATTCCGGGTGACCGGAATTGACCAACATCCACGCCATCAATCTGAACACTCATCTGATCGCCTTGAACCCTCACCATCAGGGAATGCCACACGTCCGCGTTCAACTTGACTGGAATCGTTTTGGTCTTCTTATCGATCGCACTCTTCTGCTGCTTGGTCAATTTCCCGGCAAGCTTCAAAGTGCGATTCTCAAGCTTCATCGGCCCCGTTTTCAGATCAGTAATATCAACCTTGTTCAGCCGAATTCTGGCGACGCAAATATGACCAGCATGCACTGACTTCTCCCTCATGTCAGCCAGATTAATTCCTAAGTCGTCACCCTTGGCGAGGCGAAACTTCATCTCAATCTGTACATTTCGGAATTCGACATCCTTCACCACGGAAACTCCGTGATCAGCAACAGGATGCCTGTTAATAAACAGAGCACCGTCCTTTAGATCAACCTGCTTATTTCCTTGGGCACGTTTCTTACTATTGGTCTCCCAACCATTCCCCAACTGTTCCTTCGCATCGTCTGCCTCAACACGCTCGAAATCGTCCTCAAACAGAAGCGGCAGCACTGATAATTGTTCAGCGCCACCTAGCCCCTGAGCACAGGCAAAGCAGCCCCCATAAAGAAAGACCAAGTAACTGAGCAACGTCGTCAAAACTGGACTCATCTAATTATTTTCCTATGACTGTAGTGCGTACACAAAACCACTGCATTCCGATTTTTGGACAATGCTGCCCAACCAGAAACTGCCACAACCGAGTGCCGGAGGTAAAAAGGTCCCCGCTCGACGCACAATGGCTGCTAAGGGTACCGCCTAAGTAGCCCGCTAACCTCGCTGCCGAACGACGCGATGTCCATCGCACAAGAACCCTTGTTAATACTAGCCTAACGAACCGACGCAAGCCATCAAAACCGAGACAACACGCGACACGGGCCTGACTGCCGCGCAAATCACCCCAGCACCACAGTTAACAAAACAGACCGGATCAGCGGCGATGCAATTACGCTTAGCAGCATAGCATCCGCCTTAGATTGAGTGTCGCACCACTCACGCACAGACGAGGGCGTTGCAGGAACCACGCGTTACAGAATCAGCCCAAACCACAGGTACATTTGAGATACTGCCACTCGATAAACGGGCCGAACAAACGTTCCTGAAGATTACATCACGTCAATTAACCGAGACGGTCTGTAGCCACATGATACTGGGGGTCTTCCGACAAATTCACCTCAACAAAATCTCCGGCACGATCCAGCAGCCCCCTGCACTCATCACTGAGATGGGTGAGATGCAAACGCTTCCCACAATCTTCGTACTTTTCGGCAAGCGTATTGATCGCTTCCAGTGCTGATTGGTCGTAAACACGTGTGTAATAAAAATCAATCACAACGTCTTCAGGATCACTGGCAGGTTCAAACAGATCTCTGAATGACGATACCGAGGCAAAAAAGAGCGGACCGTGCAGTTGATAAATTTTACTTCCGTGCTTGTTGATCTGAACATCGGCCCCCAGATGCATCGCGTGCTTCCACGCGAATACCAATGCGGAGACAATGACCCCAAGAATAACGGCGGTTGCCAGATCATGCATAAGGACTGTGTACCCCGCGACCAAAACCATCACGCCCACGTCACTGCGTGGCATGCGATGAAACATTTTCAAGGATGCCCATTCAAAAGTGCCGATGACGACCATGAACATCACCCCCACAAGTGCCGCCATGGGAATTCGCTCGATCCAAGGTCCGAGAAAAAGAATGAACAACAAAAGGCAGACCGCTGCGGTAGCACCAGACAAACGGCCCCGTCCCCCGGAATTGACATTGATGAGTGATTGGCCAATCATCGCGCACCCACCCATTCCACCAAATAGTCCACAAACAATATTGGCAGTTCCTTGACCGATGCATTCACGATTTCCGCGTCCTCGCGTTTCTGTGATCTCGTCGATCAAAGTCAATGTCATCAACGATTCAATCAATCCGACCCCGGCCAAAGTCAAAGCGAAGGGAAGTACGATCCACAGCGTTCCAACGGTGATCGGAGGCACCACGTATTCATAGAAGAATAACTGTGGTAGCCCGCCGCTAATCGAAGCAGCCTCGGTTGCTTCAGCGTCCCCTGAAACATTGGCAACACCGGCAATCGCTTTACCTGATGACCCCCGTTTTGCAACGGCATCGTTTTCAACCGTATCCAAACTGACCAGGGTATAGGCAGCACTCTCCGCGGAGACCGACTGTTGAACCTGCAGCAATGTCACCTCAGTCTCGGCTTTTCTCTGATCAGCAACCGCTTTAGCATCTGCATTCGCCTTGAGCATGTCGCCGACTGTGGCAACAAAATTTTCATTCCCGCCCTCAGAACTTACCTTGGAATTCACGGCGATCGAAATAAAGGTCACCGTTAGAATTGCAACCAGAGACGGCGGTACGGCTTTCGTCAATTTAGGAAGAAGCCAGATGATCGCCATTGTCAGTGCAACAAGTCCCAGCATCATCGCTAGCGGTGCACCATTGATCATTTGCAGTTGTCCACTGACCTGATCAAAGGTCTGAAAACTGCCAAACTGAGCAAGACAAATGACAATCGCGAGCCCATTAACAAAACCCAACATCACGGGATGTGGCACCAAACGGATCAGTTTTCCGAGCCTTAAAAAGCCCACAATCAACTGAATCATGCCGCACAGGATGACCGTCGGAAACAGATATTCAATGCCATGCATCGCTACCAGTCCGACGACAACGACGGCCATGGCGCCGGTTGCACCGGAGATCATTCCGGGGCGACCTCCTAACAGAGCAGTGATCAAGCCTATAAAGAAAGCCGAATACAAGCCGATAATGGGCGAAACTCCGGCCACAAACGCAAACGCGATCGCCTCAGGCACAAGCGCCAGAGCCACGGTGATACCAGAAAGAACGTCATCCTTGGCGGTCGTCGTCCGCGACCGAAAAAACTGAAGCATATTGTCAAGCGTAGAGTGGGACGCGGATTTGGCGTCGCAGGTGCAGAAACCCCAAAACGGCCATCCTCGACCTCGGGGCGATGCTGCGGATATTAGTCAAGCTTCCGCCCTCGTCAACGTCGGAACGCACAATTGCGATCCGCTAAGGCGGGAAAAGAAACGCCGTCTAAATGAAGGAAAGAGGACATTCGCCCCCGTAAAGGGGAATCGCGGGGCCAGCAACCACAAAAACGCTAAAAAACAGTCACTTTCTAACGGCTTGGATTCACTCAAACTTTTTTAAAACAATCCCAAGCCCGTCAGTTACAAAGCCCGTCAGTTACAAAGTACGATTGGCCGTGGAGACTTGAAGTCACCATGTTGTCGCCACGTCAGCATCTCACCATTACCGCCTCTGCCGCCTCGAAGATCGTGACCGACTTTCGCTTCTCAAGCCCCCAACGGGCAGTCCGCCCGATGCTGGTTCTCTCGGTCAGCCAAACGGCGAATAACGGCGGCAGTTCGCGAATCGATGCCCAGTTGAAACACCACAAAATCTGCGTCACAGAAGTTAAGAGCCACCCGATTCCACCCGATTCCACCAACAAAAACATCAGGCCACGTAGCATCTGCAACGCTCGGTTCTCGGCAGACGAGCTACAATGCATTTCTGTTGAATGCGGCTGCAAACATTGATTCACGCCACAGCATAAGATAAGAGGCATCACAACGGGATTTGCCAGCAGCACGCCATCCCAAACACCCGCCCCCGGAATTGCCAGACTGATGAAAGACGACTTCGCAAATAAATTCTCTCTCGATGGCTCCCGACGCGCTTTTCTGTTGGGCTCCACACTCGTCCTAACCAATGGTTTTCAAAAAGCCTCTTCATCCACTGAGCACCAAACCGGGACACGCTTTGGCTTGATCACGGACCTTCATTATGCTGACAAAGCACCCTCAGGGACGCGTCATTACCGAGACACACTAGCAAAGCTGGAAAAGGCCAGTCACAAAATTCGCAAAGCAAACCCCGCTTTCATGGTGGAACTTGGTGACCTCATTGATGCCGCCGATTCGGTTGCAACAGAACTGCGTTACCTCAAAAGGATCAATCAGGATTTTTCACAGCTTGCACAGCAAAGGCATTATGTTCTTGGAAATCACTGTGTTGATACGCTCAAGAAGGAGGAATTTTTATCAGAAGTTCAACAAAAGAAATCGTTCTATTCCTTCGACTCTGGCAAAACTCACTTCATCATTCTCGATTCATGCTTTCGTAATGATGGGACACCGTACAGCCGCAAGAATTTTAAATGGACTGATGCAAACGTTCCTCCTCACGAATTGGAATGGCTTCGCAGTGACTTGGCGACCAACCAACTTCCGACCATTGTGCTCGCGCACCAGCGTCTCGACACGGCTGATAATCACGGCGTTCGAAATGCAGCTGAGGTGCGCAAAGTACTGGAGAACAGCGGCAAGGTTCAGGCCGTCTTTCAGGGCCATAGCCACAAGAACGATTACAAAGACTTGAATGGCATCCACTACTGCACAATGGTGGCCATGGTCGAAGGCAAGGGTGTTGAAAACAGCGGTTTTTCACTGGTGAAAGTCCAACCTGACTCAAGCATTGCTGTGGAAGGATTTGTAAAGCAAAACAACTATCACTGGAATGGTCAAATAAAATGAAAACAGGTCATACTTCACCTGACACACGAGTAGCGAACCTGTTGGATCGGGTAGATCCGTCGACCACAAATGCAGAACTGATTGAAATCCTTGCACGTGGCGATAACGTTCGTGTCGAACGAATCGTTTCTCAGGGACACAGTAGCGACGCTGGATTCTGGTATGACGATCCGAGTGCCGAATGGGTCACTGTACTCAGCGGTGAAGCAAGAATCCGTTTTCTGGTGGATGACAAACTTGTTCACCTACGGCAGGGAGACCACATTACAATACAGCCACACGAAAAACACCGAGTCGAATGGACCACACCTGATGAACGAACCGTCTGGCTGGCCATTTATTTTTTACCCTTGTCCTGAACTGAATCATGAAGTCGCTAGGATCAATCGAATCCCGCTTTGATAAGCAAACATTCCCCAACGGCTACGAGTTCGTTGACGGAGTAGCTATGCATGCTGAAAATGGCGATCAGTTCCAGATACCTCCTGAGGTGATCAAGAAGTACATATCGGCTGGACAATTTGTAGAACTGCGGTTGGACTCGCCCCGCTTTTCAGTGCATGAAGATTCACCAGAGAAGTGTTACTGTGAATCTTGCGAGGGAGAAGCGAGTAAACCGATCCTTCGGCACGAGAATCCAGCATCGCTTGTGAACATCCCACCTCAAAATGTTCCTTCTCGGGGATGGGGTGAGGATTTTTGGGTCCGCATCAAAGACCGTGATGGACCGTACTTCGTCGGTGCGGTGGACAACCCACTTTATGAAGCAAGGCTGCACGGAATCAAACAGGGTGACGAAGTCCTTTTCCATGCGGATCACTTACTAGCCATCCACGGCATTCACCGGCAGGAGATCGTGCTGTCCATGGAAGCAGACGACCTGAAAAAGCTGGCGCAATGGCTTGGCTCTCAACAGCAATGATAGAGACAGTGAATCAAGACAAAGAGAATCAAGATAAATCAGAGCTCCCGTTTCCAAGGCACCTCGACGAAACCGGGCATCTCATTTGGGCGTCTTGTCCCTGATCTGATATTGCGGGTTCTCAAGCATCGGGTCGGCGTTAACCGAGCTTCGCCAACGCTTCAACTTTGACAATAGCTTGTTAGCCAGGTCTGGATTCTGCTGAGCAACATTCGTGGTCTCACCCAGGTCCCTCTTGAGATTAAAGAGCTGCAAATCTCCGGTCTCGAAATTCTCAATCAGCTTCCAATCACCATCACGAATGACACCCGACGGGAAACTCTGTGGATGCTGGTTGTAATGAGGATAGTGCCAGTAGAGCGCATCCCGCTCAAACTCTCCATCACCGCTTAACAGTGGCATCAAACTCATCCCGTCCAGATGCTGAAATGGTTTAGCCTCGATGCCAGTCGCTTCAAGAATCGTCGGATAGAAGTCATTACTGATGACAGGTTCTCTGCAAATGCTGCCCGGTTCGATGTGCCCAGGCCATTGCATCAACACAGGAACACGAATCCCGCCCTCATAATTTGACCCTTTATTTGCTCGCAGTGGCGCATTGTCAGTAGCTTTAGCAAACCCACCATTATCACTGGTGAAAATTACGAGAGTATTGCTTTCCAACTGCAGTCGCTGCAGCGTCCGCATGACTCGCCCCACACTCTCGTCGACACTCTCAACCATCGCAGCGTAATGAGGCTTACCCTGTTGTTTCTTGGCAGGCATTTTTTCGTACTCCTTCACTTTGTCAGGCTTCCCTTGCAAAGGTGAATGCACGGCATAGTGTGACAGCATCAAGAAGAAGGGTGCATCCTGGCTTGAGACAATGAATTTCTCCGCCTCTTCAGCCAAACGGTCAACGAGATAATCACCTGCCTTCCCATCCAGAGGGCTCTTTTTCTGCAACACCTTTCCGGTCGTCGGAATCCGCCACCTGCCTTCGAAGGGGTGGAAGTAACTTCCAGGGGCACCATAGTCACGTCCAGCAACATTCAGGTCAAAACCTTGGTGTTCCGGGTAATAGTAAGTCTCTGTTCCCAGATGCCATTTCCCCATAAACGCAGTACGATA
>NZGD01000143.1 GCA_002690925.1 Rhodopirellula sp.
CGTCTGTGTGCGTAGCCATTCTGTTATGCGGTTTGATCACCTGGATCACGCTTCTCTCGCTTCATGCTCAGAGAGAGGGGACAGCATCCAGCGCAGAAGATAATGTCCCCGCCACTGCCAACCAGCCTCGCATGGCGTTCGTGACATACCCTACCGAAATGAATGTACGTGTCTCGGATCGCTTTGAGGAAGTCATTCTCATGGATCAGGATGGCGATTTCCGACATTTCTATAGTGATCTAGTGGCTGATCGTGCGGTCTGCATCGTGTTTTTCTACACCCGATGCACGGGAAGTTGTCCGACCACAATACAAACCATCAAAAAACTAAAAGACCGCCTTGATTTGATCTTCAGAGACGATGAATTGAAATTCATCGCTTTAACGCTTGAACCTGATGTTGATAGACCCGAACAGTTGCGTGCTTACATGCAAAACTCAGGCATCGCAGACGATCCCGAACAGTCAGAGTGGCTCTTTGCAACCGCCGATTTTGAAGCATTGGAACGCTTACGTTTTAGCCTCGGTGTTTATGACCTCGATCCGAAAATTGATGCCGACAAGACCGAGCACGCGTCTTTGTTAACCTTCGGAAATGATCGAACAAACCGTTGGGCTGCCTTACCAGCGGACATGGATTTCGAGCAACTATTAACAGCAATGCGGAAGGTCATGGGAAATGACTCAAGACAGGCATTTGGACGGTTTGCCAATGCTACACTGCAGAGCAAAACACCTGATGCCCCAACGAATTGACTCTCGTATGTAAAACTCGGGATTGCCGAAAATAGAGTTGATGTTCTGCGGTGTCCGCCATCCTCGATTATCTTGCTGCCCAAACGAGAGACGAGCCACCACCGGTCTCCCAGTCGACAATGAACTGGGATCTGATGCCTGGCGGACGAACACACGGGCAACTGTTGGTGCCCCGCCAAACTAGGTTTTCAACTTTCCCATAATTTCCATGCGACCCTTAACAATCAAAATACCTTTCCGCACACCGTGAAAACTAGAACTTGCACGATTCATGAGCGAGTAGAATCAGAGCAGGCTGTTTCCTACTAATCCTGGGCGGAATTATAATTTTCTCTGCCAATCTTTGCCGCCAAAACCGCAGTATTTCAATCCGACACTACAAGAGCAAACAGACACAGTTGAGCACTGGAAAATGTTTGAACTAGTTGCTGCTGCTGAGGTTTCACATGGAAGTTCAATCTAGCAGCCCAAGGCCGGAAGCCTATAACCAACGCCAAGTAAAGCATGTGACAGACACAAAACACCTGCCGTACTTTTTAACGCACGGACTTGGTTCGATGCTTAATCGAGAACAGAATCATTTTTTCGGCTGCAACCTTTTGCTCGGTGCACTCGCACTGTACTGCAGCGCCCCGATATCCCAGTTGCCAGTTTTAGGCAAGGGACGACCGTCGAAGTCCGCTTCGTAAAATTCGCTGAGGTTGATCGCTTTCCGGCGCAATGGACTATCTGCTTTGAGGTGATAATCTTGGTTCTCAAGATCAACAAGCCCGGGATCACCGCTGCCCGCCTGACTGCTATCGCCCTTATAACTCGTGTTGGGAGATTTGTACTTTGAGTACCAGTTGGCGGTCTTCAGCGCGCCACCAGATCGATTACCAGAATACGGATTGGAAGAATAGATAAACAGGTTGTTTCTGAAATGCGCGCCGGAAGGCTCGCCTACAGGCATGCCACCACGTACATCAATGCGGGCCACGGCGTTTTGTGCCCTTCCAAAGCCATTGTATCGGGCGATCGTATTGTTATCGAAATAGATTTCGGTGCATGGTGCCAACATGAACAGCCATGACTGCCCGTCGTAGCAAACATTAAACGACACTCGCCAATTATAGATTTCCTGGCGAAATCGCGGCCAATCGTAGTCCCAGCTAGATTCGATAAATCCGGCATTGCCCTCGGAATAATTATGGTGGATGTAAATATTCTTTTTATGATATCTCCCGCAATCAATTTCTATGGCGCCACCATCCGAGCCCCAAGGGCTATCTTTGGTTCCAAAGTTCTTGATTGTGTTGTAGGACACTTCTTGATTTCCAACGTTCAAGTGTATCCCCATCGGCCCCCAGCTACTTTTTGACGTCCGCCACAGAGCATAACTCGGGCCATCGAGATAATTCTCCGTTATCAAGGTATGCTCGCCCGCAGACATGATGCCCTGACCGGTATTGATAAATTCATTGTTACGGATAACGCAATGATCCGCACCGCGTTGGATACGTAGCGCAGCCAGTTTCGTCATGATGATCATCCCTGAAACGTGCTCACCCGGTGTATCGTGAAAATGTAGGTTTTCTACGATGATGTGGTCACCACCAAGGACAATCGCGTTCCCACTGGCATCACGTGTAGTGGGGTTGGTAAATCTCGGCAACTCACCCGTCCCATAACAGGTCAACCGTATCGGCTCGGTCGCTGTGCCGGGTTCACTTATCAAAATATTGCCGGAGAAGGCAGATCCCCTCTTGAAATGGACAACATCTCCCGCTGCCAGGGGTGCAGACTGCACTTTCTTGTGCGACTTCCATGGAGCATCTATCGAAAGCCCATCATGGTTGTCTGATCCGCCTACCGAGTCCACATAATAATCTGCACCACTGCAATCCGTGCCCAGACAGCAACTGAAAAAAAGGAACATCGCCAAACCGTGTAATTCCAGAAGATGTCTTGCAAACATCACATGTGCCTTGAACAGTGGGTGATCTCAATTGATTTAGTTAAAAAGCTCTGAACCACGATGAGCTACAAATTCCTTATGGTGCACCAACATTCTACAAGATCAGGTGAGCACATTTCCGTTTTCTGCATGTCAAAGCAAGACCATTCAATGATAACGAATGAACTGATGGGCACCTTTCAGTCAGGAACAATACCCGCTCTCGAGCAATAGCCCTCAAGCCCTATTTTCTTACCAACGAACTCGCCAACCCCGAAACCATGCCGATTACCGTTCATCAACGTATTCTGCTGCTAGTCCCTCCACTTCCCGCGATGAACACTCCCTTCCCTGATCACCGCTGAATCTTGTGTTTTTATCATCTGTCCAATACTCGATCATTGAAAAAACGAGACAAATTCAACTTCGTTATTTTCGCTCACCAGAGACGCAAACAAAACACGGCACAACCTTCACACAGAGCGTAATTTCGGTCAACGACCACTTAAGCAAGGCAAAACGTTCTCGAGTGACTTAGACGTCACAACCACCAAACTACCAACATTCAACCTACCATTCACACCTATTCAGCAAGACTGGAAGTCCTCGTCTTTCTAACGGCCCGGCGTCCTTCAAATACACTACCGGCCTGAGTAGCGCAGGCCGCTGCCACGTCAGTTGACGTCACGTCCACTGCCAAGCACAGGCGACGTAGGAATCACCCGATGACATCCCACTGGTGTTTGACACGCATCCCTCAGCCGCGAGCTTATTTCGGGGGGCAGCGATGAAATGATGAACCGTCCTGGCGGATCCGTGTTCCGAATACATTGCTATTTCCAAGCTCGCCAAGCCTGCAACACGAAAGGTATCGGTACCGCACTACTTGTTACAGGCAGAAATACAGGATGCAAATCGCGGTGCAAACGTGTCAACAGCAAAGCATGCTGTTGGCGGCTGAACCAACTCACATCGCGAGCCTAAGCATCTTTTAACAGGCATCTTGTCGAAGGCATCTTGTCGAAGGCATCTTGAACACGCCGACGAAACAGGAGAGTTGATGGAGATACAGCTGACTGCAAGACCGTCGACAAGTCTCTCGATAAAGCAGCTCCTGTTAAATTCGGCCTATCTCGGGTTCTCAGCAAGGTTCGTTAAGTCACATTGCAGAAGAGAGGCACAACCGTGCATATCTATGGCTATTTTCTGGGAACGGCCTATTTTTTTTGACCGTCACGCATTGATTGAAAGTGACTATAAACGTCCAGAAACGACTACGCCCAATAGTACTTAGCTGGACTGATTCATTCTGCTTGACGTTCTACACCACGCCGCTCTCAGAACATGTTATCCTCCTGCACAGAACACCCGCGAGTAATTTCATCCAAGATGAACCAGATCACACACCCAACATCAGGCCCCTTAGATGAAGCTCTTTCAAACCCAGCGGCTCCCTGATCGTGCTCGAGTTCAATCTGCATTGCAAACTCTGAAAACTGATCTTAGCCGAAGTCTCGAAGACGATCTCATTTCACTAATCCTGTATGGCGACTTCATCAAGGAAATGGGATTTCGAGTCGCAACTGGGCCGGTCAATGTGATGCTCGTGTTGCGTCACATTTCATGCCAACGTCTCGATAAGATATCTCCAGTCATCAGAAAGGCGGAAAAGGCGTTTCCCCTCGCAATAATGACGCTGACCGAGGAAGACATAAAAACCTCATGTGATGTTTTCCCCGTTAAATTCCATGACATGCAGCGTTTTCATCGCTTGTTGGCCGGGCGAGACGTTCTTTCAGACTTAGCAATCTCAGATGACAACCTTAGGTTACGATGTGAACAGCAGCTCAAGAATTTGATGATTCGGTTGCGAGCGGCCTATTTACGTCGCAACAAGGGAGAACAGGAACTTTCTGGCATCCTCAGCGAAGCTGCAAATCATTTTCTGAGAGACACTGCTGCGTGCCTGTTTCTTAAGACGGGCGTGGCTCCAGAAGACGAAAGCGATTTGTCGGAAGACTTTGGCCAACATTTCAAAATTGATGTAAGCGTGATGCAGGACTTGCTGCAACTCCGCGACCGGCAAACCCCTCCCCGATCACAAGAGCTTACAGATCTCTTCGACCGGTTCATGAAATTGGTTCATGACGCAGCAATCGCGGTCGATGCACTGGAGGCCAACTGATGAGCGCTGTATCAGAAACACGAATCGAAGCATCCTGCAGCTGCGGCAAACGCTACCTGTTACGATCCAGCCTCGCGGGAAAGATGGGCAGCTGCAAATGTGGCAGTACCTTTGTGGTCCCTTCGCAAAGCCCACCGACGTTGTGCCCGACCTGTAATTCAGCGATTCCACTGGGGCACTTTTTCTGTCCGTTCTGTAACGAATCAATCGCGGAAGAAAATTCGCGAATGGCAGCTACCTCATCGAATTCCTTTAAATCGAAGGATCACTCCACAAAACTAACAGCGACTGCAGCGTCCAGTCTGGCGTTCGCCAACACGTCAGACTCGCCAGCCCCCCTCGACCACTCGAACGTTAATATTACCGACATGTCGCCACCGGATCCGCCTTGGTGGAAAAACCCTATCTTCGTTGCACTGACGATCTTAATGGTACTCGCGACACTCTCAGCCGCTGTCTACCAATGCACCCTCAGAGGCCACGAATTCACAGACTTTTATCTTCTTTTTGGCGTCTTCTGCGTCATTGCAATCTTCATAGCAAGAAACACCTCTTGTTCCACCTTAGGTGCACTCGTGGTCGCAGTGTTGGCTTATGAACTTTTGGGCGTGGTGAGATACCTATATGGCATAACCCATGGCATGCACCGATTTGACACCATGAGCGATCTTATGTGGATAGGGCCATTCGCTGGTGCGATGATCGCCTTCATGAAAGGAGACGGATCGGGTTCAAGCTCGTTTAGCAGTGGTTGTGGGGGTAGTTGTGGTGGTGGATGCGGAGGCGGCGGCTGCGGAGGGTGCGGTGGATAATCCGATCGACCACGCGCCCCCTCCTCAAGTTGGGATTGGCTTTCGTCCTCCACTCGGACCTTGGATACTTTCCAATCCGAGTGAGGTTGAGTTCGTGGAAGTCACGGCAGAGCACTTCTTTGAGGAAGGCGACGACACCCTTCAAAGATTGGCTGCCTTGTACCCCATATCGGTTCATGGGCTTGGTTTGAGTTTGGGCACGCCAGGGCCGCTCTGCACAACGACGCTCGATGCTTTCTCACGGGTTGCCTCGCTCTGCAAGGCCGCGTGGGTAAGCGAGCATATTGCTTTCACTCAGAGCGCCGAGGTGGATCTCGGGCACTTGAATCCTGTTCCGCTTACTCGTGATTCGTTGAATGTATTTATCAATCACGCAATGGAAGTTCAGGAACATTGCGGAAAACCACTCATCCTGGAAAATATCACGACCTACCTACGAGTCCCAGGCGACATTCCTGAAACTGACTTTCTCAACGAACTCTGTCACCAAGCAGGGGTCGGATTGTTGTTGGACGTCACCAATTTGTTTATCAACAGCAAGAATCACAACTTTGATCCAATCCATTGGCTCAGACGCCTCGACCCGGCATTCATACGGCAAATGCATATCGTCGGCTACAGCCAGGCGAATGGCCAATACCACGATGGACACTGTGAAATGGTTCAGGATGATTTGCTAGATCTGGCATCCTTTGTGGTGAGCTATTCCAACGTGGAATCAATCATTCTGGAAAGAGATGCAAACTTTCCCAAAACTGAACTGATTGCGAAGGAACTACAACTTCTGGAGGGCATTTGTGTCACCGCCCGATCCCACTAGACAGCAGAGCCAACCCGAGCACGAGAGGCAGCTACAGCAACAGATTCATGACACCGGAGATGAACCAGTCGCAATTCTGGCCGCCTTACTGACAAATCGTCACCTCAGAAACCGGTTGCGCGAGACGCCTGAAGAGATAGCCGAACAATGGAGCCACCAAGAACACATTCAAACATTTCTATTGCAGCTTGATCTGAATAGTTTGACCAACCAAGCCGAATCATTGATTTCCAAACGCCGAGGAGAGGTTGCAAAACGCATCCCAAGTATCTGGGCTTTCTTGGGACAATCAGCCCCTGGTTATTTTTCCCAATACGTTGATCAATCCGCATGGCCCCGCGGTTACCGACGTAGTTTGCTGGATGCGATTTCGTTTTGCAACTATCTTCAGAGCCTACAACTTCCCGGACTACCGTTGGACGAGCGTCGCTGGCTTCGATTCCAAAACGCTAGAAGTCGTTTTCGAGTCGGGCTTGTTTCGGGAGTTCACATTAACGGTCGTCCTCGTCTCGCTCTTCAAATGTTATCAAGAAGTCGCGGGGGCAAGCCAGGCAAACGCCATTTTTACCTGCGACATTGGACAGAGCTCCTAGCAAACTGATCCGGCGTAAAGAACCACTTCATGAAATGCAACAGTGGTCATAAACAACGTCACGGTATCCCGACAGGCCCAAGCACAACATTCTCAAAACGCGCAGCCCTACACGGCAACATCGCCACGACCGGCAAGACAATAGAAATGCTGGGATTACTCGTGGCGAAGCGTGGCTAAAATCAAACAGTCGGATCCATCGCTCACCGCCTCCTAGCTTACAGATCGATAAAACAATGCCACGCAGCGCCGTTCCCCTCCAAACAGGGTAGAGGCCCTAACAACATTCTTTCCAACGAACAGTCATCAGCGCAGAAAGAACCATGCCAAACCACAAACACCGATGATCGCGACAACCTTCAGCACTTCAATCACCCACCGGCCTATACGCCATGAGGACTTGTCATCCGCAACGGCATCTAAGTTTTGATTCTTCTTATTCATCGAAATAGAAAGAAAAATCAACAATACCACGGCCAGCGGCAATACAAGAACGCCAATCATTAACAGTTCGAAAAAACCGGGCATGCCAAAGGCGGGTATCAGAGGCATACGTATTCTCTGGGTGAAGAAACCTAGTATAAAAACTCATTCGGTATTAATGATCAACGTTAGATGATCATAGCAGCAACCTCACGCTTCGGCACCTTCGCAGCCATCGCATTTTCGCACCACTAGGCCCTCGCAAGCAATTCACTGCCGGTATGACTAACCGCAATTGTTGCAACCGCCTGAATAAGAGACCCTGAAATTTCAACCCGGCTGCATTCCAAGGTCCGACGTATAAACGAAACTGGAAGCACACAATAAGGCATATGAGTGAAGAGGCTGCATGTTGATTCGAAAAAATGATAGGGAAACATTGGTAGTCGGCCGCCTGCGATCAATGCCCAGTGAACCCACTAAAGTGCGCAATACAGGCTTCCACAAGTTGCTGAAAGCTACCAACAGATTGTCCACTCAAGAAATCGGCCCCGGCTTCCTTGACCAGAAACTCTTTTTGTCAGACGAGGTGAAGCCACCTGACACCCTGAGACCAAGCGAGAAACGTCAGGCAGGCGGGGCCAAACCCAACACGCCCGAAACAAAGGATGCGTTGACAAAAAAGTGTTAGAGACAAAAGCGAAACGCTGAGAGCTGAGGGCAGGGAGTTAGTTGTGACTAACAGGGCTCATGGATACGATGCGGGTTCCAATCAATGCACTGTGTCAATGCACTGTGTCAATGCACTGTGCCTCATGTTTAATTTACCTACGGAGTCAGGAATGGTTAATCATCTGAGCGGGACGATCATTACTGCAGGCCTTTTGCTTGTCGCATTTCCAACGGTAATGCTCGGGACGGAATACGGCATCATTGTTGACGGTAAGCTAACTAAGCACGGATCCGTTGTTGGCAGGTCAACCCGAGCAGGCGACGGGAAAGACGACAAAGCCTTCATGCTGAACGGCCTGTATAAGTTTGTCTATGCAGGTGCGGGCGTGCGCAGTAGCGACGCGCGAATTCACGCCAGACTGTCCATCAACAAGCTCGGTAATACCGGAGCTGGTGTACTCGTCAACGGACATTGGTTTACCTTCGACAACAACCCGGATAATAAGATTGGAGCATCGGGACCAGCGTTCGAGAATAACACGAAAGTCTTTTCAGACGCCGAGGGACGTATCAAGCCAGGCGTCCCATTTGATGTTGATATCGTGATCAAGGATCGGTTCTTAACCTTAGCAATCAATGACGAAAAAGTTGGTGAGGTCGAGAATTTCCCCACGGCCATGGAAACCGTTCCCTCGCCGGATGTGGGTAGCGTTCACAAACTGGGACTCATCACCGCCCTGCGTTCCTGGCGTGCAGATCTGAAGATTTACGACTTCCGTCTCGAGACCGATGGGCAGATCGTCCCTCTTCCTGAGATGCAGACGATCTATAAAAGTGGATCGGCAACAACGAACACCTACCGCATTCCAGCGCTGCTCGTATCGAACAAAGGCACCATCCTGGCCTTTGCCGAGGCCCGTCGCAATAGTGGCTCAGACACTGCAAATATCGATACCGTCGTTCGCCGTAGCGAAGATGGCGGCAAGACCTGGGGAGACGAGATCATCGTCTTTGACGAACACGATAATGTCGCAGGTAATCCCTGCCCTGTTGTCGATCAGTCAACAGGCAGGATTTGGAGCTTACAAACCTGGAACAGTCATAAGATTCACGAAAACCAGACGAAGGCTGGCTTCGGCGAGGATTCAAGGCGGGTTTTCATCACCTACTCTGATGACGATGGCAAAACATGGGCCAAGGCAAAAGACATCACAAGATCCGCTAAACAGAAACATTGGAGTTGGTACGCAACCGGCCCTGGTGCCGGCATCCAGCTGCAACGTGGAAAGCACAAAGGACGATTGATCATTCCCTGCGATCACAAGTCATTGCCTTCGGGAGGACCGCAAACCTACCACAGTCATATTTTGTATAGCGACGACCACGGCGAGACCTGGCATATCGGTGCCCAAACGGGGCACGGGCTTAACGAGTGTGAGGCCGTTGAACTTGAGAATGGTGATGTCATGCTCAACAGCCGAAATCACGGCGTCAACGAGTTCCACCGCGGAGTCTCCATTTCCAAAGATGGAGGTCAAACGTTTAGCTCATTTCGTCGAGATCCGACATTACTCGAACCCCGTTGTCAGGCCTCCATTCGACGCTACCGCTGGCCAACAGGTGATAAGCCCGGCATTATCCTCTTCTCAAACCCGGCCCGGAAATGGCGAGACTTCCTGATGTTGCGAATGAGCTCCGATGACGGAAAAACCTGGCCGGACGCAAAGATCATCTTCCCATATACTTCCGCCTACAGCGACATCACGGTCCTACCAGACGGACGAGTCGCAATTCTGTTCGAGCGAGACAACCACACAAAAATTGACCTAGCCATCCTAAAACTCTGATCGCATCTTTCAGGGCGGTGCCCCAAATACGAATTCGTCCAATGTTTTAGTGATTGTGAAAACTAATCCCTTAGGACACTCTGCTCTGTCACCCTGCACTGGCGGCGACCAGTTCCAATTTTGTAACAAGAAAGCCCTTACTACGTGGCTGCCTGAACACACCCAACGGGTCAACTATGATTAGGTGGCCCCCGCCGTCGCATGCAAAATCCATATCGTTTGCCAGGAAACGCAATACCGCGCCCAGCAAACACGACTTAAGCTCGCTCGCGACCGAAAAGATAGACCCGCAATCCAATCTCCATCGGGATTGAGGCAGCCACCGACGCATGTAACACGACACCTTGGAAAGGGTCTTACGCTCCGTCTTAGTCTGAAACTCAACATTAACATGGACTCCTCCTTAAGCATCCCGTCAGGCAAAAGGCCGCGCCAAACGCGTGCTACCCAACTACACGATCACCGTCATGCCGGCGTTGACAGCATAGTGATACAAACCCGGAAAACGCAGTTCGCCGTTCAGGTGGTCACAACACCCACACTGCATACGAACTACCACACAATGAACGCTAAGTACGTCCTGATGGCCAGGACGGAATCAGCGTCGATTCCCTGCGAGGTGATCTGCTCAATAAACTCAACAACTGGGATGACAGAGAAAACCGAAGAAGCATTCAGCCCGGTAAAGACACAGAAGCCCAAACACATTTCAGGATGAACCATTTCTCAATGACGTGAACTGTATTCCCCAATACTTCGGCTGGCATCTCGACTTACAGTTCGAGCATCTGCACTGAGAAGACTATCTGGATCAACTTGCCGTTTCCAACCACAAGCTGGTCCGATTCATTCCCTCATCGATACGAGACGTGAGCCGAATGTTTGGCGATGCCAGCATTTGGGTTTCACTCGCGTCGCAGCACCGATAAGAAGAAGCGGGGCGGCTCAGTCCAAAACAAGTGTGAACGGCGCGCCTGAACCTCTGGAACACGCTATACTGAGTAGGCCAAAATTGCATGCTCGGCTTTTCTTGCAAATTGCTTGTCCAATTTGACGAGAATTGGTAGTAGAAGGGTATGAGATCGATTCAAAACCGGAAGGGTGTCCCCATGAAACGACGAGATGCTTTGAAATC
>NZGD01000144.1 GCA_002690925.1 Rhodopirellula sp.
AAGATGCACGTTGAGAATGACTCCGTCAACTGCTCGGCCGACCCAGCATAGTGGCACCAAACGCATGTGACTTGACCTGACTCGGCACAGCCGAGTCACCTAGCGGCTCTCAGGCAGTGTCCAGCGTTGCTCAGTGCTCTTTTCCGAGTGTTCTTTTCCGAGTGTTCTTGCTTGGTGTTTCGTCGCCGCAAAACGGGCTTTTTGCAAATCGCTGTCAAGATCGTCGGCGAAATCACCAGCAGGATTTCACGGTTCAAAAGGCCCCCCGCACAAAACATCTTGCCCACATGCCAAGATAGTTGCGTGCCACAGTGCCGACGCGTCAAAGCAATGAAGTTTCACAACACGGAGTGAAATTACCTCCACCGTTCTACCAAGTGCGTCACCTGCCTCTTATCAGTACGCTCTTTACGATCGCGTCTGTCAGCGTGTAATCCCCACATCTGTCTGGCTATCGTTTCTGCTGAAGCTGACAAGATTTACGATCGGATTCGGTTTGATTTTTTTAGTGTTTCGGTCTGCAACGCATGGGGGCACTCACCTAGCCCTTCCCTGCTTTGGTAGACTGAAGTGTTGAATACCTGACCTGTGACTGCTGCCGCGCACCTCGAGCCTGTTTCGAGGATGCCTGTGTTAGGTCCACCTTGTACCGAGACGTTTGATGTCGTCCAAACTGATCGATCCCACTTTTTTATTCCGGTTTGAAGTTGCGATTCAACGGACAGAATGCAAGTGGACCAATCGTGGCCTTAAATTGCCCACCAAGTGCCGACTCCCCTCTTTCGGCGGGCTGGATGATCGTCCCGTGTTTGCTGATGTCAGGATGGGATGGTGCGGCGAAGGCTTGGGCATCCATGTGACGGTAAATGGCAAAGGGCAACTACCTTGGTGTCGCGAATCTCGACTGGATGACAGTGATGGATTCCATCTTTGGATTGACACGCGTTGTAGCCCTGGAATTCATCGAGCGACCCAGTATTGCCATCGTTTTTTGTGGATGCCTGCTGGCGGTGGTTCCCAACGTGAAAAACCTGTGACCTCGCTAATTCCGATAAATCGAGCACGTGCAAACCCCAAAACGGTACCGGCGGACTCACTTAAAATCGCAGCCTTTCCAAGACATGACGGATATGAGCTTTCAGGATTTGTCCCCAACGCGGCAATGACGGGATTTGAACCCACCGAACAACCGCGCATCGGGCTTTACTATGCCGTGATCGATCGTGAACTCGGTTGGCAGACGTTTTCGCTTGGCCCTGAGTATCCGGTCATGGATGACCCAAGCCTGTGGGGCGAAGCAGTATTGGCCTCAGAATGAGGGTATTGAACGCTTTTTTGCCAGATTCTTGCGAATTTCATCCTGTTCCCGAGTCCTCGGCAGTTACGACATGCCCTCGGATTTATAAACTTTCGGTAACTTTCCGAACCCGAATGATCGATATAACCCGTAAAGTCTCTCACGTCTCCGTTTTACTGGCGTCTGGTAACGCCCCGGATTACATACATGGCCTCCCCTAAGACTTCAAAAGACGTTCAGTCTGTTTCCGGTATCACAGTGCGACTTGCAGGCGACTCGGGCGACGGCATGCAATTACTGGGTACGCAGTTGACGAACACCAGTGCGTTGGCGGGCAATGATGTAGCAACTTTCCCCGACTTCCCGGCTGAGATTCGCGCGCCGCGTGGGACCCGAGCCGGTGTATCGGGATTCCAAGTACAATTTGCCAGCGAAGAGATTTTCACCCCCGGCGATACCTTGGACGCTCTGGTGGTCATGAATCCGGCAGCCATGGTCACCAATCTGGATGACTTGCGTCACGGTGGCATTCTGATCGCCAACGAGGATGGTTTTAACGAGAAAGAATTCAAGCTCGCAAAGGTGGATTCCAATCCACTGGAAGCAAACGTCCTTGAGGAAACTTATCGGATCATCAAGGTCCCGATGACCAAGTTGACGCGTGAAGCGGTATCCGAGTTTGGTCTGGGTACCAAGGTCGCAGATCGCTGCAAAAACTTTTTCGCCATGGGACTGGTTTACTGGCTGTTCGGACGTTCACTCGATCCAACAAAGCGGTTCATTCAGGCCAAGTTCAGCAAGAAGCCTGACATTGCCGCGGCCAATGAGGCAGCACTTCGTGCGGGCTGGGCTTTTGGAGAAACAACCGAAGCGTTCGGCGAGAGCTACCAAGTTGAGGCAGCTGAACTGAAGCCTGGTGTTTACCGCAACATCATGGGGAATCAGGCGTTGGCATGGGGGCTGATTGCAGCATCCAAGGTCAGCAACAAAGACCTTTTTTATGGCACCTACCCGATCACCCCCGCGAGCGACATTCTTCATGAGCTCACTAGGTACAAGCACTTTGGTGTCAAGACTTTTCAAGCAGAGGACGAGATTGCAGCTGTTTGCTCTACGATTGGCGCCGCCTTTGGCGGTTCAATGGCGGTGACTGCAAGCAGTGGCCCCGGAATCGCATTGAAGGCTGAGGGAATGGGGTTGGGAATGATTTTGGAACTCCCCATGATCATCATCAATGTCCAACGGGGTGGCCCAAGCACGGGACTCCCCACCAAGACCGAGCAAAGCGACCTGCTACAGGGTATGTATGGTCGCAATGGCGAATCACCGCTACCAATTCTAGCGCCGCGTTCACCGGCTGACTGTTTCGATATTGCAGTGGAAGCATGGCGACTGGCCGTGGAGTGCATGGTTCCGGTCATGATTCTCTCCGATGGTTATATCGCCAACGGTAGCGAGCCTTGGAAAATTCCGACGATGGCGGGAATCGACCCCATCAACATTTCCCATCCCGAGGGAACTGACGGAAACGACGCGTTCATGCCCTATGCCCGTGACGAACATTTGGCTCGCCCTTGGGCAATCCCTGGCACACCGGGACTCATGCATCGCGTTGGTGGACTCGAGAAGGAGGACGGGACCGGTAACGTCAGTTACGACCCAGCCAACCACCAGCACATGACTGACATGCGTGCCGCCAAAGTTGCCAAGATCGCCGAACGCATTCCCAAGCAGACGATCAGTGGTCCAACCACAGGGGACGTGCTTGTCGTGTCGTGGGGCGGCACCTACGGTGCATGCCATACCGCGGTCGATCGCTGCCGCGCTGATGGTCACAGCGTCAGTCACGCCCACCTACGTTACCTGAACCCGATGCCGTCCAATATCGGTGACCTGCTGAAATCATTCAAAAAGGTCATTGTGGCCGAACTCAACTCAGGACAGTTACGACTGCTGCTGCGAGCCGAGTATCTGGTTGACTGTATCGGCGTTAATAAAGTCCAGGGAAAGCCCTTCACCGTCACTGAACTGGTCTCGGCGATCGAGCAACAAAGCAAGACAGTCAAAGGCGATCCCCGACTCAAGGCCTGTTAGCGCGCCCCCAAGAGGTCGCTCACACAAGATCCAACTACTGACGCATCAAACCATTTCCATACCAGCCCCACTGCGATTTGCAAATCTTAGCCATGTCCACCTTACCTGTATTAAAACCTGCTGATTTTGCATCCGATCAGGATGTTCGCTGGTGCCCTGGCTGCGGCGATTATTCGATTCTGGCGCAAATGAAGAAGGTCCTGCCAGAGCTTGGGTTCCCTCGGGAAAAGACAGTCTTCATCAGTGGTATCGGTTGCAGCAGTCGCTTCCCGTACTACATGAACACGTACGGCATGCATAGCATCCACGGTCGCGCCCCGGCGTTCGCCACAGGCCTCAAGACCACGCGGCCGGAACTGATGGTTTGGGTAATCACGGGTGACGGTGACGCTTTATCAATTGGCGGCAACCACTTTATTCACGCGCTACGTCGAAACCTCGATGTGAACATCGTTCTCTTCAACAACAGAATCTACGGCCTCACCAAAGGGCAATACAGCCCAACTAGTGTTGAGGGCCAGATCACAAAGAGCACGCCCATGGGCTCAATCGATCACCCACTGAGCCCACTTTCAGTTGCCCTTGCTGCAGAGGCGACGTTTGTTGCCAGAAGCATCGATGCGCATGTCAAGCATCTGGGCGAGACACTGAAACGTGCCGCAGCCCACAAAGGTGCATCGCTGGTAGAGGTTTACCAGAATTGCAACGTCTTTAATGATGGTGCAATGGCCTACGCACAGGAACGAAAACAACGCGCGGACAATGTTGTCGAGTTAGAACACGGCAAACCGCTGGTATTTGCGAATGGAACGAAAGGAATTCGTCTGGTCGGCACACACCTCGAAATCGTAAACACCTCGGATGTGCCCGCCGATGACCTGCTGATCCATGACGAAAAAGATCCTAATCCATCAATCCATATGATGATGGCGCGGATGTCCTATCCAGTCATGCCGGAGCCCATAGGCGTTCTCCGTGCAGTGGAAGGAGTCGCGACTTACGATGACCAAATCAACCAACAGGTAGCCACAGCCACCGAAGCCAAAGGCAATGGCGACCTGGATGCTCTGTTCACCTCTGGTGACACTTGGAAAGTGGACTGAACGTAGTTTGAACGTAGTTCTGGACTCTGAACTTGGAGCTGAGTCGCGCTCATCTCCCCACGACATACACCCAGCACCCAGTTTGTAGCACATAGCACATAGCCTTGCACGGACGCAATTTGCCATGACTATCCGAAGTATAAACTTCTCATGCAACGGGCGGCCACTGCATCGGACGGACCACCGTCCTGCCATTCGTTAATGATCCAAGCGTTCAAACCTTGCTCGTGTAAGCTCCAGACTCGAACGATCAGAACCACCTACATTTCACCCAGGATAAACCGGCCGACCAAGTGCAATCGTTGCTCGAGGGCCGGGAAGGTTACCACCTTTTTTCACCGTTGACTGTTCCCCGTTAAACGAGGTTCCTATGCCACGCGACAAAAGCTACTCCGACGCCACCAAGGCAATCGGCGATACACCGATGATTCAAATCAACCGCTTAGTATCCGGTGACGGTGCCAAGGTATTTGCCAAGTGCGAATTCTTTCAGCCACTCAACAGTGTTAAAGATCGCATCGGCGTTGCGATGATTGAAGCGGGAGAGCGAGATGGAAGCATCAATGCAGACACCCATGTCATCGAACCCACCAGCGGTAACACGGGGATCGCTTTGGCCTTTGTCTGCGCAGCCAAAGGCTACAAGCTCACGCTGACAATGCCCGAATCGATGTCCGTCGAACGACGAGCTTTGCTGAGAGCGATGGGTGCCAATCTGGTCCTGACGCCGGCCGGAGAGGGAATGAAGGGGGCAATCAATCGGGCAGCCGAATTGGTTGCCGCTACCGACAACGCCTACATGCCCCAGCAATTTGAGAACCCCGCCAACCCCGCGATTCACGAAGCAACTACCGGCCCCGAAATTTGGGCTGATAGCGGACAAGACATCGACGCGATCATCGCTGGCGTGGGCACCGGTGGGACGATCACAGGAGTGACACGCTTTCTAAAGAAGCAGAACCCCAATTTCAAAGCATTTGCCGTCGAGCCCAAACACTCACCCGTGATCAGCGGCGGTGATCCGGGCAAACATCGTATTCAGGGCATCGGGGCTGGCTTCGTTCCCAAGAACCTCGATACTTCCGTCATCGATGACGTGGTACAGGTGGACGACGAAGACGCTTTTGAGTGGGGACGAAAACTCGCAAAGGAAGAAGGCATCGTGGGCGGCATCAGTAGTGGTGCCAACATGTGGGCAGCAGCACAGGTTGCGGCTCGACCTGAAATGAAGGGAAAAAAAATCGTCACCATCATGTGCAGCTTGGGTGAACGATACCTCAGCACCCCGCTGTTCGGTGATCTGGGACTATAGGACACCTGCCACGGACGCTAAACAGTCCCTGGATAACCAAGCGACTTTGGATCTGTGACCCTGACCACGTTAAAAGCCTGGGCACATTAAAAGCCTGGCCACATTAAAAGCACAGATCAACACAATCATTACTGCATCAACTCAGTTCCATCACTCGGTGGAACTGAGTTTTTCATTTGCATGATGGATGTTCAAATCCTCCGGCGAACCAAATCCGTCAACATCCCTCAGATATAAACCGTTCTGCACTGGCCCTCATTGGCCAGTCAACGCTGCTCGATGATCATGCTCATTTCCGTGGGTCCACCACGATACAATCAAGCTGCAGGCGCACTTTCGAAACATAATGGATCAGGCTGACAGGAAAGCGTTCCCTCACGGCCCCGCGAAAACATCTTCGAGGACACCGCGGACGTGACTACGCAGAGGCCTCAAGCAGACACTCGTTGCTCACCACAAAGGCTCTGATAAAACGCGTTCCGTTGCTGCAGTTCAACATGGGTACCCGCATCAGAAACTCTCCCTGCTTCGACCACAATTGTGCGATCAGCCATTGCAAGCGAAGAAGGACGATGTGTGATCATCACACCGGTACGATTCACAAGGAATTTTTTGAGCGCTTGATGGATCAACTGCTCACTTTCCATATCAATCTGACTCGTTGCCTCATCAAGAATCAAGATATCAGGATCTCTGAGAAATGCCCGAGCTAATGCAATGCGTTGCATTTGCCCGCCCGATAGCCGAACTCCACCTGCTCCTAGCCGCGTCTGATAGCCATCAGGAGTTTTGGTACGAATGAAATCGTCGGCAAAAGCTAACTTGGCCGCGCGAACCACGGCATGAGAATCCGCTCCGGGACTGCCATAGCGGATATTATTTTCGATGGTATCTTCGAAGAGTGCTGTCCGTTGCGTCACCAATGCGATCCTACGTCGCACATCCCGCGTGCGCATCTCCCGAAGCGGAACGCGATCCAGAAGCACATCTCCGGATTGTGGGTCGTCAAACCTACAAAGCAGGCTGACCAGAGTACTTTTCCCACTACCGTTGGGTCCGACAACAGCGACGGTTTCCCCGTGCTGAATCTCTAGATTCATGCCCTGCAAGACCTTCGGTCCTGAAGAGTACTGATAGTAAACGTCCTTCAACCCAATGGTCCGATGTGGCCGAGACGCAGATTTAGGTTTCACCGGCTCTTGGACTCGAACGGTCTGGTCGATGATGTCATAGACACGCGTGGTGGCTGCAAGACCTCTCTGCAAACCACTCCACACGTCAGTCAACTTCCGTGCAGGGTCAGACGCCCCGATCAAGAATCCGAAGAACATCAGCACTTCACCAACATTAAGCGGCTCCTGACTCATACGGATCCCAAGCAGATGAGTCTCTTGATTGACCACCAAATAGCCACCCGCAAGAATAGCCATCCCAACGGTTACCATTCCGAGCATCTCACTGCTACTACGCGCCAGCATGTTGTAGAAAGCGATCTTCATCGATTTACGATAGAACGCGTAAGTGCCGCGTCTGAACTTGGCTCGCTCAAAGGCTTGAGTATTGAATGCTTTCACCACACGTATGCCCGCAAATGCATCGCTAAGCATTCCATAAAGTTGGCTCATTTCTTCCATCGCTCGCCGACTTGCTCTGCGAATGGCTCGGCTTAGATAGGACATGACCAAGACAACAATTGGCGTGACGATCATCACAAGGAGCATCAAACGCCAACAGATGAACATCGCTCCCCCCAGACAAACCATCATTTTCAGGGGTTCACGCACCATACGACCTAGAAGTACAGAAACGCCTGCAGACACATGAGACACATCATTGGTCAACCGCGACGTTAACTCTGCCGAACCATTCTCCCCGAACGAGTCAAGATCCAACGAGAGCGACTTACGAAAGAAGGACGACCGCAGATCGAATGCCGTGCGTTCGGCAACGTACTGCACCAACAATAAATTGAGCATCAGCGCTAAGAGCTTCAGAGCCGTTCCGCCAACCAACAACGCCACAATCAATATTAGCGTCTCGTACGGGCCATCGGGAGCGTAACGATCAACCCAAGGCTGAACTTTGATAAACCATGCATTCGACTCACTCACCAATGAATGACGCGACTCCAACGTTTGCAGTTCGACCTGCAATGCAGTTTTTTTATCATCACTCGCCAGCGGAATTGCCTTTGTAATTTCCACTAACTGTTGATCAATCTCAGTCAAATCGACGCGAGACGTCTCGATTCGGGCTGCGACATAGCTGGGTAAACTATCCCCCTTAAAAACGACCTCAACGAGCGGATAGAGCGTGCCGATGTTTGCTCCCCACAGAACTGCAATGATCAGAGAGGAGAAGAGAATGCCGACGAGGGCAATACGCCGTCGAGCGGCAATTCTGAGAACGCGACCAAAATTGTTCATTGTCAGTTCGTCATCCTTGACGAGTCATCGTGGCTGGTTGCGAAGCATCCTTGTAGCATCCCGTGAAATCACCACGGTAAACCTGCTGAGCGGCGGAGTTTAACGTACGGAGCTACCAGCATCCAGCCGAATTTGAAGGTGAATACTCATCCATCACTATTGCTAGCATGATCAGACCTCCCCCGCTACTTTTTGCGCGAAACCTCACTTTTTCTTCCGATTCAGCCAATAGTCAGGCCAAATGATTCGCTCCGACTCATGCCGAGGCCACTTCCAATCCGGCCAAACAACCCCCTCTCTTTGCACGCTCGCAAAAATTGCTTGCATTTGTTTTTTGAGTCGCTCAAGAACCACCGGCTCATCCTCTCTGCGGTCCTCTGACTCACTCACATCCGCTTGAAGATCATACAACTCAAAGTCCTTCAAACGAGCGTTTTTGATGGCCTGCATCTCGATCTGGGTCAAGTCGGCTCCGGTGTTTGGACCTGGTTGGGTGATCGAGGCCAGCAGTTTCCACTTTCCATTTCGAATAGCGACTTTTGCAAGCCCTTTGGCTCGATTGAACTGCCAATAAAGTGGTTTCTTTCTCAGTAACGGTTCTTCTTTTAGCAGCGGTACCAAACTGGTCCCATCCAACTCACGTTCAGTTGGCAACGTTGCCTCGCCAAGCTCGCAAAGCGTTGGGAGAAAATCGAGAGCACTAATAGGGACATCACTTTCTGCACCTGCTGTGATTCTGCCAGGCCATCGCACGATCCCTGGAACCCGAATCCCCCCTTCGTAGACGGTCCCTTTCTTATCCCGAAACGGACCAGCAGAGCCATGCGGATGCATGGGTGTGATGGCAGGTCCGTTATCACTTGTGAAGATAATCACCGTATCATCCTTCAGTCCGAGTTGTTTTACCGCATCTAGCAAACGGCCAAACCCGGCATCCAATTGTGAGATATTGCCATGATGAGCTGCATAAGCTGGATCTTCGTTGGGATAAAGTTGCTGATACTCAGCCGCCGAAGCAATCGGCTCGTGAGGCTCGTGAAAGCAAGTGAACAGAAAAAATGGCCTCGTCGGATCACGTTCTTCCCGAAGCCACCTCACTGCCTCTGCTGCTACCAGCTCCGCTGAATAGCCCTTCAACTTCCCCACTTCGTTGCCATTTCGCACAAAGTTTTCTGGATTTCGGTGATTTGGCAGAGCATTATTCTGAGTAGCAAACCAGTGATCAAATCCATGATCATTGGGTTGTGGTTGGCCCGGCAAATTAAATTGCCCATTCAGATGCCACTTTCCCACATGACAGGTTTCATACCCTGCGTCACGCAGCAGGGTCGCGATGGTAACTTCAGTTTCTTTCACATGCATGGGTGAAAACATGGGGATCCAATTATAGATTCCCAGTCGGAATGGTGTCCGACCTGTCATCAGCCCGGCCCGCGATGGCGAACAATTGGGATGAGCCGCGTAGCAACTGGTCAACCTCACTCCCTCTGTGGCAAAATCATCGATACGTGGCGACTGAATCTTATCATTCCCGTAACAGCCGAGATCACCAAAGCCCAAATCATCTGCAAGCACAACTATGAAATTAGGACGTGCAGCATTCGCAGCAGTGACTTGAAGCAGAACTATCAAAACCCCAGCAGCAAGTCGCATCAGAGCACTCCCACATTGGCAAAAATAAAAAATCACGCTGCAAATACATCACCTACAGTTCGACAACCACACCGCTGCAGGAAACCCCACCAAGAGCAGAATAACGCTCACTGATCAGCTCGACGTTCGCCCGCGCCAGGCCACCTGCCGCCCTGCGAGGTGACTTAGAAACGCAATCCACTGCAAGATGACGAACAAAAGAACAGCGGGGGCATGACAGAACACTCCCAGCCAAGACTGAGACAATCGCAGCGTCGCGAGCAGTCGAGGAAAATGACCTGCAACCACAGCCAAGCCCGCAACAACGGCAGCCACAGGATCACCCAACACCAAACTCAGCGGTAATAGCACAACTGGCAGCACACTGCCGCCGATCAACAGAATCGTGAACGGAAAAATCAACTTGGCCCCTGCCAGACCTTCCGTAGCATTTTTCAGTACGCCTCGGATCACTTCCCGTGCAGAGTGATACATCCGACATGTTGCCAATTCCTGGCCATCGTAGACATCCGTCATGAGGCCTGCCTCTCGATAGGCTCTGGGCAGCTTGACACCGTCGTGTCGTGAACTGCTAATCGCTGCGTGTGTTCCAGCTTGTCGGTACGCGTCCAGCTTTGTCATAAACAGTTGACCACATCCGGCAGCAAGAGCTGGGCTTGAATCCATTCGCATTCTGTGTAACGGGCAAAACCCAAGCAAGACATAATGCATCAGCGGTATGATCCACTTTTCAAGAATGGTCTCCGTTTCCTGATGGGGAAACGCACTTAGTAACCCGACCCCAAGCGATTCGTAGCAAATCACCAATCTGTACAGAGCGTCCGATCGCAGTCGTACATCAGCGTCAATGAACACGAGCATGGAATATTCTGCGGCTTCGGATAACTGCTTGCACCCAAACTGTTTTCCGTTCCACCCCTCGGGCAACTCAGCTCCCCTCAGGTAACGAACTCGGGAATCCGCTTCTGCGATTTGTTTCACGATCTCTGCAGTCCTGTCGGTAGAGTGGTCATCCAGAACCAGCACTTCTACCGGAATCCCCTCACTCTTCAGGGCCGCATTCACACTTGCCTCGATACCATCTTCTTCGTCACGAGCGGGAATCAATACCGATACACCAGTGCAAACGCCGGCATCCTTCGTCGTATCATCCCCACCAGAGCCCTCCGAATTCGGATGAATCGATGGCACAGGAAAAAGAAATGCCGGCAGATTCTTCGCGAACATGAGTGCAGGCAAGCAGGCGATTACCAGTGACAAGATCCCCAGACTGAGCATCATTCGAATTGCTCTCCATGTTGATTTCGAAACTTCTTTCCGGAGAAAGCTGAACGTACTCGTCGGAACGAATCATAAAAAATTCCTGCTCCTGCTTTCCCCTGCAACAGATTGTCGAATGGATCCGAACTACGCGCGACAGCAAGTTTTGCCAGCTTGTCCTGTGTCCCTCGCAACTTGGTCGAAAGCAGCTCTTGCCATTCAAGCTTCGAAGGATTTCCAAGATCGGCGATTTGCACAGGCTTGCCAAACAGTGCAAGACATACGGGCAATCGCTCGTCCCAAAATAGATATTCCAAAGCCAGCGGAACGACCCATCCCCGACTTAGCTTGGTACACATGTGCGCCAAACCTGGCATCAATTCGGCATCATGATCGCGTGCGTCCGCAAATCGCCCCTCGGGAGTGATCCAAATTGCCGTTCCCCCATCACCAAGAATAGCAGTTGTCTTCTTCAGGAATGCACCAGCACCGCTGGTTGTATTCATCCGTACGCCATAGAAACCAAGCTTGCCGAACACGGGGTACTGTTCCAACGCTTCCGCATCAATCGGTGCATAAAATTGACGTGAGGGGAATAGGCTGCGGTTCAAGTAATGCGCAATCAATGGATCCCACCATGATGGATGATTTCCATAAATCAGAAGTGGTTCACCACTATCAATATCAAGTGATTCACGGCATTCACTTTCCACAGCCACCGCATGAAAGTGCCGTTTGAGATACGGTCGCAAAAAGCGATGGAATCCATTTTGAAACCACGCTGGGACCACTGGGACTGTTACTTCAGCCATGTCGTATGAACGGAGCTCCGAAATAAGAACCTCTGCTGGGACGCCTCAGACCTGACAGGATGGGCAGCAGATCCCCCTAGTGTCGCTGCTGAATCGTCTACCTACAACAGGCCATCAGTTTTCAACAAAGCCAACATTTTCTGAACGATCGCCGGGTGTGCATCTGAAACGTCATTTTTTTCGCCAATGTCGACACCCAAATCGTAAAGTCGCCAATCATCTTCAACTGTGTCGACTGCTTCGTTCTTTTGTAAGCCTGCCGCATTCACCTTTTTCTTGGGCTTTCGATAGTTCACCAACTTCCAGGCCCCCATCCTCATTCCTACCGATGTGGCACCTTCCTGACTGGCCCAATACAAATACTCATGTTTACGTTGCTCGGATACGGATCCCTTTAAAGTCGGCAAGTAGGAAATGCCATCGCATCCTCGTTTGGCACC
>NZGD01000145.1 GCA_002690925.1 Rhodopirellula sp.
CCGCAAGTGGTGTCGATGCAGAGACTGTCGATCTCGAAATCACTCAGCCGTTTTGCATCTTTGGATGCCGATTCGAAAGTAGCGTCGGCGCACGTTACGCAGATTATCGGGCAAACGATGCAGTGCTTCTCGTAGACCAGATGCACAATTCACTGGAACTCACTGGAATTGCCAAGGCCAGTCGCCAAATAACCGGAGCAGGTCCCACACTAGCTCTGGCAGGTCGAAAGAACTTAAGAATCGGTTTTGGCGGGCTACCTGGCGGTGAATTCCTTCCTGATTTTGAGTGTTCCGAGTGTGGTTCCAGCAGTTGCATGGGAGAGTGTGATACATGGCGAAGTTGTCATGGTTGCTTCCCATGGAATATCTACTGGAATGGGCGCATCTCATGGCTGTGGGCAGATGAAAGCAGCGCCGCATTGACAGAAGCGTCCGTCTTTCAACACGACGGAAACTCGAACATCGCAAGTGCCAGATCACGAGACAAGGCAGCGATCACCGACGATAGTGATTCGTCGATCTACACGCTTAGTTTTCAAATTGGGCTCGAATACTGCCGTCCGATCTTGTGCCGATCTCAACTTGTCATTCGCGCAGGATTCGAATATCAGCACTGGGACCTTGGTAAGAACGTTGCCGAATCGCAGTCGTTTGCCTTTCTAACAGACAACAGCAACTTTGGCGGGCGAGTTGATAGCATCGCACAGTCCCAAAAGAACTATGTGGACCTCACGGGTTTCACGCTCATGCTTGGGCTGAATTACTAAAACCCACGAATCTCGCCAGCACAAGTTGTTGGCGATTGAACGCGACTAAGTCAGTGCCGAAGCTAACAGGCGTCCTCGAACGCCCTTTTCTTGGCAACGAAGCACGCGCCTCCAAAAACACACAGTGAATTCTTGTCGCTTTGCCTGCTTTAGCCGAAAACAACACAACCATTCGGACTAAACCGCAACATAGGCACGATTCGCCTAACAATCATGAGGGTTAAACGCCGAAGTTGTAGATTGAGTAGGTAGTTGGCTACGATCTTCGGAGTATAAACCGTGACAGAAAACTGCGTTGGCATAGATTTGGGCACTCTTTACACCACAGCGGCCGCTGGGAATGGAGCGAACTATTGTCTGCCGAGCGAGGTGGGCTTTCCTCGCGATATCGTGGCAAAACACCTGATTGGGCAGGCCCATGTCCTGGGATCAGATATCGCGACCCATCGTTCTTCATTGGACGTGATCCGTCCCTTCGAAAGAAATGCCCTCAAGTACTCGATCAATGAACAAGAATGGCGAAGCTTCAAAGAAGAAAGCACCTCGCTAGCACATCGCTCGGCATCATTGCTCGTGCAGAAAGTAATCGATTCACTCGATATGCCGGACCCTAGTTCGGTACGATGCATTGCAGGTGTTCCTGCTGCTGCTTCACAGCACAGTCAGCTCCTTATACTCGAGCTTGTTGAGGAATTCGCTGAGTTTGCTGCTGTGGTTTCAGAACCTTTTGCAGTCGCTTATGGAATTGGCGAGGAAGCCAACAACAGCGTGGTCATCGACATTGGAGCTGGCACCGTCGACTACTGCTATTACTACGGCGCTCTACCAAAACAGGATGACCAATCGACTCTCGGTTTCGGTGGTGACCACGTTGATGAAGACCTGCGCAGCCACATTCAAGCAACATTCCCGTCAGCCAAGGTCTCCTTGCAGCTTGCAAGAAGGTTGAAAGAAAGATTCGGTTCGGTGGGAGCAAGCCCTCGGTCCGCGATCGTAGAAATACCCACCAAGGCAGGCGATACTCGAGAATTCGATCTCACCGATATCATCCGAGATGTGTGCTCGAGTTTTGCGTCAAAAATAACTGAATCACTTCTCGAACATATCTCTGCAATCAAAAGTGACGATTTCGTGCTTACCCAATCACGTATCCTTCTAGCTGGCGGTGGCAGCCAGCTCTCCGGCTTGGATGAGTACATCGAAGAAGCACTGAATTTAAGTGGACGTTGCGAAGTTCAACGCGTCAATGACTGTAGGTTTGCTGGAGCCATTGGGGCCCTTAAATTGGCGCGTGAGCTTCCCACAGAAGGCTGGGAGATCTTGCGTTCGCAGGAAACTCAAACCGACAAGCACTCTGGAACCCGTTCAGATGCGGCTTGATTAGCCACTTTCCCACATTAGTTCATAAACTAGGACATAAGTCTTGTTTACCCACACCAGCACAAACACGAAAGCCAACGAAAACTGGAGGCATTGCCGCCAGTTCGTTCGTGGTTTCCTGCTGGTACTTTCATTCATCAACGCTAGCGGGGTGATCACGCAGGCCGCTGGTACTGAATTAGCCTTGGTTGAAAATCCAGACCAGGCAGTCCATCAGGTTGTGGACATTGCGTCGACCGCGAACCGCAACACGGTCAGCCTCACCGACGAGCAACTCCGGAACCTCAAATTTTTCTTGGCAGGCGGCATCCTGACCCTTCTGATCGTGCTCATCTGTGGACTTCTCAGATCCTCGCCAACACGCCAAGAAGTTCCCCCTCAGGTGTATGCATATCAGCCACCCCCACAACATTTCATCTCATCACCGCCTCAAATCCCGGTGCCTGTAGCACCGCCCCCAGGTGTACCGTCAGCAGGTACAGCGTTAGCAGGTACCGCGGCAACGGGAACGGCAACTGAAGGGGAAACTCATCCTCAGAACGCCGCCATCCCTCCCATGCCTCACGGGATGTTCTATCCCTCCATCCCACTCAGTTTGAGCATGCCTGTCGCCTGGCAAGCACCTGCTTACCCTGCACCTGTATCGCTGCAGAAAAAGTCGGAGCCATCGGAGACCACCCACGAACGAGCCGAAACGACTTCTTCAACCGAACCGAAAGCTGATGATGACACGCTTCATTCCGCAGTGTCACTACCGATCAGAGATGACAACACAACTGCTCCGAAGGTGAAATCACATTCTCGGGCAGAAGAAACGGATGCTCAACCGGCAACCGAAAAGATCCTTACTCAGCGTGATACAGCCCCCCTGCCTGATGACACGTTTGAATTAGACGAAAACCAAAGCCCCAGGCCGACGCTCTCGCCAATCCTCGGCGACATCATCAGTCACACGCGGTACCTGAAAAACTTGACCTGAGCATTTTTGAGAGCGAGAAGAATCCAGTCCTGCGAACATTTAAGGCCGCAGTGAATGCATGTGAATTTTCGATTCCCAAACCATCTCCTTGAAACTTGTTGACACTCCTACTTGCCCTTCGGCTCTTATCCGGGCTGAGTAAAAAAGAGGATTTCGAGTACTCTTAAAGATTCACAAAACCATGCACCACAAAGTAATCCTAGCAGTCATTGGCAGCTTCGCTGCTGCAACGATTGCAGTGCTTCTCGTGGGTGAATCGCGTCTTTCTGACAATGCGAGTCAAAACGCAAACGTCCAAAACGTTGCCACTGCAGCAAGAAACTCCCAGCAAGCGGTCAACGAAGCCAGCGTAGAACGAGAGCTTCAGTTGAGAAAACAAGCTCAACCAGCAAAGTTCCAAGTCAACAGGAAGCAAGTTAGGAAACCGCACCAAGCTAAAAAAGAGAACCGCATCGAGCAATCGAATTCTGAACTCTCGAACGAGCAAATTGCGATAGCCGGAACCGATGCAATTCGGGAAAAACCAGCACAGCCCTCCGGTGCCACTCATGCTCCAGAGGGAGCTTCTCCGGATACTGGATCCCCACTTGAAACAGTCGAAACTGATGTCGCCACCTTGCAACCAGATGCACCGGTTGTTGCAAGGGAAAATGACGATACAAGACAGCTTGACAGGACAACTTCGAAACAGAATGAAACCCCATTGAATTCTGATGCAGGTATGACTTTACCGCATCCAGAATCCCAACGCCCCCCACGATATTCTCCCAAGCTTGCGATGGCAGAAGACTCGGAAGACTCCAGATTTGGTACTTCCAGTTTTCGAATATCGTCGTCACAAACACAGGCACAGTTTGTTCAGAACGGCGGCCCCGCAGGTGCTGGGGGATCTTCAACGGATGGTGGAAAAAGCGCAGAGGAAGCAGAAACATTGGGCGTTCCTCCGCCAGAAGAAAAGCCAGCGTTTTTGCGTGAACGCTCAATTTTGCTTCCGCCCGGTCAATACCAGTTCGAATATGGCGTACGCTACGGCGTTGACGCGAGCACTTTTCCCGTGGCCGGTGTTTTACAGACCGATTCGAATCAGGTCCAAATTGCTAACGCAAACCAAAAACGCCGACTATTAACCACGCCACTCGAACTGAGATTCGGTGTGAGCGAGAACCTGCAGGCATTTCTCAGCATCCCACTGGGGTGGTCTTCGCAAAGCTTATCGGTAGGCAACGTCCAACAAGACGACGACAACATTGGCATTGGCGATTTTGGAATTGGTTTGACTCGCGTACTATGGGCACCCAAAAAAAAGAACCGTCGAATTCTTGGATTCGTACAAACCTCCGCTCCCACAGGTGACTCCAATATCGCATTGACCCAACAAGCCAGGGAAGCATCGCTGGGTGCCGGTTACTGGACACTGACAAGTGGCCTGAACATTACTGAAACCTATGACCCGTTGGTTCTGTTTAGTAGCGTAGGCTACACCTACACATTCGCAACCACCCTGAACAATGGCGAAAAACTCAATGCGGGGAACACGCTCTTCTATCAAACGGGTATCGGTTACTCAATCAACCCGAACATAACCATCAGCGCATCATTTTCAGGAGCATCTACGGGCAGAGCAGAGCTCAATGGTTTGGTTTCGGGAGGCACCCGCACTGAGCCATTTACTCTGCGTTTAGCAGGTACGATCTCGGAACCAAAAAAGAAGGGCAAGCCCAAACTTTCTCGAACGAGGGAACCGTTTCTCCGCTTCGGTTTGACCAGTTTGGCAAATGATGTTGAATTTGGCATGCGTTGGACATACTAGGAAGAAATGGCACGCAATCCGATGATTCTCAGATGTTCATATTCCGGCCAAAACCACGATGGCAAAGCTTGGCTTATCGTCTCGTCTTGCATCCGTTTCGCATCTCTCTTCCTGCTAGTCTCCTCGCTGACGAACCAGCACCATCCGGCCTACGGACAGACAGCAGCACGAGAACTTAATCAAAAACGGTTTGGCTCCAAAGCACCAGTCCGTGAGGACCTTGTCAAAACGCAGGTCTACGTCAAAAACGCCAAGCAATTGCGCAACGAAAACATTGTCATGCAACAGCGAGACTTTTCTTGTGGTGCGGCGGCTTTGGCGACTGTCCTCAACTACTACTGGGAAGAGGATGTCTCCGAGACCGCATTACTTGTGCTGGTAGCAAAATTGCTAACAAAAGAAGAACTGCAGGATCGCGTAAAAAATGGCTTAAGTCTGATGGACTTAAAACGCGTTGCACAAGCTGGTGGATATACGGCGATTGTGGGCAAGTTTTCCATCGAGCGTTTGGGGGAGTCAAAGCTGCCTCTTATCGTTGCAATCACCGTCAATGAGTATGACCACTTTGTGGTCTATCGCGGACGTGATGAAGAATTCATCTACCTAGCCGATCCAATCCGAGGCAAACTTCGCCTTCCTGTAGCGACCTTCGTAGAACAATGGCAGAAAAATGCGATTCTTGCCGTCATCAAGCCTAAAACGAAACCCAATCAGCAGAGCCTGCTCCTTGTGCAGCCATCGGACAGGGATCCCACAAAATCGAACTCTGTATTTTTACGCACTTACCTAACAGGTCGAGTGAACCCATGAACGCTGCAACACTACCGTGGACGCTGTTCTCTCGCACCTATTGTTATTCCGTGAACCTTAATTTGGTCCTACCAAAAGTTATGTCACACACTGCACGTATCGCGGTCGCATTCTCTCTCTCGCTTTGCCTTACCAAAACGAGCCTTGGCGCTGACATACTCGTTTTGCCTGGAAGCTATCAATTACCAACGTCCACAAATGATGACGCAAGCCAAGACCGTGGCAGATTCTCTCAGGCATCGGCAAAACAAACACAAATACTCAATGGACTCATTACCGTTGCATCAACACCGATCCAAAATTCTTCCCCACCTCTCGGGACGGGAGTTCTTGCACCACCACAACAAACAACCCAGCAAACACCACCCTTGCTGAGGTCACCCGTTAGCGAACTACCTGAGCCCAAGGTTCAAACAATCAAGCCACCACGTGCCTTGAATCCCGCTACACCCAGTAATGAACCAGCAACACCATTGATTGGTGAACCAGTGCAGAACAATCCAGCCCAGAACAAGCCAGCCCAGAACAAGCCAGTTGAGAGCATCCCTATTGAGAGCATTCCCGTCGAGAGCATTCCCGTCGAGGACCTTACGGATACAGCACCACTCATTGCTGAGCCTGTGCAGGAAATCATCTACGCAACTCCCGGCTCTGTTGCAACCTCGCATCAGTCTCTTCCGAGACACCGCAGGTTCCTCCGAGCGTGCGGTAATTTCTGCAAGCCACTACGTCCCATCAGTCTTTTTGACTCAGGCCTTGTCGCTGCTACTGAGTCAACTTTTCTCTCTGCGAGTACGCTCGGCAAAACCCAAGTCGTCACGACAGATTTACTTACGAACGCAAACGATTCGCAGGAGGTCGAGGGCGGCTTTGGCTTTGGACAGAGAATCATCTTGGGTCTTCAGAGTAATGTCTTCGGACTCGAAGTCATTTACTGGAACTTTGCGGATGAGAGCTTTGATAGTGGCGTTTGGAAGAACGGGTCCCACACACCCCAATACGGGTTAGGGCGCCGTCTCGATATCGAAACGCTGGATTTGGGCATTACACAGCGTTTTTGCCTCTCTGGATGCCGCATCAAGACCGCACTTGGCTTGAGAATGCTAGATTTCGGTGCCAGCGAACAGGCAAATGCAATGCGTAACTATCACCAGAACACGATGGAAGTTTCTTCTGCTGCCATGCTGAAACGGGATGTGGACGCTATCGGTCCAACGCTTGCGATCGCAGGCAAGCACTCTGCGTGGCCGAAAGGATGCAAGTGTGGCTCGACGTGCAGTAGCGATTGTTTTGCAATTCATCAGAAATATCGTTGCAAATTGTATTGGGACACCCGAATTTCGTGGTTGTGGGCAGATCAATCCTCATCCGCTATGACCGAAGCCGTTGCCGCAACTGCAACTCTGGAAAATCCAGCGGTCGCACGATCACAGGATGGCGCAATCACAACCACTGATGAATCAGAGTTACAGATGCACTTTGGGCTACAAGCGGGCCTCGAAGTCTGCCGACGAATCGGATGCCGCTCAAACTGCATTCTCAGATGCGGTCTGGAATACCAGTATTTTGAAATAGGCAGGGATTATACCGCGTCCACTTCGACGGCTTTTCTGACAGACGGGTCAACCTTTGGCGCCCAAACTGCAGCACTCGCAGAGAACAGCAGCACCGACCTACACATGTTTGGAATCTCATTTCTAGCAGGTGTAAACTACTAACAGTTGCATTGACAAAAGACCACAAGGAACCCTACACAACAGTAACATTCCAGACTTAGCAGGTGCCTTGAGGTTGGAAGGGGTCGAATGATCAGCCAAGGTTGGGCAACATCACATCTGCGACAACAAGCGGCTCGCTATTGCAGGGCAAGTATCCGCTCCAAACCAAAAACCCCACCGCAGCCATTTATAAATCAGGCCATCAGTCAACGATTAGAAGAGGCTCTGTCTGCAAACAACGAGTACATAAAGACTAACATCATGGTTACGTCTAAAATGCAGTTTGAGCTTATGCAACGTGAATTGACGGCAAGGATGCACGCAGCAACGATAACCAAATATGCCAGAGGGTTATAAAAAAAGCAGCTCGCCATGGGGAGGCGAACTGCTTTCTGCGATAACACACGTTAGTTGATTGCGGAAAGTGTCCCGCCGTTGTTTTTAACGCGTGGTGTCATAACTAAGACCTGGACCCAGCCCTTCTGTATCAGCGATAGCCGCAGGGTCGTCACTCGCTCGCAGCAAGATGGTCGTCCCATCTCCCAGAGGAAGAGTCAAAGAGGGGTGACTGTAAGGCCCTGTACCCGCGGCGATTCTTGGATCCGTCAATCTCTCCATCATCTTGATCACCAAGCGACGCTCTTTCTTACTTGCATCAAGCGTTCGGATTTGGCTACTCAATTCGCCAAGGTCGTGGTTGCCACCGCGAATGTAAAAGTCAACCATGTCGGGAATCGTTGCTTCGCTTCCGTCGTGGAAGTAAGGGGCTGTTAGTGGCAGATTGAAGAGATGAGATGACTTGAAGGAGCCAACGTCAGCATCTGCCTCATCATTCGGCACAGTCGAAGCAAGGTTTAGATTTGCCACTGTCACGCCCGGATCTTGGGCGAGTGGAGCGACTCCTGTCACATCAAAGGGACGCCGCCCGAGGTCGTTTGTCACCGCGTGACTGCGGCCGTCCTCGTAGTGACATTTATTGCACCGGAGTTCTTTAAAGGCACGCTTCATCTTTCTGTTTGGCATTTTGGCTGGAACAGTGACGAGCGTCTGCTCGTAAGCCTGAATCGCAAGCCCGAAGAACAGAGCAAAGTTGGCCTCTGTGATCGAACAGGGACACTCCTCGACGACGCCGGGGGCGACGCAAACTCTAGCCACAACGTCAGTTGGTTCGGCCGAAACAAACTCGGCGAGCGGCCCATTGCCAAACGCTTCCTCGATCAGGTCGATGTATCCGCCAGCTCTGTACAGCCCGCGAGTTTTGAACTCCTCAACGATGTCGCCGGTTTGACGGCACAACGGAACAACGTGACACAGCTTGAAACCAACCTCGGCGAAGCTCCTGCCTTGAGCGGCCATCTCAACATCGCTGTTCGGTGGTCCAACAGCCTGCGAAGCTTGGGAAGACTCCCCGATCGAAACGCTTTTGAAGCCGCCGTTGGCGGAGTAGAGTTCCGCCCGCTCTTCTCCCGATGGATCGATCCCATTGAAGATAAAGTTTGCTCGCCCATCCCAAAAGTTGTGAACGCTGTTCGAATCGACTGAAGGTGGAGCGTTTCGGCCAGTGATCAAAAATTCCCCCGCTGGTCCGAAATCATCGGCGGGTTGCGCACATAGTCCACCGGGAGCACTCTCGTCGGCGACCACCGCAATACCGTTGAATGCGGAGAATTGAACTCCAAGCGAGCCCATGATGCCGTTCGGCAAACGTCCGGCCTCGATGCGAAGGGGATGTGAATCGGCTCCGGCTTGGTAGTGGCACGAAGCGCACGCATACTGCCCTCCGTTGCCGCTCCCCAGTTGTTCGTCCCAGAACAACGCCTTGCCGAGAAGCACCGCCGCACTCCGTGAGGCCTCGGTGGTGAAGACGTCGTCACCCGACGCCAAGTTGATATCCGCTGCCGTCGCGAGCCGATTATGCGGCCCGAGGCAAATGCCGGTGAGCAGCAACGCTGCCAAACACACCGAAGAACGTTTGTAAAACATGTAAAAACCCCGAATTATTGAATTACCTGGCTAGAAAACTGCGATGTCGTCGTCGCTGGGCAAAGAGAAAAGTCGGCCACCATCGCGGTCTCCGCGAACTTGCAAAAGACTCAACCAGGCACGACCCAAGCTACCCAAATTACGCAGGCTATGCTTTTCTCTTATTTTTGACGGACTGAGCATATTCTCCAAATCCGCTACGACCAACCCGAAAAAACCGTTATTTTAAAAAATAACCGGAAAAAGCTTGTACAAAACACACGCCGTTTTTTCAAATCCCCCCAAAAACTCCCTCAGATGCTAAGAAAACCCTGCGAAAAACGGCCTATTCTTCCCATACCCCCCGACTGGCCCATCGCCACATTTTTTTGATTCCCGAGCCCTGAAAAGTGACACGGAAAGCCCAAATCATTCATCGACGACCGTGAAATCCCACCCGACGCGGAGGATCTCCACTGAAAAGTTATGAGGATGCCAACCCGACTGCATGGCGGGTGCGACTCAGCCACTTGGTGGGTGCTTTCCGCTTGCCCGCATGACTGGAATAGTCGCTAGAAGATCGGCGGGCTGGATGTGTACGATTGCGTTTTCAGTTACGGAAGCGTGGGGGCCACCCGACCGGCCCGCAATACGCTTATGTGCTGCAAATGAATACCTACAGGAGGCTCATTGAGGCAAATTCAGCCTTCAACAAGGTAGTCTTCAGCCGTGTTCAAGGCCGTGCAACCTGAAAGAACCTTGCCGTGTAAGCGACGCCGAAAATCACGTCATTGTGGCAGGCTACACTTGCCCAACGCACTTGACGGCAGAGGCAACCAGGCTAACCGACACTACCAGGCTGACAGACACTACCAAGCTGCCAGAAGCTACTCGCCCTTTTTGACCGTCACGTTACTTGGAATCGTGCACCGACTCGAAGCGTTTAGAGCCGGTAGAAATCGGCATGCAGCAACAAACCTGTGGAGGGAACTGGCGGGTGTCAATGACAACCTGCTGACAAAAACTTTCACTTGAACGCACAAGCTTCCCTCTCGACAAAAAGCGAAATGCATTACCCCTCGTTGTCAGGTACGGTGCATAAGTTCGCAACTGTTCCATCGTCAGTACACCCTCAGCCCGAAGCCAGTCGATGCTCGACTTCGCAGCACCAATGTCCGAACCAACACGATTGCTCGTAATGCCTGACTTAATCCGCATCTTTACAATGTGATCAGCCAATCCATCTTCGATTCCTGGGATAGCATTTAGAACGTCAACCGGGGCGTGGTTGACGTTCACTTGCACATTAATTGGTGTCGCCCCGTAAAACGAAAACGCCGCTTGCAGCAGAGGAACAAGTCGCTGGTAATTGCCTGAACCACTTTTCCACGGGCTGCTCAATTCTGCAAAGTTATATTCTTTGGGAAGTTGCACCGGCACTCCGATCAACTCATAGATGGAACGAATCTTGTAATCTCCGGAAGACTTGATTTTCAAGAGGCCGCGTGTCGCCTCACTTTGCTCGTCGTCGAAACCTTCGTTCTCCTTGTTCAGGCCAGCCTGCTGCTGTCCGCGTCGTCGTGCCGCCTCAACTTCATCTATTAAAAACTCATCTGCCGGCAGACTTGATTTGTCTTGTGGCCCATACAGACGGTATGCGACAACATAGGTGGCAACTTGCTCTCCAAATTTCGCCTCGACAGTATCGAAAAGCGTGACTAAGTCCGGGTTGTTGATAATAATTTTTTCTTCACCCCCCGCTGTTACGAAGGACGCACCTCCATAAACTGTCGCGAAATGCTCAAGGCAAATCTCATAGGCTTCACTCGTGCCGAGCATGCTCTCTTGCCGAGACTCTGACGAATCAGATAGCGTCGGAGGTACGTCTGTCCACACACTTTTCTTGCTGCGGCCAAACAAAATCTCCGCGGTCATACCTCGAACACCAAGAAGATCACTAAGCTGATCCAGTGGTCGATTGCGAGCCTTCGCATCTCTTTGCAGAGAGCTGTAATATGCTGACTCGGCGCCTAACGGACGAGGTTCCTCATCCTCATCTATCCAATCCAAAATCGCATCCGCTAACCGCGGGGTGACCATCGGCAAGCAAAGCAGCATCCGGCGGGCTTCCAATGCATACTCGATGTCAAGCGGAAGTTCGTTCAAATTCAACTTACAAGCCTCGTCAACAAGGCCAAAAGACCAACGACCTTTAGCTGCATTGAAACTTAGGACATCGACGACACCGTACTCAGACCCTCGTTCCGAAGCTAAACGAACACGCCACTCATTGGGTTCTCCCGAACCTGCAATTCCAGATTCCTGCGATGTAATACGCGACGTCGCATAAGAGATTCCTGAGTCCGACAGAGAAACTGCAATCCTCGACTTCTCACTCGCCACGGAAGCAATATTTTCAACCAGCATCAGCTCCGTAAATGTGTAGGCTTGAAACGTCAGGAAAAGAATCACAATGCACACGACGGGCAAAACAAAGCCCAAACTACCCGTCCCACCATCGGAAACTGTCTCGTTCCGCGCACGACGCCACGGCAAACGTAAACGTTGCAGAAGTGATGAGTACATGGCCTGATTTTCCGTTAGATGTAAACGCTAAAAATGTTCCGTGTTAAGCAGAACTCTTGTACCGACTATTTTAATCAGCTACCTACCGCCCAACGCGACAAACTTTATCTCGCTTACACCAGAACCCTGGTGCGTATGTGCGTGCCCCACCCCATTCCAAACACCGTCATCGGTTCTTCCAGCAAGTCAGATCGATGTCGCTGCATGCACCAAATCTCCGCCTCAACAAAAACCACATTCCAGCCTAAAACTTGGCTCGCCAATCACACTTACAGCAAAACCAAATCATGGAAATTACACAATGAAGGAGTGCACAGTGGTAACTGCCCTACTTCCTTCTGACACCGAAAAGTTATAAGCCAGCTTTTGTTCGAAAACAGGGAAACCACTGGAGCCGGAAACGCTGTCACGGAATCATCACGTTTTAATGTGCTCACTGTTCACTCTTACTCATCAACATGCCAGATTTACCCCAAGAGTGGCAGTAGTTGATCAGGTGACAAGGCACTAGCGAAACAAGGCTGTCGCTGCTCCGCCGGCTCCTCCCAGGATTGTTGAGAAATAATCATCGACGGTTAATTCGAGTTCAAGCTGAGCTTGATGTTGATGCACAGGATCAACGATCCGAAAGGGATCATCGAGGGTCAGGGAAGCGAAGGCATAGTTCGCATCCAGACCAAAAATGTTGCTCGTCGTTTCAGCATCTACCAGAATCCCACTTACAAAACTGAAACCACTGGTCTGTGCAGCGCCACCCGCACCACGCACTCCTAAAAAATCTTTCCGCTCGATGGGCTCGACCGATTGCAATCCAAAATCATTCAACAACCGTGCATCCTCCTGAGAAATACTTTCTACGGCTTCGGTAGGTTCGGTTGCATTCACTTTCACATCAACACCGCAACTGGCGAGGAAAATGGCAATCAAAAATATCCAAGTGGGGTTCTTCATCTAATCGGCTCCGATTCTTGCTGAGCTGCTGAAAGGTCATCCGTCACATCATTAAAAGAATTCGGACACCACCTTTGAAGCTCTTCAAAACAAAGCCAGAGGGGCCCAGATAAAGCCAGCGAAAAGGGGAACTTTAACGCGATTAACACGAATGACACCTGTTATGAAATTAACGATCATGTCTGACTGCAATCCGGGCACCAATTCTTGCATGAACTTAGAAGCAAAATGCAGACCACATCTTCCGTGCCCGAGGGCGGCCGCTGCAGATTTCATTCGCTTCGCTTGCTGTACACAGAACAGTTCCGAATGCGTGACTCTGAGCGTGGCATTTCGCAGACTTTAGCCAATGCTCCAAAGTCATTAAACGCATGCCTCCAGATCCCCGCATGCCCGCCATTGCTGCCCTCGCACTCGTTCATGCAACCGAACAACCCGCACAAATGTACCAACTGCCCAAGTCATCAATTCTGGCACCGCAGAAAAGGGTTTTTCCCCTCGAACGTTACCCTCAATCAATCACGAACATCACGAACATCGCGCACAATCAAAACAATGTGCAGGCGGATTAATCGCTCTATTCCATCTGTACGTAAAGTGCGGATTTAAAATCTGGAACTTACGTCACGTGACCGCAAAAGCAAGAAAGTTTCGGGATTTTATCCCTGTGATTTTCGCCTTGCTTCCGTGTCGGGGGGAAACCCAATCAATCAAACATTCGAGAACACCCAGCTTCAAAGCAGGGTCTTCCCAACTTACTTCGAGGTGCTTTTATGAAACGTTTATTCTTTATTTTCACTTGCCTGCTATCTGTTCCATGCTTTGGAGCTGAATTGGACCAATTTGGCATGAGCGGCATGGAGCCTCTTACAGATGCAGAAGCAACAGACGTCCGCGGCGCCGGTGTAGACACGTTCGTCTCATCTCTGGCCACACAGTCTTTTAACTTCGCACTCGCGGATCGTGATTCAGGATCAGTTTTCAACATGAACTCGAATGCACAAATGAGAGCGTACGATGGCGCCCAACTATACGAAGGCTCGTCCGGGGCAACCCAAGCGGTGGGAGCTAGCTCGCAAGGTGGCATCCAGTTTGGCGATGCAACTTTCACGATGGGTGAATTCACCTTCGACTTGTCAGGATTTACTTCCGTCGGACAGGCGAATCTTATCGCTGGACCTTCTTCACCACTCAACTTTTCCGGACTGCTTGGCGGCGCTAATTGATCACGACATTCCAAATAGCTCTTATCTAAAATCGCACGTAACTAAAAAATTATTGAGAACAAGAACATGAAATTTCAAATCTCGCTCGCACTTGCAGTTGCCCTTACTTTCACCACAACGAACATCCTTTCAGCAACAGAAGCTGAAGACTTTGGCCTCCAAGGAATTGAGCTGATGGACGACGAGTCAGCCACAGCCATTCGCGGAGCTGGTTTTTCTTCGACAGAATCCGTCGGCATGTCTGCGATGCAAATCTTTCTTTTCGATAGCAATGGTGGTTCTTCTGTGAACCTGTCCAGTAGTTCGGTCAACCATGCAACCGATGTCCATCAGATGTCCGAGGGTGACGAAGGCTTCCAGGTTGTCGTCAGTTCATCTGAATCAGGAGTCGCTCTCGACGCCATGGACATTTACATCGGAGATTTCTGGTTCGGAACTACCGACCTGAATCTCAGTGCCTTCGGAGCCGGAACCGCTTACGGTTCACCGCTTGACGTCTACATTGCAGACTAGTTTTACTTTCGAATGGAGGTTTCCGATCTATCTGGCAATGAATCAATCGGGACCAAAAAACAATGTTGGCCATGTGTGTAAGAACATTGGTCAACACAACATCAAAGTGGAAAATGTGGGGAGAGAATTGGATGGATCCTCTCCCCACCGAATCAACGAGCTTGAGCTCATTGCCTCGCTATCGTTCCACATGGTTATTGCAACGGCAACACAACCCCGACACCAGCTGTTCCAAAAGCACTGATGTTGAGCGTCTGGGTATCGACAAAGAAACTGTCGATACCAATCTCGAATCCCGAGATATTTGTCGTCGAGATCGTTGAAATGTGCGATCCGTTTGAGTCATCCATCTCTTCTGAAGCGTCAAAGTTGACGTTCAAATTGCTATTAAGTGAACTTGCCTGAAAGTTGAGTGATGCCCCACTTACGTAATCGAAAATGAACAACTGAGTTGCAGCTAAGGCGATCGAGTCCATACCTTCACCTCGTACCTCCGCAGCTTCAGCATTTTCGATTTTGGTCATCCCACTCAAGCCGAAATCCGCCAGGTCTTCTGCATAACTGATATTGGCGAGAACAGCTGCTGTCATAATTCCAATGATTGATTGCTTTAACATCTTACTTTTCCTTTGTTGATTTGGTTTGATTCTGATTTCGGTTGACTATGGAAGCAGGCTGCTGAAGTCGAGTGGCTTCCCGGCTCCGCCGACTTGATTGGCTTGTCCAATCGATGAGAAACCCTTCATCGAGAACATGAATTCGCCCATGCTGAATTCACCTTCTCCAAATTGAACACCGCCTGTCGAACTATTGCCTACAGCCTGTAAGCCGCTGTCTGCAGTGTCAAAAACAATTGAGTCCTTACCTACTAATTGTGAAGTCGCGTTCATATTGAAAACCGACCCCGAGTCCTTATCAACAATGGAAAATGCCATTGAGTTTGTTGCGATCGACTGAACGATCGTATCTCCACCTTGGCCTCGCACCGACTGAGCTTCCATTTCGCTGATCGGCTCGACACCGGCCAGTCCAAAATCTGTTGCATCAGCGCCGAAGCAACTCGAGGTGGCAAGCAGGCAACAACCTGCAACTAAAGAAATTCGCATTCGATTAAGTCTCACTAAACGGGTTTTACGATAGCGAGGTGAATGAGAGCTACTCTCAAGTCACCCGCAGAAACTGTTGTCCCCCCTATCCGCCAAATGATGCGACAATCGCAAATCGTTTTTCCAGAAAACCATGCTCATTCGCTACGTCTGGCTAACCGGTGAAACCCGAACATTCAAAAAACACCGTTATTCCTTTACAACTTGTCGAATTCTTTTTTCTTAACTTTCTGATCACACCAAGTGAGCCGTTTGGCAAGCTATACCGGTTGTATTGATCGCATCGAATTTTCGCCCAGCAGCGCAGCCAGCGAAGAGAATGCATAGGGCTGGTACGTCCCATCTCTGCGACTTGAAGTTGTTCTCATCTGCGCAGTCAGGTTGTAACGATAAAAAGGGTTGTGACGTTAAATCAACCTGTTACGTGAGCGCAGCCATTGAGAAACCAATGTCCCAATGCCAGTTGCGGTCTGAGAACCGATGCAATTGTTCTTTGTGGAAACTTCTCTTCAATTAGAGATTTCCCAAGAGTCGATACTAAGAAGACAATCAGTACCTAACTCAACAACACTGCCTGTGTTTTGGGTTGGATCATAGGAAGTGATTCTGGAAAAGCGACAACAGATGCCAATCACCAAACGCAGTCACCTGAAAAAGACAGGGAGAATCGCACTTGCCGTTGCAACAAGCATCTGCGTTTCATTCTTTTCAGTCGTTTCACTGGGACAGGAAGACCTTCCAGAACCTTCGGGCAAAGACTTCACATTCAATTTTACCGCTGCTCCTTGGAGCGACGTGCTGGAACGATTTGCTGAGGAAACGAATTACGCATTACAGCTGACAACCGTTCCAAAGGGGACATTCTATTTCAAAAGTAAACAGAAATACTCTGCCGCTGAAGCGCTCGACATCATGAATGGTCAGTTGATCGATGCGGGCTACATTCTTCTGCGGCGAGACAACTTTTTACTTGTTCATGATCTGGATAAGGACATTCCCCCCAGTCTGGTGCGTGTGATCAAGGCAGATGAACTGAAAGACGCCTTGGGAAACGAAATTGCAACTCTCAATATTCGCGTACAAAATGGTGATGCCAATTTATTGGCAGATGAAATAGAGCTTCTCGTCAGCGAATTTGGCGCTGTGGATGTCCTCTCTGATTCCAACAGCATTGTGATCACTGACGTTGTCCGAAACCTACGCAAGCTCGACGAACTGTTGATGTTCAGTGAACTGGACATTTCCACACGCCCGGTTGCGGTGATCAAACTGAATCATGCTCCTGCGGATGTCATCGCAGAGGCGATCAACCAATTTTTTGGGGAAGCATCAGCCGCCCCCACAGCAACAAGAACCACAGCAACACCTCGCCGAAACACCGCGGGTTCATCCTCGCTCGCAGGGGTCAAGGCACTGATTGTTCCGGAGATGAATACCAACTCCTTACTGGTGAATGCGCAGCCGCGCTACATCGATCTGGTGCGCCAGTTGGTTCGCGATCTCGATGCGCCTCCATCCCAAGTGGTCATCAAAGCGATCATGGTAGAAGTGGATCTTGACCAAACAGATGAATTTGGAATCGAATTGGGTGTGCAAGACTCCGTACTTTTTGATCGCAGTATTATCAGCGAGATCCTGACCCTGACCGAGACTGTAACCAACGGTGAAATTCAGACAACGAATCAGAGTATCATTTCGCAACAGGGTCAACCGGGCTTCGCTTTCAACAACCAACCCCTTGGTAACAACACCGCAATCAACCCGTCCCGCGTTGGCGGGCAAGGCATTTCGAACTTTTCAGTCGGCAGAATCAATGGTGATGCAGGATTTGGTGGACTCGTTCTGTCCGGTGGCTCAGACTCCGTGAACTTTTTACTCAGGGCCCTAGCCTCTAAAAGAAATGTCTCAATCCTCAGCCGTCCCCAGATAAGAACCGTACATAATAAGCCCGGCAAAATTCAGATTGGACAGGAAGTCCCTGTAGTGGATGGGGTAACCATCACGGCAGTGGGAAATGCTAACCCAGTCATACGTCAATCGGATGCAGGTATTATTCTTGAAGTCACACCTCGGATCAGCCCTGACGGAACTGTCGTGGTTGACGTGAATGCGGAGAAGAGTGCCTATCGTTCGGGACCAGGATCAGGAGTTCCCATTTTCACGGATGCAACAAGCGGTAGTGTCATTGAAGCTCCCATCAAAGACTTAACAAAAGCAGATGGCACCGTCAGCGTGCAGGATGGGCAAACCATCGTGCTCGGAGGGATGATTGGTAACCAAACTCTAGTTTCGGAATCCAAGGTTCCGTGGCTCGGTGACATCCCCTACCTTGGCAAACTGTTTCGTCACGATCTGGAAACAACCGTGCGGAAAGAACTGCTGATTTTCCTAACGCCAACCGTGCTCCGAACTGCGGAAGATTCAAGAATGCACGATGAAATCGAAAAAGAACTAATGCAATTCCCCTGCAAGTTGAATGCCCAAATCGACCGTTTCACGCTCCCTCAGACTTTTGAGATGATCGACGCTGATTCGGTAAATCAGCAGCAAGACGCTAACTAAATCTTTCGATTGGCCTCTTATTGACTGCGAGGCACCGTGCGTCTCTCCCTGTTTGTCTCCACAAACGACAAGCACTCCAGCCCGCCGTACCTGAGTAATCGATTCGCCCCCGTGCCAGGTGAGCAATCGTCTCACAATGCATATGCATGTGATTACCAAATGCTCCAAAATCCGCATATGCACGAAAATAGGGAGATCGGTTTTAACCGATCTCCCTAAGATCTCATCATGTTACCTGTTTTCGTGTCGCGGGGAAATCACATTCAACCGGAGTCGGATGGTCATCCCTTA
>NZGD01000146.1 GCA_002690925.1 Rhodopirellula sp.
AAAGAGAAAATCGAAGAGCAACTGAACCAGTAAGTTCGGATTGATCGAACAGTTCACAGAACCTCGTCCGCAAAGCGGGCGAGGTTTTTTTGTGCGGTTATGTCCTGGAATCCCTCAACACTCAATAACGCCGCGATTCTCACCACTGGTGCTAACTCCTGCAAGAGACATCATCGAGGTGCATTAGGTGTATTGAGTTCAACTATGTGCCGCATTTCGCTTGCGACGCCCCCCCACAACGAGGAGCAGGCCCGCAAGACCCGCCGCAATTGCACCAACAAGAATCGGATACTGCGGCGCAAGACCTGCCAGAATTCCACCACCAAAACAAAGCAACGCCGAACCAAAAACACGTACAGAATGAGCCACACCCAACATTCTACCCTGCGACGCTACCGAAGCGGTATTTGAAAGTAGTGTTGACATATTGGTTGTGCCAATCGCCATGCAGGCTCCAATCAACGGCAAAAGCAAACACAGCCATTGCCATTGTGATGGAATGATCATCAACACCAACAGCAACCCCAGACAGATCGCGCTGGAACTGGTAATGATACGTGGTGTCCAGCGTTTCCCAATTGGCTTGATAAGCAACCACTGCGTGCACACCATCGAAACACTGGTGTAGGACATGAGCCAGCCCACCTGAGACGACGTAAAATCCCATTGTTGAACGAAGTAAACTGGGTTGAACTGAAAGACAAAATCAATACCCAGATAAAGAAAAAAATTGATGAATAGAAGCGAACGGAATGAAGCGATGCGAAACGCGTCCGCCATCTCTCGCACACCCTTGCCAAAGTCGAACCGTTGACTGGCACCAGGAAGCGGACCCGACTTAGGAAACCGCCAGAGAACGAGTAGCGAACATAAACCACAAATCCCCGCCGCGGCGTAGAAAGGCAGAGAATACGATGCGAAACTGAGGTATTTTTTATCGGCGAGATGCCCACCCAGGACCGGTGCGAAAACATAAGCCAAGCTGCTTGCCATATAGATCAACCCAAAACGCTGTGTCTTCTCAGCGCCAGTGGACCAATGAGCAACCTCGGCTTGCGCCAGCACCAGCAGAACTCCTGCAAAACCGATAAAGAACTGCCCTGCTATGATGACCCAAACGGTGTCCGCCTGAATCGACCAAGCGATCGCTCCATTACCCACCGCAGTCACAGCCATGGCCACGGCAAGAACCCCCTTTCTTCCATAGCGATCAGAGATTTGTCCCAAAACAGGGGAACCAACAAACTCACCAAGTCGCATCATGGACATCGCAACGCCCAACAAGAACGCGCGAGTTGCGGCACTCGTGCCTTGAGCTAAGACGCCATGCTCCACCGGATGCAAAAACATCGGTGACAGCACTGGAGATACCAGAGCGCTGGCAAAGAAACCGAGAAAAACAAGAATGTAAATAAGTGGCATCAGAACAACGCTCGGCGAGCAAGAGAACGTGGCACGGGAAAGAGGAATGTTTTCCTTCCAAAAATCACCGGAAAATGACAGCGATACGAACGCAGTTACCGCGGGGATACTCAAGGTAACCCCACGGCGATTAACCAGAGTATGCCCATTTCTCCCAACGGCTTTCCGATAGCCTGCAAACCTCGCTTTGTCCGAGCCCTCAAACGTTCAACACCACTTCAGTGGTTCGAAACGGAAACGCAAGGTTCATCACGATGATCATAGTGCGAGTGAAAATTGTAATACGCATTCGCCAGCAAATCAGGCGAGCAACCGTTTGAAAATGACCGACCCGCCGAAGCGTGGTAGAACGCTGGCTATTCCAGCCGCCCCAAAAAGCAACGCGTCCGAGGATGTGCGTTTCTGCAAGACTCGCAAAAAACCAACAAAACACTTGAATAAGTGACTTTCCCATCAAAGCCTGGAACGGCCAGAATCTCCAACAGACCTACCAATTGTCCTCCAACACAAAGGTCCCGAATAAAGCAACTCGATCACCTCAACCAGAAAAAGTTCTTTTGCTATTTTGGTTCCGTCACAAGCCACCCTTACTCACCGCTTCAACTTTTCCGTGGGGTGCTCCATCATGCATTCGAGGCGATTCGACGCTCGAACTCTGTTGCAAGGGTGATCTCGACCGGTCCAGCCAACGACCACATCCTCTCCAATCTCCAGGCAACCGACTTTCAATCAAAGAGGGAAGCAGGAGTGGAATCGCAGCGTGAAGCCTTGGCTCAACACCCTCCTTGAGAGCGTCCCGACAACCTTCCAAGCTTATACCGAAGGTACTGGCTGATATCGAAACGAGAGATGCTTGAAGACGATCCGCAAGCCCTCTCATGAGCCGCAATTATAAATCGATGCAAGAACGAAACATGCCTGACTAGGGTGATGAACCACCACTCATTTATTACAGCAGTTCTTGCACTTCAAAAAGCTTACCAATCCATGCGATTTCTTCAGTTCCCCAAGTCAGCGGACCGGCTTCTTTCATGCTGGCAGTGACAAGACACGACCGTGCCTGCGCCCCCCCAGCTCTTTGAAACGGTGGCGTCACGCGAATGCATTCAACACTAACGTCTCTCTGGGTTGTACTCCTACAAAGGCAGAATGCGGCTGCAACAGTGTCCGTGGCAAATACAAGATTTTCGAAAATCACACTGTCGGAGTCTTACTTTCAAGTCCCAAAATTGATTCAGTTACAGCTTTCGAAGCATCGCAAGAATATGCTGGCAATCTCACTTACTGAATCCCCAAGGTTGTGGACTAAAATCACTTACTTCTCCGCGCCCGCACCACGAATTGGTATCCCCAGCTTCAATGCAAAGCATGGTCTCACTCACCGACACGAAACAAAAACACCTCAGTGCGGCGTCAGGGCTCCCGTTAATTGCATTCGAACGCGAATCACCTCCGCTGGTGCGTTTCTTACCACACGTCAATCTCATCTGAGCGGCATATTCGATACAGCCCACGCAGGCAACTTGCTGACATGACAGTGGAATCACCACACAGAAAATTGTTCAGCCTTCAGATTGGTCGTAAGCAAGATTAAAGGGGCGACCGCTCTGTTGTGGGGGTGGTATTGGGAATCGATTTCATGGCAGGACTGTCCAGCATGGGCAACAATTTCGTCTTATCGCTGAAACTCGGATTCGCAATGGTATGCGTGGGTTCGAGCCTTATCCTTGGTGCGTTGGGACTTGGTGCGTTGGGACTTGGTCTACCCCCCAAGCCGCAAAACGGTGCACCACAATCTCGCACCACTCTCGGGGCAACCATCGCGAAAAATGCGTCGACTCACATTCAGAAAAAAGAGTGGTCAAAGTTACAAGCAAGTCTGCAGAATCTTGTGAATCGAGATTCAGACTTGATCTCAATAGTTGTACGCTCAAGTGTCGGCAACTTGCGTGTTGGCCCCAACTCGCACAATCAGTTTTCAGCCTCGCGTCAAACCCACGATACAGACGTGGATACACTTGAAATGCCCTTGCCGTATAACCCGACTTTTCGCGGATCCACCGAGCTTACATTTCGACGAGACAAATTCAATTCATTATCACTGCCCCAAAATTCCTCAACCTTCAACCTACTCGCTTTTTTTGTGGTCACGGGCCTCGTCGCGTACACCGCATTTTCACTACTGGTACTGAGAAAACTAAATGCCACACAAGTAGTTCCTGATCGTGTCAGACAAGCTCTTGATACACTGACCGAAGGACTTTTGGTTGTCGACGAATCCGGACGAATCATTTTGGCGAACAGTGCGTTCTCAAAAATAGTGGGAAAATGTCAAGACGCGATAGAAGGGACACAAGCCGAAGACTTATCCTGGGTCGAAGCAGACATTGTTGACGGAAACTATCCTTGGCGATTAGCGATGGACAAATCAGTGGCGCAAACGGAGCGACTACTTCGCTACCAGACAGAAAATGGCCCACAACGAATATACTCTGCAAACGCGACCCCCCTTGGAAAGACACGTGGCCTGCGTGGCGCTTTGGCGACATTCCGCGACGTCACCCAAATCGAAGAGCATCGCGCAGAACTTGAAAGGATGCTCGGAAGATTGAAAGACAATCGCGATGAAGTACGGGAAAAAAATCGTGAGCTTGAAATATTAGCGACACAGGATGCGCTCACGGGCTGTCTGAATCGACGCTCATTTTTTGAGGCATTCGAGAGCTTCTGGGGTGAGTCCCAGGCAATGGGAACGAGACTCGCTTGTGTCATGATCGATATCGATCATTTCAAAATGGTCAACGACACTTACGGTCATAATAGTGGCGATCAGGTACTCAGACAGGTAGCACAGGAACTCCGGAAAATATTCAAGAACCGTGGCATGGTCTGCCGTTACGGCGGCGAAGAATTCTGTGCTGTTTTACCGCAGTACGGCTTAGAAGAAGTGATAGCCCTCGCCGAAGAAACTCGCACGGCAATCACTGAGCTTCGGTTATTGAATCCTGCCGCTCTTCGATTGACTGTGAGCATTGGCGTGTCTGAACTGCGTTTTCGGCCCGCTGACACGCAAGAGTTGATTCATCAAGCTGACAAGGCTCTTTATGTTGCGAAACGCGAGGGCCGTAATCGTGTTGTTTGTTACAACTATGGACTTGTTGACGAAACAGATGAACAAGAAATCGAAGACGAACCGCGAGAGAGAATCGAAATTCCATACTCAGCTGTGACCGCACTCGTCAGTGCGTTGTCTTACCGAGACGCAAATACTGCCGAGCACAGCCGTCGTGTCGCCGATATTTGCACGAGAATTGGCTGCGAAATGCTGGAACCAGCCCAAGTATACGTATTGGAAATTGCCGCACTGCTCCACGACATTGGAAAAATTGGAGTTCCCGATGAAATACTACTTAAACCCAGTTCTCTAACAGGACCGGAATGGGAACTGATGGGTCGACACGATCGAATTGGTGTCGAAATCGTAACAAGTGCCTTCGATTGCCCCGCATTGTCTGAAATCATAGCGAATCACCACGCATTCTATGATGGATCCAAGGGTGGTAGTCACCTACCCAAAGGAAACGCTATCCCTATCGGCGCCAGGCTGCTTTCAATCGCTGACAGTTACGATGCCATGGTGTCAGACAGGATCTACCGAAAAGGCCGTTCACACCAGGATGCAATCCAAGAATTAAAACGCTGTGCCGGAACCCAGTTTGATCCAGAGTTGGTCGCAAAATTTGAAAAAACCATTAATTCCAGCACTCCCGCATTTGCGGGAGGAGCACTATCGATTCGTAAACAGACAGCAATCCAAATTGGATATCAAGTGGAACGCCTGGCCAAAGCGGTGACCCAGCAGAACGTTGTTGAACTGAGAACGCTCGCGTCTGACCTCGGTACAATTGCACGAAGTAACAATATCGGAGGCATTGCAGAAGCGGCAGAAAAAATTGAAGGTGAAGCAAACGGAGAAGAACTGCAATGGCTTTCGTTGTTCCGCGACACTCACGAATTGATGGATTTGTGCCGCGCAACCCAGAGCGATTTTTTGCGTGAAACGCTCGAAACCGAAGCAAACCAGGTAAACCAGTAGTAAGTCGCCGCACAAGTCGAAAAGCACATCCACAAATCGCACCAACAGCCAAGACACACGCTAGAACCAACAACCATGTGTGACTCAACCGCCGGAGTTTCCGAAAAAATCCTCGATCGTCATCGCGACAGCTTCGACTGGCTGTTGGCCGTGACAAAAACTTGGCAACGAGGGAATGAGAGCGGTACTTAGTCGGAACGATGCGAAGCACAGTTCCGATTGAAAACAACCTACCCTGAGGACGACTCTGCTTCAGGCAATGATTAGCCGCCGCATCTCATACAAGATCCGCCGCATGCCGTTTTCGCTTCGGCCAGTCCACAAAGCAGTACAGGCAAGTGTCAGATTACAGCTCGCCTTAAGCACATCGACTCACCTCCCTACCTCGAAGCTTAGGCCAAGACCAATGCAACGAAAAACGTGGGTTGATCGTGCTTTGCTTAGCACCGGATCGTTAGAATCAAATAACCAGCCGGGATCAAACAACAGACCCCAGCAGCCGACTTTCATTTTCTGTTGACCGCCTGCCTGTTCCATGACTCGAGAGATCGTACAATCGGGCCATGTTCAAACTTCGATGCACCGTCCGAAACTGTCATGCCACCCTCCAACGACATGGCAAAGGCCTGACCTGTTCTCGTGGTCATCATTTTGACCGTGCCAAAGAGGGCTACTGGAGCCTCATTCAACCTCAAGATCGCAAATCCTCCAAGGCTGGCGATGCGGATGCAGCCGTCCTGGCACGTCACCGTTGGCTTCAGCGCGGAAATGCTAACGCATTCATAAAATTCCTGAAGCCTTGGGTGACCCAAGCGTTAGCTTACTCACTATCAAATTCAACAAGCGACTCGAACGCTCCAAGGATTCTTGATCTGGGATGCGGCGAGGGTTCCTTTGGACCCAGTCTTTTTGGTGAATACGCGAATAGCTACTGTGGAATTGACTTATCCAAGAGAGCCGTCCGACTGGCCGCACGGGGTTGGCCAGAAGCAACGTGGGTGCTGGCAAATGCGGATCGCACCTTGCCCATCCATGACGAAAGCGTCGACTGTGCCGTTTCACTATTCGGCCGCAGGCCTGTCAGTGAACTTGCACGCATTTCAAAGCCTGAGGGTAAGTGCATCATCGCCGTACCTGCAGAAGATGACTTAATCGAATTGCGTGAAAAAACCCAAAATGCCGGGCACCGCCGCAGCAGATGGGAAACAATTGTCACTGAATTCAATTCATCTGGTTACCAATTTCTGCAGCACCAACTCTGGAGCCAGCAAATGAATTTGGAGCGGGAAGCAATTACCGATGCGCTTGCGATGACCTACCGCGCAGTCAGATATTCACAGCAAGCAAAGCTCGAATCTGTCTCTGAAATGCAGGTCACTTTAGCAGCAGATGTGCTTCTGTTTGCTCGCACAACTTGAACCGCATGAAAAACTCAGCGCTCTGACTGTTGCTTTCCTGCCTGCTGTCGATTGAATTTGAACAGCAATGCGGGTGTGTCACCACATTCATAAAAATCGACGGCGACAAAATTTGGAAAGCGTTTCGTTACCTTTTCACACTCTTCGAGCCGGGACTTGAGAACCGTTGTGGCATTCGCTTTTTTCGCTAAACCCAGTCCAGCAATCGGGCGAGTTAAAAAATGATTCAGAATCAACAGTGAATTGGACTCTTCACCACGATTACGTTTAAAACTGAAGTCAGCAACCTGTTTCACCGCATAATGTGTTTCCTGACAAAACTTCCATACGTCGTGATACCCCCGCCATTCGCCGCCACCTGAATCAGTAAACAGCACCAGTCGTTTGTCCCGTTCAATCATCTCACTGATCCTTGGCCATGGACTGACACTTTCCTGTTGATGCAACCTCTCTGACAAGCCAGACGCCTTAAATGCCTCCTGCACTTTGGTCGCGGGAGCATAACATTCCAAGATCAACGTAATGATCACATCAGATCGCTGCTGCATGAACGCATTGATTTCAGCCAAGCCGGATTCCAGCGGCATCCTGCCCAACATCGAAGAACCATGCAACAGAAACGGCTGGTTGTCGATCATGTGCACATCAAGCATCAGCCCACGAACACCATCATTGAGTTGACGCGTAATCCCAAAAGACTGATTTGGAAACCACCATCCCTCAGCTCGATTGGACATTGCATTGTGTGTGACCAACCATGAAATGTCGCTGTACTTGCCTTGCAGGTAACCCGGAAGAGTTTCGGGTGAAAATCCATCTGGAACTGGCTGCGAAGATATTCCCTTCACTTTTTTCGCGGGCAACTTTGGGCCGATGTGTTTGTCAGCAACAGCGGTTCCCGCCTCCCCCACACCCAAGACCTGCGACTCGGCAAACCCTATTTCCACAACGCTCCAAGCAGACGCCAAGACTATCATCGAACGTATTACCCACTGGAAAAACCAGCGAGAATTGGCTTTCAGCCGAAGTAACCTAGTCGGGTGTCGCATGGACTAACACTGATAGATACCAGAGAAAACACAAAGAAACATTAGAGGCTGGTACATTGTAGCCTCTCCCACAGATTATTTCGATCACTGAAACGCCACCGCGACTCACAAACACCTACCTCACGCATTGCATCCAAATCGCCACTACCAAGCCATGATGAATTGATTCACGGCTAATGCATGTGAACTTCTTCGAACGCAACGCAGAAAATGGAACAGAATTTACCAGCCTGCCTGTCCAGAAATGCTTCAGCCGCGATTGTTACCGTGGTGTTAGCACTGTTCTTTTCGAGTTCTTCCGTTCGTGCAAATCAGCCGAATATCGTATTCATGATCGCTGATGACTTAGGTTGGGCCGATGTTCAATTCCACGGTGGCAGTGTCCCAACGCCGCACTTGAATGCGTTGTTGAAATCAGGCATGGAATTGCGACAGCATTACGTTGCTCCCGTATGCAGTCCGACACGCGCGGGCCTATTAACAGGGCGTTACTGGAGCCGGTTTGGCGTGACGACACCGACCAATGAATTGGCTTTACCGATGAAAACAGTCACCTTAGCCAGCGTTCTGCAGAAAGCGGGTTACACCACTTGCATTACCGGAAAATGGCATTTGGGTTCGGAAACCCGATGGGGGCCAAACCACTTTGGATTTGGCCACAGCTATGGCTCTCTTGCTGGTGGTGTAACCCCATGGTCTCACTTTTAC
>NZGD01000147.1 GCA_002690925.1 Rhodopirellula sp.
ACGACCCCAACACCGAGTTGCCCAAGAATCCGCTGTGCGCTTTGTTGCTGAAATCGTGGATGACCACGTTGCTCAACTCGCCGCCGACTTTGCAATGGCTGCCGACGGTGGTCGGTCCATAGATCAGCGTCCCCATGCGAAGCGTGCTGCCCTCACCCAAGGCAAAGGGGGCGCGAATGCGACACCCTTCCATGACTTCGGCGTCGGGCCCGATGACGATGTCTCCGCCTTCGGTGTTGAGCGAAGCATCACGCAATACCGCACCAGGTGCAAGATGAATGCGCTCCATGGGGCCATGCACAATCACCCCAACCCTTGCCCAAGCTTCGCGCTCGTCTTCCTCCAAGGTGCGCAAACGCCACGCCAACTTGAGGCGAACCAGGTCGCCTTGAAGCCCTTCCGCTGCGCGCTCAAACAGGTCAGGCGCCTCCTCCAACATGTCGGGATTCGGACTGCCTTCGAGGGCCGAAGATCCCTCCCCGCATTGTGCCACCCGCTCGCCTTGATGCGTCCAGTGTTGCCCCTTCGCAAGACCCAACACCACCTCCACATTGGCGGGGGTGGGAAGGAGGCGGGGATGAATGCGGGTGTTGGGTTTGGCTTGCAAGCATTCCTGCCATTGATTTGCAATGGACCTCACGCCAAAGTGCAGGGCGTGCTCCTCGCGAAGCACGTTCAAAGGATAGAGGTCAGGAGAGGAAGGAACTTCCAACATGAAGGAATCAACCATGTCACAAAACTATGATGTGAACCTGAACGACCGTTCGGGTGTTGATTGGTATGGAACACCTCACAATCTTCAAGACAGCGGCGTGAAACAAGAGTTTTCCATCAAGGACCTCGAAAACCTCTCAGGAGTCAAGGCACACACCATTCGCGCGTGGGAGCAGCGTTACCAGTTGCTGAGCCCTGCGCGTTCGGAAACCAACATCCGAACCTACTCAGGGGACGACTTGAAGCGTCTACTCAACGTGAGCTTGTTGCTCGAGCGAGGCAGGAAGATTTCCAAGGTGGCCGCCATGAGCGACTCGCAACTTGCGCAGGCCATCACGGATGCGCCAGTGGCGGGTGAGGCCGGGGGTGAGCTCGTGGCGCAACAAAAGCTCAAGGTCTCCATGATGTCGTACGACGAGCAGATGTTCAGGGACACCATTGACGATTGCATCGCGCGCCTCGGTTTTGGAGCGACGGTTGTGAGCGTGTGTTTGCCCTTCCTCGCCGACGTGGGGGTGTTGTGGCTGACCAACGCCATTTGCCCGGCGAACGAGCACTTCATGAGCAACCTCTTCCGTCAGATGTTGTTTGCTCAAATCCACGGAGCCGACATCCCCGGGGCGAACGAGGACGACACCGTGTTGGTGCTCTACCTCCCGGAGCGTGAAATCCACGACATTTCCTTGCTCTTCTTGCATCAGTTGTGTCGTGAGCACGGCCGCAAATCCGTCCTCTTGGGCCAAAGCGTGCCATTCGACGACTTGCCTGGGGTGGCAGCCCAATTCCCCAACGTGGCCTTTGTGACCTATTGCACCACCTCACCAGCGGAACACCAAGCCCAAGCGTACGTCGACCGGATTGCACGCACGTTTGCCGGCAGTGACGTGACTTTCCACCTGGCGGGCAGTGTGTTCAGCGAAGTCAACCCTGTGCCCGGCGTCACGGTGGACGCCACGGGAGGAGATTTGGTCCAGCGGTTGTTTTGAACAACCCACGCACATTTCTTGTGGCAGGTATTTTTAGATCGTAACCTGCTCAAAATCAGCGTTTAGTACATTTTTGTTGAACATTTTGGAAAAATTGTTGAACAAAAAGCTTGGCTTCAACGAAGTTTTGTTGAATCTTTGACCTGAATCGTTAAACAAACCGACCATGAGCACATTCGAATTCAACCAGCTTCTCGTCAGCCAGTCTGATTTCCTCCGGGGATTCGCTTTGGGTTTCACGCGCAATGGTGCAGATGCAGACGATTTGGTGCAAGACACCATGGTGAAGGCCTTGAGGTACAAGAACAACTTCAAGGAAGGCACCAACATGAAAGGGTGGCTCTACACGATCATGCGGAACATCTTCATCAACAACTACAAGAGAAAGAAGTTCCAAAACACCGTGCTCGACAGCACGGAGAATCAATACTTCATCAACGCAAGCCAAGACTATCGCGTGGACACCGTCACGACAGTGATCAACCAGGCAGACATTCTCGAGGCGATTGACGATCTGAAGCCCGATTTCCGGAAGCCGTTCACCATGTTCCTCGACGGGTACCATTACGATGAGATCGCCGAAGAGATGAAGATTCCCATGGGCACCGTGAAATCAAGAATCTTCCACGCTCGGAAGAAGCTCTCGGTTTCCCTCTCAGACTTCAACTGAGCCTCCCTTCCTTTCCCTCGTGCGGAAAGGTTATATTAGGGGCATCATCGTGTCCCGCAATGATTGATTTTCCCATCGTACTTCGCAGACCTGCCATGCTCTGGCTGTCGTTGACGTGGCTGCTTGGCTTGTTGACCATCTCCATGTCCGCCCAGACCGTGGACCAGACGCTCTCCATTGAAGACTACGTCAACGAGGTGTTGCTCGGGGAGGGAGTCACGGCCACAGACATTTCATTCATTGGCTCCACGGAGCAAATCGGTTACCTCACCGGAGGGGACGATGTGGGGTTTCCCATTGATGGGGGGCTCGTTTTGAGTTCGGGCAATGCAGCTGATGCTTTCTGTGCGGGTGTCGGATGTGGAGGCTGTCAAGGGGGCAATCCCACCGATGCAGACCTCCTCGAGATTGCCAACAGCGTCCCCCCGTTGATTGGTCAAGCATTTACGGTTGGAAGTGTGAACGACCTCTGTGTGCTCGAATTCGATTTTGATCCCGCGGGAGATTACGTGTCGTTCAATTACGTGTTCGGGTCGAGTGAGTACGAGGCTTGGGAGAACAGCCAGTACAACGACATTTTCGCTTTCTTTTTGTCAGGCGCAGGCATCAATGGCCCTTACAACGCACCTGGCGCATTTCCGGGGCAAGCGGTCAACATTGCGAGCGTCCCCGATTCGGATCCCGAGCTCCCCATCACCATAAGCTCGGTGAACGGATCATTGAATGCAGAGTATTACATCCTCAACGAGGCTCCGGAGATTTGCATGAACGGGTACACCACGGTGTTGACTGCGGTGTATCCGGTGATTTGTGGGGAAACCTACCACATCAAGTTGGCCATCGGGGATGGAAGCGACACCATTTTAGACTCCGTGGTGATCTTGGAGGAGGGAAGCTTTGGATCCCCCATCCCCACCACCTACGAGTCTCAAGCTTCTCCCGATTGCGATCCCAATCCCACCGACGACGAGATCATCTATTGTGCCTGGGAAGATTGCGGACCCTCGACCATCACCATCAGCCGTCCATGCGCGGTGTCTTCGTTGTTTCCTTTTCCCTTCGATTTGATCGCGGCTCCAGGGTCGGAAGCGACCTTGGATGAGGACCTGCTTGGCTTGCCATCGTCTGCAGCGGTACCCGTGGGAGAATATGGCATTTCACTGACGTTTGAAGTGCCCCAAGACAACATTGATGAGGGGACAGAAACCTTGAATTTGAAGGTGGTGAGTGGCACCATTGAAAGTGAAATCACCATCATCATTTACGACACGCCTCCCTTCGAGGCGACGATGCCAGATGTGGTGACGGTTCCTTGCGATGAGACTGCGGAAGTCTGCATCGAACTCATCCAAGACCCGGCGTATGCGTATCCTCCAGTGACGTACAACTGGTCCATCAATGGCGTGGATTTTGGCGACGAACAATGCGTGACTTACGGGGCGCTGAATTCGTCCTTGATGGAAGTGTACCTGGAAGACGGATGTGAGCGGGAGTTGTACTTGCAGGGGTTGTTTGAAGTGCCGTACGACCAACTCGAATTGACCATGCCCAACGACACGCTGCTTTGCAACGGGGCGTCAACATACATGGAATTGGACATTGTCGGGGGACAGCCCCCTTACCAAGTGCAATGGGACGACTTCAACGACGAAGAATTGGTGCACTTGGTGGATCCTGAGGTGAGCACCGAGTACGAAGTGGTCGTCGTGGACAATTGCGACTACGCTGAATTTGCCTCTACGCAGGTGGATGTCCAAACCGTGAAGGCCACCATCCTGCGGGAAAGTTTGGGAGACGATTCCTATGCGTTTGACGTCTTGGTCGACCCCGCGGAGCCTTACGAAGGCGCATACTTCTACCAGTGGGACTTTGGCGATGGCCAGTATGCCTACGAGCGTGCCCCCATTCACGTCTTCGACGGCTTGTCCACATACCAAGCGCAGGTGGATGTGACGACCGACATCGGTTGCACCGACGTGGCCATTGTCGATGTGTACGGAGATGTACTCTTCTACATCCCCACGGCGTTCACGCCAGACAACGATGGACTCAACGACGCGCTGGAAATCACAGGACGTCAGATTCGACTCTTCGAGATTTGGATCTACAACCGCTGGGGTGAGTTGGTGTACAACAGCACCGACTTGGAGGAGGCTTGGATTGGTGACGTCAATGGCGGCACCCACTTCGCACCCAACGGCGTGTACCATTGGATCATCAAGGCCTCAGGTTTCGACACAGATGCCCAAGAATTCCGTGGATTCGTTCACCTGATGCGCTAAACACCTTCCCATGACTTCTTCTCATACTGGCCGCTCCCTGCGCGGCGCGTTCGTGGCTGTGACCTCCCTGTTCTTCATGTGGGGCTTCATCACGGTTCTCGTGGATGCCCTGATTCCTCGATTGAAGGAGGTGTTTGAGCTGACTTTTTTGCAGGCAGGACTCGTTCAGTTTGCATGGTTTGCGGCCTATGGACTGTTGTCCATCCCGGGGGGCAACTTGATTGCGCGAATGGGCTACCAACGCGGCATTTTGGTGGGACTTGCGACGGCGGGTTTGGGATGTCTCCTGTTTTATCCCGCCGCTGCAACACGGATGTACCCGCTGTTTTTGCTCGCCCTGTTTGTGGTGGCAGGCGGCATCACCATCCTGCAAGTGGCGGCCAACCCTTACATCAGTGTGCTGGGGCCGGAAGAATCTGCTTCTGCAAGGCTGAATTTGGCGCAGGCTTTCAACTCCTTCGGGACCACACTCGCACCCGTCGTTGCGGCGAGTTTTCTGCTGGGAGACCAAATCCTCTCCAGCGAGGCCATTCGCGCCCTCAGCGAGGCCGATCGCTTGGCCTATTACGCAAGCGAGGCGTCCGCGGTTCAAGTGCCCTTTGTCGTGCTGGCCCTGGGGTTCTTCGCGCTTGCAGGTGTGGTCGGAGCCATCACCTTGCCCAAAATTTTGGGCGGGGACAGCCAAACCACCACCACCTATGGACAGGTCCTGCAAAACAAAAAGCTTTTGTTTGGGGCGCTTGGCATTTTCGTGTACGTCGGGGCAGAGGTGGCGCTCGGCTCGTACATGGTCAATTACGGATTGAGCCTGGACATTGTGGAAGAAGTCAAGACCAGCCGCTTGTTGGGTGGCATGGCAGGCATTGCCGCTTTCATCAAAGGAATGGATGTGTCTGGATTGGATGCCAAGGGCATTCTCGGAGCCTTGCTGACGTTTTACTGGGGCGGGGCGATGCTTGGCCGTTTTGCGGGTTCGGCGTTGATGCAACGGATTCGGCCCGTCAAATTGCTGGTCGGCGCCGCGTTCATGGCTTTGGGCTTGATTGGGTTGTCCATGCTCAGCCAAGGCGTTGCCGCCTTGTTGTTGGTGCTTGCTGTGGGGTTCTTCAACAGCATCATGTTCCCTACGATTTTTACCTTGGCCATTGAAGACCTAGGAGAGGGCAAACCTCAGGGGTCGGGGGTGTTGTGCACGGCCATTGTAGGCGGAGCATTCATTCCACCCGCCATGGGGGCTCTTGTCGACAGCGCTGGATTTGGGGTGGCTTTCGTCTTGCCCATGGCGTGTTACTTGTACATCGCGTGGTATGCTGGACGTTTGGTGCCTTCGATGTCGTCTTGACGGGGAGGACATCGCCAAGTTTCCTTAACGCCTTCATGCACTTTATGCACATCAGGCAACTTTATCGGGCTTAGATGTGTTCTTTTGTTGAATAGGAATCCCGAGAGACCTCACATTCATGGCACGCAGAAAAAAAGCAGAGAAGGAACTCCAACCCAACATCAAGGTTCGCTTGGATCGTCGCACTGTCATCACCGTTCGCGACTCCAGCAAGCTGGCCTATTGGAAAGAAAAATTTCCTGGACTGGAAATTCTCGAAGAATCGTGATGCACAGCCTGCGCTGACCGCTTGTTGGGGCAAGAAAAAAGGCGACCTTTGTGGGTCGCCTTTTTTCTTTCGCCGTGTTCAGCGTGACAGGGTCACTGAGCTTCGGTGGCCGCCTGTTCTTTCCAAGGGGCAAAGGCAAGCTGCTCGCGGCCTTTCTTGGTCAGGGCGTAGCCATCCTTGTTCTGAATCAAACCATCGAGGTACAGGTTGGTGATGCGTTCTCCGATGCGGGCTTTCCCGACGTGGAGATCTGTATCCTCCTCAATGCGCTTCCAGAAGTTGCGCTCAAGAACAGCGAGGCGGATGTGACACTGGTTCTCGATTTTGTGCTGATGAATGATGTCGAGAATCATGTGATCGTACTTGTCCAAGTTATTCATGATGCAGGCTTTGGTAAATGAAAGATTTGAACAGCAAGAAAGGACTTTTCCTTCGGAAAGGCCCAAGAACACTGAAGTCCGTTATGAACGATTTGTCCACGGCCTTCGGAAAAATGTTCACAACCTGTGAATATCTCAGGGAGAGCTCTGAGTGCCAGTGGTTTTCGCGAAGTAGGCGAAATACCGATGCATGTAATGCACGTCTCTGTCGGGGAAGGGAGAGGTCTTGAAAGGAGCATGGACATGGACAAACTTTCGTCGTTCCTCCCAAGCGCACAAGGTAATGCGACTCTTGGCTTGTTGCGCCGCATGCACAATGGCGCGCAACTCGTCTTCCGTGGCCTGCGTCACCGTGGCGTTGGTCATGCCTTGCTCAAAATGCAGGAGACTTTCTTGGCCTCGGCTCTCCACATCTGACATTGGCGCCTGGATCCAACGCACCTTGACCGGCATCATGGCCGCGAGGGCGCGTCCTTGCCAGGTCTTGGGCGCCCATATGACCAAGGTCGTTCTCCAAAATTGAGGGGGGAGTTGACCGCGCAATTGCCACCCCAGCAGTTTCACCGCACCACGGCAGAGTTTGACCTTCCAGCCGGGGCGCCGTTGTCCGGGGTTCGGGGCAGGCCTGTACGGATCACCCATGGAGTTCAGATTCAAAGGCGGTCCAGGGTCCCTTCAACGTTGGACCCGCGTGAAGGAAGTGGGTGAGCTGGGTCTGGAAATCCTCGCGGGTCCACAATGTGGCACCAAGGGAGGCGAGGTGGGGGTTCATGATTTGGCAATCCACGGGACCAAAGCCTTTGAGGGCCAGCCACTGTACGAGGTGGACAAAGGCCACTTTGGAGGCGTTGGTGGCTGTCGAAAACATGCTTTCGCCGAAGAACATGCGGCCGAGCGAAACGCCGTAGAGTCCCCCCCCCAAGTTGCCCCCGTCCCAAGCTTCCACAGAGTGGGCCAACCCGAGGTCGTGAAGGTTGACGTAGGCTTGGACGATGTCGTCTGTGATCCACGTGCCTTCGCCATCGCGAGGCGCGTGCTGACAACCGCGAACCACCTCTTCAAAGGCCCTGTCCATGGTGATGCGGTAACGTTTCCGGTTGAGCTCGTTGCGCATGCTTTTGGACACCTTGAGCTCCAACACAGGCAAAACCGCACGTTCAGGGGGCGCCCACCACAGGATGGGGTCTTCTTCCATGAACCAGGGAAAGGCGCCGTGCTCATAGGCGGCGAGCAACCGGGCACTCGAGAGATCACCTCCGACGGCCAACAATCCATGCTCTCCCGCGACATTCACAGGAGGGAAATGCAGATCGGCATCAAGCACATGGACCTTCATGGCACAAAGTAACGGACCATGGACTTCCTTTGCAGGGATGGACCCCGCCAATCTCGAAGCGTTCAAGGCCAAATTGCGTCAAACACTCCAACCCGAGGTCAGGCCCGGTTGGGATGCGCAACGACTCGCCTGCCCGCCGGGTCGCCCTCAAGACCTGCCAGAACGCATTCAATCGGCCAGAAGGGCAGGGGTGGTCTGCTTGATGTGGTGGGATCCGGAGCAGGCTTGGGTGGTGGCTTTCATGCGCAGGACCCGAGATGGGACGGCGCACAGTGGCCAGTGGGCCTTTCCGGGGGGCGCAGAAGAAGCTGCAGACGAGGGAGATTTGGAGCGAACGGCACGTCGTGAATGCATGGAGGAGATTGGCGTGCAGTTGACAGACCACGACATCGTCGGGGCGCTCTCGTCCTTGTACATCCCACCGAGTCACTTTTATGTGGAACCCCTTGTGGCGGTTGTAGACGGCCCACCCACCTTCGTGTTAGAACGAGATGAAGTGGAGGAAGTGGAGGCAGTGCCTTTGCGTGCGTTGCCCGCGCGAGGCCAAACCTGGCCCACTCACACTGTTCCCGTTCGCGGGGGCAAAACGTCAGTTCCAGGTTGGCCCATGCATGATGGCGTGCTGTGGGGGGCGTCGGCCATGATGACGGCTGAATTGCAGGAAGTCTGTGCGCAGGCTGGATTTGGTCGTTCCTTTGCAGCCTCAGAAAACCCCATTGCATGAAGGACCTTACACACGCAAACAACCAAAAGGTGAAGGCGGCCTTGGCTGCAGCCAAAGAAAAAGGGGATGCCACCTGGGTTCGTCCGTTGCTTGAAGCCTATGCCGGGCGCAAAGAGGATGCATTGAGGGAGGAAATGCGGACCATGTTGGGGTCGATGAAAGTGTCTGCCGCGGAGCAAACGTTCCTCGACGCATTGGTGGCCCCCAACCTCAGTCACGTCAAGGCGGACATTCTCGGATTCCTTTGGAGTTGCGGCTTCACATGTGACGGCTTGTTGTCACGCGTGGCCGATGCCGCATGTGAGGGCGATTTTCAGCAGGCCTTTGAAGGTGTCACGTTGTTGGAGCAAGTGGAGACTGTGTCTGATGAAAAAGACCTTCTCGAGGCCCAAGTTGTCGTGGGGGAGGCCATTCAAGCCGACGCCAAAGAGGACATTCGGCCTTTCCTTGAGGCGATGCGCACGCATTTGGCCCTGCTTTATGACGGCATGCAGTAAGGGGACTCAGTCCACCTGAGGCCTTCTTTTCTCAATGCGCGTCAGTGGACCAGGACAGGTTCCATGGTGACAATCTGCGCACGCGGAAACGACGGCGTTGAAGTGGTCTGCCGAAGGGGCTTCGTTGAATTGGGTGATGGCCTGGAGGTACAAAGGAGCATGGGTCGTGAAGTGCCCATTGATCATCGAGGCATCCGTGGGCTCCAGGGCGAGCAAGTCGTGGCTCGCAAGGGTGTACCCCTCCCAGGCGTGGTTGGGGTCCGCCATGACGGCCTCCAAAACAACTTGCAATTGGCTGTCCATCGCGACCATGGCCGAGGCCAAGGCAGAGGACCCGTTGGGTTGGTTGGGGGCAAGTTTGGGGGCGGCGCATGACGACTGCGACTGGTCGCAGGCAGAAAAGAGGGACAGCCCGAGGACCAAACCTCCCAAAGCGCCCGCCGTCGATCGCTTCACAAGGCGCATTTCAATCCTCAATCATCACGCCGGTGGCCGTGAAAGCCAGGCGCAGTTCGGGTTCGGTGATGGCGTCGATTTCCTCTTGGGATTTGCCCGCGTCCTCGGCATAGTGCTTCAGCATGGGCACCGTCAAGGTGTCGTAAAAGGCCTCGCCTTGAACGACAGTGCGCTTGCCTTCCGCCCCTTCCGTGGGAACAAAGAACCCGTAGTCCAGGAATCGCACAAACACGGTGTCTTCCCCAGAAGCGACGTCCATCCAGCATCCCTTCTTGGCACAAGTGGCGGTGATTTCGCCCTCAAAACGGACTTCAGCGCGCCCAGACTTGTCCAAGGCTGTGCGCATGTCAGTCCCATTCATGGTGCCGTCGGTGTCGATCACAGACCCATAAAAGGTTTGGTTGTCAAGCGTGCCCGCAGCTTCCACCGGTGTGGCAGATTCGCACCCGATGAAAAGAGCGGCGGAGCAAGTCAAGAAAAAGGCAGAGGCAAAGAGGTTGTTCATGGCGAAGAGGTTGGATTCCAAAGGTAGGGGGATGATGGACGGGTTCAGTGCGTGCGCGTCATGCGTTCATGGGTGACCAAAAGGAAATTGCCTCGGCCCACCTCGCTTTCATCGGGCGCCGACATGTCGGATTGCATGTGGACGTGAATCGTGAGGATGTTGAGGTCGGACCGTCCCTCGCGCAAGTA
>NZGD01000148.1 GCA_002690925.1 Rhodopirellula sp.
GCTCCACTTCATGGTACCCGTATCACCCAGGACCACATCGTGGCCACCATTGGTCGTAATCATATCTCCGTCATCGCCGCCCATCACATAGTCGCGAGCATTGGCGGTGGTAATGGTATCGCTTCCACCAAAGTCGTGATCACCGGTGCTCACCTCGATCAAACGGCCGTCCTCGTCGAACAATGCGTATCCATTGTCGCCCACGACGATATCACTGCTGTTGTCGGATCCACCATCGATCGTGTCATTGGCCATTCCACCGAAGACTGTATCCGATCCATCGGCGGCGTAGATCACGTCGTTGCCACCATGTTCCGGTGCGATGGTGCGAATCTCACGCACGATGCCGCTGGAGGTTTCGTCATCAAAATCGAAGATCGCCTTTCCACTATCCCCGACGATCGTATCGGCACCGGTATCACCTTCAATCTGGAGTCGCTCGCGGGTGTAGTTGATGAAGTCATCGTCGGCACCGCCGATGACGATGTCGTCACCACCGCCCACGATGATTTCGTCGCTCCCGCCCGCGGTGGGTGTGGTGCTTTCGATGGTTTTAACCACCTCGTGCTGGTTATCAAAGAAGACGACTTCTCCGCTATCGCCCAGCACAATGTCTCGACTGTCATCGGTACCCGCATCAATGTCGTCATCACCAGCGCCTCCAATCACAACATCAAAGCCACCATCGGTCCAGATTTTGTCTGCCCCACCTTGAGTGTCATCAATGGAGCGGATCTCAGAAAGGGCTTCGACACCGCTGTAAATCGTGAAGAAGGCTTCGCCGTTGTCGCCAACAATCACGTCCTCACTCGTATCTACGCCGAGTCTTGGGTCTCCCTCGACTTCAGTCCGAGACCAATTAATGTAATCTGAACCGGCTCCACCGATAACGACGTCATCACCCTCTCCGACACTAATGTCATCGTCGCCTCCAAGCGAGGTTGATGTGCTTCGGATAACACTTAAAAATTCGTCGTCACCGCTCGCGAACAAAACTTCTCCGTTATCGCCTAGAACAACGTCACGACTACCGTCGGAACCAGCATCAATTACATCATCGCCGTATCCTCCAAGAATTACGTCGGAACCACCATCAGTCCAGATTCTATCTGCTGCACCAATATCATCATCTAGCGTCCGTATCTCGGATAATATCTCGACAGATCCACTGGTGTCGAAGATAGCTTCGCCCCGATCACCCAGGACGATATCACGCCCCGAATCTTCACCCTGCTTTCCGGTGATGCCCTCGGAGTCCCAGTTCACGTAGTCGCTTCCCAAACCAGCAATCACGATATCGTTGCCATCCAGCACATCGATCGTATCATCACCACCGTAGTCAGCAGTCGGCTCTATTTCCGTCAAAGTTTGCAAATCAAAGAGGTTGGAACTTAACTTGGCTGGCAACCCTGCACTGGTAAGCTGGACGTATCCATTATCACCAAGAACAATATCGCGTTGTTCACCTCCAGAGATTTCATCTGCTCCGCTTCCGCCGATCAGAACATTCTTTGCCTGCCCTGCAATCAGGATATCGTCTGCACCATATGCCTCGTGATGTGTCGCGATAAGTGTGAGCAAAGTCGTCTCAGTATCAAAGATGGCAAAGCCTTCATCTCCGACAATGATATCAGCCTGATCATCATCGCCGGCTTCAATCACGTCTGAGTCGGCGCCACCGATAATGACTTTCTGGCCTTCGTTTGCGTAGATATAGTCCGTTGCCCCGTATTGGGGTGAAGCAGAAACAATCTCTGCAAGATTGTAATTTTGTTGTGGGTCCCAATTTGCATACCCATTGTCACCAACAATCACGTCATTGCCTGTCTGTCCGGCCACTTTCGTGTCAGTATCAACCGGGCTTACGTTGACATAATCTGAGCCACTGCCTGCAAAAATACGATCGTCTCCTTCATCTCCCGTGATTTCATCAGACGCTCCATTCTCTTCCGCTGCGGTGCTTGCATACTCAACTGCTGCATCACCCAGAACTTTTAGGCTGCCTGCGGTATGAGTGATGTAACCATGATCCCCAAAAATTAGATCATGATCATCACCTCCAAACAGTTGGTCACTACCGGCAGCTAAGTTATCCCTTGTCGCAGCATGATCTGCTTCTGCAACTTGTACGGCCGTCGAAATGAGAATGCTGTGCACAGCTACCAGATCAGCGACCAAGTCGTACCTGACCGTTACGTCAAGATTGAAACCACTGTCGCCATAAAGATGGTCGTCGCCAGCGTTCCCTTTGAGTACATCGTCGCCAGACCCACCCGCGAGATGATCGTTATACTCGCTACCAAGCAAGGTGTCGTTTCCTTCGCCACCGTAGGCAACGACGGTTCCCGTGGCCCCGACCATATCGATGATATCATTGCCGTGATAGTCAAATTCACGCGCATTACCGCTAAATGCCTTGCTGGCTATCTCATCAGTGGTAAGTGAGTACCGTACGCCATCCTGGGCGGTATCCCCGAAAATCACCAAGGGCGACTCTGCCCCACCTCCTGAGGTGACCCTAATCGTGTCACCCCCGGCAGTCGAATCGACCGGCGTATTTCCGCCACCATGGATGACTGTCAATGTGTTGGCAGAAGTTCCGTCCACTAGAAAGGTGTCGTTCCCGCTGCCCAGCAGGACTTCTACTACTTCAAAGCCATGATACGTCACTCCGGTATCAAATTCTCGCTCGTCCGTTTCACCATTGCTTCCAAAGTCGAGCACCAGAGTGCCACCTTCAGTCATGCCGAGCCCAGAAACATTTCCAAACTCGGTAACAGCTGGCATGTCCTCATCATCAAAACTGTCTGCTTCATACAGTGCGAGCAGACCTCCATAGGTTTCAGTTGCAACCGAGCGGTTCGTTCCGTCCAGTGTGTCTTCGATGCTGCCATCATTGAATATGTTCAACGTGTCTGTTTGTTCTTCTTCGTTAACATCAATCTCAACGATGGACCGTTCTTCGTCTGTTTCACCAGGCAGCATTACCTGCGTCGCAATCGTCCGATCCTTGGAGGTGATTTTGCTTCCCTCGACATAAAGTGGACCACGAATCTGATCCAGTAAATGCTCTTGGGCTGAGAAACTTTGGATTGGTTGGGAATCGGTCTCGCTACCAGCTTCCAAGGCAGTCAATGCTAATTCAAAAGGCGTATTCCAATTGCTCACATCGAAAGTAAGATCTGCCGAACCGTCCTCATTTTGCGTCAATCGGGAAGCATCATCACTGCCAGCCGCCACGAAAACTTGGCCATCGGTGAGGATCGAAAGCGTTACTGTTTCATCATCAGCGGGCGCTTGGGTCAATTCAATTTCATACGTATCTACCAATGACTCCGTTACAATGGTTTGCCCATCACTCTCTGTGACTATCACTCCAGCACTGTCGTTGTCATTAACGGTAACTGAGAGTTCCGCTTCGAAAAGATATTGACCGAGGCTACTGTTCTCAACATAAACATCAGTGCCTGAGAAAATGGAGTGCGTTAGCACCCTCCGCATCCGATCTTCAGACTCATCGTCATCAACAGCGATCACCTCCATGACGACAGGCGTTCGGTAGTTATCCGCGTTAAAATCAAGATATGCTGTTGAGCCATCGGCAGAAAAACGCTGGGTCACCGCGTCTTCTACAGACAAAGTGATCTCATCTGAGTCGAATTGAATCGCCACTGTGACTTCCTCATCAGCGCCAGGCTCGGCACTTAGGAAGATTTCATATTGGTCGCTGTAGCCACCTTCAGTAATTGCGGTTTCCGTGCCGGCCTGAGTCAAAACTATCTCAGGTTGGTCATTGTCGATTAATCGAACTTCGACATTGTTGATGTCGACACCGTCGAGGCTGGCGTATGTTTCACCAGTGTCCTGGTATTCTGCCTTTGCAGAATGACTCATGATTACATTCTTTTCGCCTTCCCATTGGCTATCGTCAATCGGCCGAACATGGATTTCTCGCTCAGTTTCCCAAGCGTAGTCGCCCGTGGTCGCGGTAGAATCGAATGTTAGTACGAGAGACGGGGCGTAAGTGATTCCATCAAGTGAGAGCTCAAGCCCACGGTTTGCGGTACCGGTGGGCAGGTCATTGTAAATGTCAGCAACATCTTTATATGCTGAATACGCAGCTGACACGGTAACGTAGACGTAGATGTCATCTGCCAGATCTTCGGCTTTCACTACAGGGCTGATCGTGTACGTATCGTCTGTTGAAATTTCCTCTTCGTCAATTTCTGTGCTTCCGTCTGATTCCGTAATTAGAAAGGAACCAGTGTCTTCATTTGCAACGAAAAGGCTAAGCCCAGGTGCGAACACCCCATCGTAGACAGAACCTTCCAAGTTACTGCTTACGGCGTGGTTGATCACACCGCTATTTCCCTCAACTGAATACGAAACGATATCTTCGGTAACGTCTCCTGCGACATCGATGGTGTCACTACCAAGACCACCGATGAGGGTAGTCACGATGTCGGCATTGGTGCTAAGTACAAAGAAATGATCATCACCCTCCATGGCATCAACTTCTAGCTTTTCGACATCAACGATTTCGATCGTCAAGCCAGCTCCAAAAATTCCATCTTCAGTGATAACAAAGCTATCAGCGACCTCGGTTCCAATCACCACTACGGTATCAGTACCCAACCCACCGTCGATGCTCACGGGTGCGTTTATGTTGTACTCAATGTGATCGTCACCATCACCGGTGTTGATTTCAGTGTCGGTGCCACTTAATTCATCTGTGTTGTCGATCACAAATGCTCGAATCACAAATTCGTCATTCCCTGCTTCGCCAAATAATTTGAGCAGAGCTTTGTTACTGTAGACCACGAAGTCATCGTTATCTTCTCCACCGTAAACGGTAGTCGGGTAACTAATGCCAATACTCAAGTAGCCCAGTGTTGTGAGCACGGTTTCGATTTCATCACCACTAGCCACGTATTCAGGTGACGTGCGTTCCGCGCCGTAAAGCTGGCCAAACTGGAAGGTGTCTTTTCCCTCGCCGCCATCGATCGTTGTTATGGTCGCGTTGTCGTCGCTGTAAAACGTGTCATCACCACCCAACCCATTTATTCTCAAACGAGCGTTGATCGATGAGTCGTAGTCAATTCGCTCGTACGCGGTCGAATCAGAATCCCGAATGTGGCTTACGAAATTTGCACGGCTCAGGAATGTATCATCATCTTCGGTACCATTGATGGTGAGTCGATCAGCGCCTTCATTTGACAGGCCACTGTCCGACACGATGACCCGATAGTCTGAGGAACCAGTAACGTTAACGGTGTAAAGGTCGCTGCCACCAAGACCATCGAGTTTGATGGTCGATTCTTCAGGATCTTCCGCTGGCGGAAGAGCATCTAGCTCAAAGATGTCATCACCACCTGCTTGCTGGGCAAGATCACCCAAAAAGCTCACAGTTCCACTCATCGATTCTGGAGAATAGAAAAACGTATCCGCGTCCTGACTTCCTTGAATTACCGTGTTAGTGGCGCTTAGATCACCGTAGAGGTCGATTCGCGCCCCATCGCCAACGTCCTGGTCTGCGTGGTCAATCGCAAGTGTCAGTTGGTCATCGGCGGTCAGTGAAGCGGATGCAGATACCAGAATGTCGTCACCAGCAGCAAGCGTGATATTCTTTCCTGCCCGCACCGATACCGATGCTCGGAGAACGATGTCCTCATCGTCGAGTGAGGAATCGCTCGCTGTGAATACTTCAGTCGTAATGTTGTGCAGCGTTTCACTCACCGGTGTGGTTACACTTGTGTCAGTGCTGACGATGCTGATTGAATCATCGCTGCTGATCGATTCGACAACCTCAATGTGGCCTCCAGCAGTCAGTTCAATGGACTGAGTAGCCTTCAGAGCGTCCAGTTCCGTGGCCTCAGATAAATTCGAATTGTCAATTCCACCCAAGTAAATGGAATCTGTTTCACTTAGGTAGATGCCGCCTGTACCAGCCGCGACTTCGAGTGCTTGCACCGTGGTGCCCACGGGTCTCGCGGTCCCACCAACGCCCTGTGATAAAATCAACAGATCTGGCGTTGTAATTTCGGTAACGCCATTCGCGTTATTCTCATTTGCCAGTACTGCTCCAGAAGTGGATTCAATCCGAACACTATTATCTGCACTTATCGAGGCCAGTGTAATGTCTTCATGAGCCAGCAACTCAACCAGACCGTCGACACCTGTGATCGTGCTCCCCGAATCCATTTCAATAGCACCCGTGGCGCCGCCGTCGCTTGCAGCCTGCACGAGAATGGTCTCTGATCCGGATTCGATGTTCACCGAACCGTCAGCGGTGAACATGACATTGCGATCGGCAAGGATGTTGATCTCACCGCCGCTGGACTTGATTCCCGCTCGAATCTCAATGTCATTTTCCGCTTCAATTTTCTGCGTAGTCCCATGGGTCACTAAATCTTCGCGAACATACATCACACCGGAAGCGAACAGCATCAGTGGTCCAGATGCTTCAATCCCATCAATGTCGTCATACAGTTGACCAATTGTCAAATCGCCATCGTTCTGAAGATAAAACCCTCCATCGGATGAGCCTTCAAGGTACGAAGTCTCCGCTGAAATTGGATTTGTGCTCGTGCCAACATTGTCAAATCCATTGAGAACCAGTCCGAGCGATAGAAAATCGATCGCGCCATCGGCCGTCCCCTCAACAATCGCATCATTACTGTCGATGGTGATTCGTCCATCCTCTGCCTGAATGTAATTGACATAGGCCGTGCCAGCTAAATTCAGGTCAACGTCCCCAGTTTGCGACTGTATGTTTTGAAGGATTGCCTCCCCAATGAAATTCAGATGAATTGAATCCTGGGCGGTGGCGTAAATGCCATTTGGTACAGTACTAATGTCCAAGGGGTTATCAGACTCTCCGATGGCACCACCGGCGGTGAGTGTCAAGGTTCCCGGGTCGGCTTCATCAGGCAAGTCTGCATTGATAACAATCGCACGAACGTCATCGTACAAATCAACAATATTGCCGGCGGCTTTCAGTACAACATCTGTACCGGCAACCACGCGTCCGAGGAATAGGTCACCATTTGCATCGTCGCTAGCCACTGTCTCAACGCTTACACTGAGCGGACTGGTCGCTGATCGAAGCGATAGTGAACTGAAATTCACAGATTCACCCTGCACGGTGGCTGTGCCGCTTGCCAAATGCTGCAAATCGATCAAGCCCGCAGAAGCCGTAATCTCTGCTTCACTTCCAGTCTGCACTCGCAGCCTGAAGGGCGATCCATCTGCGGCATACACTCCACCCCCGGCACTGAGAGTCAAGCCTCCCCCTGTTGAGATCGCCTGATCCGTTGATGTCAAAGTATCCAAAATATTGGAGTTCGAAGTCAGTCTTGCATCGCCACCAGATTCTACCAAAGACACATCGAAATCACCGTGATCATCATGCACAGCAATCGTGCCCGTGGCCGCGATACTTACTTCACCGGTCGCGTAAAGTTCGACATCGTCAAAGACCTGAAGTGTCAACTGTGAAACGGAGTCTCTATCCTGGACAAGAAGACCAGACTCGAGAGTCACTTGCTCATCGCTGAAGTCAAACGCATAGTCCGCTTCAAGCTGGGACCAAGATGCACCATCACGGTCCTCGCTGGCCAGGTTTACAGTTGCGTCAGCACCTTCATACACGTAAAGACCGTACTCGCCGTATTGAAACAGCACGACATCACCATTACTTAAAATGGTATCACCTTCTTCTGACTCAGCCAACGCAGACAGTACGTCGATATCGATTTTGCTCCAACTGGATGCGAAATCAGAACTTTCGAGATCAATGTCTGCTAAAACCGCATCAGCTTCATCGCCGATGTACTGATAAAGGTCATAGGAAAAACCAACGATGTCATCAGTTGTCGCTGTCGAAAGTACTTGCTGCTCTTTCGTACTGAGTGAATCGAACTCAACAGACATGTCGATGCCGTAGGAAGACGAGATCGCTCCAACATTTGCATCGGAACCAGCGGCCGAAACTGTCACATCCGAGCCATGGATGTTGTACGACTCCTGAGTTGTGGTTGAACCGAATGTCAGGACCTCTTGATTCGGATAGAGTTCTAACAGCAACGACACCCCGATGGAATTAAAGATTTCGTCGTCACTCACGCGATCTTCGAATGCGTCAGCGACTTCCTGGTCGGACAGCGCGTAGATGAAATTGACATCGTATTCATCACGTGAGTGGGTGCTGTGTATTTCGTCGTAGGTATCATCGAAATAGGAACTCAAATAATAACCATCCGTAGTACTCGTCTGATCAAAATCATAGCCAGAGACGGCAGTCCAATCACTCGACAAAGGATCAAAATGATATTCAAGATTCCCCGAATCGATCGTCTGAGTTGCCAGCAAGTAGATATTTGAATCCCCTACATAAGCGTAGTATCCACCAGCCGAACTGGAGGTAACATCTTTGATCACGGTGCTGGAATCGACCTCAATCTCCTGAAACCGCGACACGGAATCGTAGGTGTAACTGAAGGTTGAAATGCCGAAATCCGTAATGTCTTCGATTTCGCTCACTTGAAGAAGGTCTAAGGTGATCCCAGATGATTGTTCGCCATCACTAAATCGATTCACGATTGCAGCATCGTAGCGAGATTGTGACAGTTGAATGGTGTAGTCATCGATCACGATCGCGTAGTATGAACGCGATGCACTGACGTTTACGACATTCGTAGTTCCCTCGCTCACCGCGAAAAACACCTGATCTCCCGTGGTCAAGTTGTGAGCTTCAGCGGTCGACAAAGTGTCGAGATCGAAGTCGATGCTCGAGAGCACAACCGAAGCATCGGGATCGTCGTTCAGGGTCAATGCACGTTGCTCGGCCCAATAGTTGTGGTACGCGTTCGTCTCTGCATTTTCCTCTTGCAGAATGTCATTCTCCACCACCGCTTCGGCAGCTTCGCCGGTAAGCGCGAGGCTCTCGTCAAGCTGTTCAACCTGTTCGTCACTCAAGGACAGGTTTTCCTGCCAGGAATCGACAATCGAACCCGACAAAGCTTGCACGGAAACGCTACCCTCTAAACTCTCGACACTTGCTAAACCCGAGTCCCAAAACGTTGGTTCGATCAAATGGAGGTCTCCCTCTGTTTGGGACACCGCAATGGACCCCAAAGCCTGAGCAGCAAAACCACCTTCACCTGCGCGTATGGGCAAGGCAAGTTCACTGGAACCGATCTCACCTCGAGCGGTGATCAGCTCGATCGAGTAGCCCTGAATGATCGAGTTCTCGTCTTCAGCTGTAAGCCCATCAGGAGCGGAAATCTTTACATTTCCACCTGTCGATACAATGGTGTCGACAATCAATGAACTTGACGCATTGTCTTCACTAATCACATTCAGAAAGACATTTCCTCCTGTTGTGATCTGATAAGGTTCACCAGTGCCACCTTGAACGTTCAAGTCGATGTGGTCACTTGTACTCGAACCTACCGACAGCGAGACTTGACCAGCAAAGACTGCGGCATCGTCGACCATCTCCATTCGACTATTGACTACCGTACCCCTCCAAAACCCGTCTGAGCTCACATGCTGGCTACCGTTCACATAAACATCGTGTTCCGAATCAATTGTGATCCCTGCGTCTGCAGAAGCCGTGTAATCAAAATTGATGGCAACAGGATAATCAGCTTTCAAGCTATGCGTAAAGTAATCCGTTAAACCTTGAATCGTGGTCTGTTTGATGTGGTAGATCTTCTTCTTAAGAAAACCGCCACCCGTTCTCCACTTTTTGCGTTTGAATGAATAGGCTTCGTAGTCAGACAGATACTGATTCGCGTCCGTGTCACTTTCATTGAAGGAGAAACCAGTCACAACCTGCCAGTCCGCGTCTGACGTTTGCCAGTCACCGGTGCTGTCAATAAACGGTATCACATAATCAGAGGCAGTCCCTACATATCTATAATATTGACCCTCGTTAATGTCCTTCACGATGGTTGCGTCGTTGACGCTAACATCAGTATCATCCTTTTGTTCGTAAGCGATGCTGTAGACGTCGCTTGACCCAGAAATCACCTCCCTCGATTCCGATTCGAGAAGAGGCGTATCATCCGTATAGTTTACATCCTGCCAGTCCCAATTAGCATTCTTCAAATTCTGATTCCAAGAACCGATCACTTGGAATGACTTTTTCTTCTTATACGATACTGTCGTTTGAGTGGACTCTTGTCCTTCAGTCCACGTGTAGTAATATTCGTCCTGAATTTCAAATTCCGATGTGTTACCACTAATGGAATTTGAGCTGTCGTAGACGTATTCGATACTTGAAATGTTGCCATCACTGTTTAGGTCTGACGTCGCGTCCACGACGCCGTAGAAAATCTCTTGGGAAACGCTTTCCGAGGAATAATCAAAAACGGTTTTCTTCAGGGTTGCAGATTCACCGCCAACTTCTTCTGCCTCGTCGAGTGGCTCGATGAGGGTGATGGAGGAATCCCGCTCAACCGACACATCAATCTCGCCAATCTCCAGATCAAGTGTCGAATTATTTGTGATCGATACGGTGGCGTATCCATCTGCCACCTTCAGCTCGCCGTTCCCTGTGCTAAGCAGCTTGCCGGTCAAAGTGATATTTCCACCGTCGGGTGTAATCTCCTCGATCACAATCCGTCCCGTAGCGCTATCGTAGTAGCCGTCTACAGGGACATCACCGAAGGTTACATTCGCAAGGCTGCTCAATGCTGTGGTCTTGCTTGGTGCCGTGAAATCTGAGTCGATCGTAATTGAGTAATCCGAAGTACCACTTTGCACAAGCCCGTTGATATTGATATACACGGCGGAGATCGCAATATCACCACCAGCAATGATTGACGAACTGTCCTGGTTAATCGCAGCAGCCAAGTCGTAATCATCTCCCGGTCCGATGCCATCTTCATCGGTGTACGCCAACAGTTGATCCTCATCACGACGTACGGCCTCATACAGATCTGTGTATTCTGCAGTGGTGATGTATTGTCGGGGGTCCTGATTGGTGTGGAACCAACCCTCACTGGCCAAGCTAAAATCCCCGGCTGAATAAATTTCGACATTTGCTCCATTAATGTCCGCCGAGGATACGATTCCACCTTCGTAATTGCTAATACGTACGTCACCGTTTTTGTTGGTGATGTCGGCAGTCAGATTTAATTCCTGAATCGAGGCACTAAGCTCTACGTCTGCCGTAAAGGACACGCCGTAACCGTCAAAGTCCGTTGTCGCGTCTTGGCGAACGGTTATGATTGAATCGCCGTAGGGCACCCAGTTGCTATCGCTGTAATCTGCTGAGGTGAGATCGTAGCCGTATCGTGCGACCGCACCCACAAACACGTAATAGTCCGTGTCATCTGCTGTCGTATGACTAACAACATCGCCATAAGTAAGATCCACCTCGCTGGCCGTCGACGAATGATCACTCGATACACCATCGCTGCTGGTTGAAACAGGAGCCTCGTTGACATAGACATTACCGGGCGACAACAACGTATAGTTTCCATCCTCATCGATCGCAATTCGTTCACTTGTGTCCAGCTCAATTTCCGACACCGACATGGTGAATGGTGAGTCATTACCAACATCGATTTGGGCTCCGGCGCGGGGGTTGAGCACGCCACTTGAAACTAACGAAGTGAAATCAGTGGTGCTCTGTGAAGCAGCTGAAATGAAGATGGTTCCGGGAGCTGCGTACAGATCGGGCACAATGAACTGAATCAGATCTAAAGATTCAGGGTATAGTGTGACACCGTCCTCGGTTTCTCCGAGGCCAAGATCGTCTAAAAGACCTTCCAAATAAGCTTTTTGACTCTCATACCGGGCGACTGCTTCATCATTGCCGCTGTGATTCGCAAGCCAGGAATTTACTTCATCAAGTGCATCGATAATCTGTATTCCGTAGTTGCGGTAACTTGTCGTTGGCATCGCTGCATCAGTCGGCTTTAAGACGTAGAACTGTTTGTCCAAATCATTTGCCAGAGCACTTGTGATCCCACTTGTGTAAACAGAGAGGTCTTCATCGTCGATGGAGGGATCCGAGGAATACGATTCCCATCTCGATGTGTCGGTAAAATCCTCGGTTAAGAGGTCTACCTCTATCTCGCCACCCGCGATGGATGACAGATATGAGTCTGAAAGCTGGTAGTAGTAATTGGATACACCTCCGCCTGAACTCACAGTACTGTCGTACTGAATGACTGTTGCCGCACCTACCGGGAACAACATCTGGTCAAAGGTGAGGTGCTGTCGTTCGTAGTCTACTGTGGTCGGAAGATTAAGAGCTGTTAACTCGGACTCATCGAGTGAGTCCATGTCTGCATCGCCGTAGTCATCCAGATGCGTCGAGCCAATTCGATAAAACGTCTGATTGAGTCGCCCCGCCGTCACCGTGGCAGAGTCTGAAATTGAAACATTACTGCTGCTCTTATTTGTGACAACTGCTTCATTGGCGATATCAAACCCATACGGGGGAAATGCAATATTGAGTGCCAGACCTGACACATTCACCCGATCACTGCCCCCGGGGGCATTCTCGGCTGCCAGATAGATATTGCGCGAGCTTTCGATTGTGCTGTCGTCGCTTAAATTAACTGAGTTGTTCTCATTCAGCTTGGCTTCCAGAATAGGCACTGTGATTCCCACAAAACCCAAGGTAGTCATGTCGACATTGGCAAATACATCCAGCAAGTTCTTGACGCCCGACGCTGACAAGCCACTGTTGATAATCACATTCTTGCCACGAATGACGGAACTATCTCCGATATCAACCGTGTTGGTTGGTGTTAGGGTGGAGTAGGAGCCACCACCAGAGCCTGAGTACAGAGCGGTGACAGAGAGTTGCAGATCAGAAGCGATCATCCCATCCGTTTTGGAGGCAATCTCAACGTCTCCGTAAGCATTCTCAATGGTCACGCCGGATAGGGTGATTGAACTGTTGGTGTCCGCGTCGACATAACTATTCGCCGCGTTGATTCCAACACCGCTCACGGTCGTCATATTGACCGCGTCAAAGAGGCTGAAATCATTTTTTGTTTGAATCTTAAGGTCGCCCGGCGAAGTGATGGATCCCGAAACGGTAAGGCTGGTTCCATCCTCGATGACGACGGAAGAACCGAAGTTTTCCAATTCCGTTTTACTATCGATTGCTGAGACATTTACGGCCGCTGCGGTGCCAGCCCGAACGTTGGTCTCAAAGTGTTCTTTGTCCGCCTGGTTGAGTGCGTAGATCACTATATCGTTGGCATGAATACTGTTATTTTGACCGATCTGGACCTTGGATTCACTTTCGATGCTGTTGGTCACGCCGGCCCCCGCCCCAGCAAAACCCCCGACGCTGTAACCATCAGCGCGTGAATCGAAATCCTGCGCTAACTTGGAGTTGATTTGAAATGCCTCAACGTCGAGTTCATTGTCCGTGCCAAGCTGCACCTGAACCCCGAAGGTCGATAACAAATTGGACTGTGAGCCTGCGATCCCCAATGAACCCGCCGAAGCAGCAACTGAATCACTGTAGAGCTGATGATCAGCTTCTGCCGATAAAAACACCGCACCGCCGGTTATGATATTGTCGTCACCGAGTGCGGTTTTGGTGTCGAAAGAGCCGGTCCCACTTCCCGTTTGAATTTCGGCGAGCATCGAACCGACTGCCCCAACCCCAAGTGCCCCGCCAAAAGCCTCAGTTTCGACTTGGAGATCACTGTTAGATGTCAATACGGCTGAGCCTGTAAGGGCAATCGTGGAGGTATCGACACTTGCGTCGATGATGGGAGTGAATATGGTTTTCGAATGGCTTCCAGATGCTGCCACCCCACCTGATGCGGCAACAGCGACGGTGCGGTGACGCTCGATGTCGAAATCACTCGTGGCAGAAACGGTTAAGTCCACCGTATCCAAATTTGCATCGCTTACGGTACTGCTAACTTTTGAATCATAGTTCAAATCCAGCAGAGAGATGCCTAGACCCAAACCGAGTCCGCCGGCAGCCAGCGTTGTATTTGATGCATCGACGTCTACCGTTGTCTTCTCTTCGGCAGTGACCTCAATCAATCCCCCCGAAACAATCGTGGTCGTTGAAGGATTGTCGTCCGGTCCGCTAACATCGGCTGTAATGGTGTTGTTAATGGTGTTGTTAATATCTATGCCGCCACCGGACAACGGAATCCCACCTGCGGCAACCGAAGCAGTCACTGCCACCACATCATCAACATCCAGTTTCGATTGGCGAGCGGCAACGGTGACGTCACCTGTCGCAATGATTTGGTCCGCCAACGAATTTTGTTCGATTGCGGCATCAATAGTGTTGTTCACTTTGTTGCTCACGACGCTTGCCGCGATAGCCAGGCCGGTACCTCCGGCAAAACCGACAGCGACAGAGGCACCGATGGCTTGTGCTCGTGTGATATCCGCTGCTGCATCGGCCTCAACACTTAGGTTTCCGCCAGTATCGAGATGGGAATCCGTGATACGAGCGGAGATTTCAGAGGCCGCCCAGGTCGTTGCCTCCGCGCCACTCGCAGCGCCGGCAAGGCCGTTCGCGAGTGCAACGCTGCCCGCAAACGAAAGATTGTCCGATGCATCGTCTCCACTTGCACTGATGTTGATATCACCTGCTGCGTCGACGGTAGAGGAATTGATGTAAGCCGTGACCGAATTATTACGACCCGACCCATCGATGGATTCAAATCCGATCAAGTTTCGGCCGAGTGCTACGCCCATGGCCCCGGCAACGCCGACTGTCGTGAACGCACCAGCAACACCTCCGGATAGTGAAGTTATCGTGACGCTCGAATTTGATTCCACTGAGACATCGCCTGCGGAATTGAAAACACCAGATTCTAAATAGGCTGCGACCTGATTATTTACAGTATTCGTTGATGAACTGCCCGCGCCGCTCAAAGATAGGCCATTGATTGAACTGCTCGCCGCCACTGATACTGCAACCACATTGCTTTTCGCGGTAGCAGATTCAATGGCCGACACCACCAAGTTTCCAGTGCGGGCCGTGAGTGTTGTGCCCTCACTGTAGGCTGCGACCACGTTCGCGATATCATTCGTTGCAACCGCCACTCCAATTGAAATTGCTCCAGTCATTGAGTAATAGCCGGCCGTGGCCCCCGCAATGGAACCGGCACCAACATCAGAAATGATGCTGGATCGGTCCTCGGCAAGAACGCTGATTTGATCCGCTGATACGCTTCGACTGTCCTCTGATGCGTGGATGTATGCTTGCACGCTGGTAACGATGGCATTTTCAGCAGTTCCGCCAGCGCCGCTAAACGCAGCTGTGGTGGAAGCGAATGACGCCCCGAGTGACAAGGCTGCTGAAATGGCCAACACAGAGGACTCCACGGACTGGTCAGCAAACGCATTGACAGACAGGTTCCCACCGACAGTCGCATTTGCTTCCTCCATGAACGCAGTGACCGCTAGAGGACTAGACGCGAGATTTGCATAGCTCCATTCATCACGATTGTTATAGTCCTGAACGGTGAGATCGGGATCATTTTCACCACTGCCTTTGTACGTGAAAATCGCACCCGCGTACGCGCCCTCCGAAAGTTTGACTTTGTCGCCATACTCGAGCCTATCGGGAGTGTCGCTTGATTCGTAGTCCGCATTCACTGAACTGTCATACGCATTACCGATCAAGTTCCTCGCGATGGCAACACCAATCGAACCCGCTGCCGCGGATCCGGTGGTGGGCACAGCGATTGCTGCAGAAACCCCCGTAATAGTCGCATCAATGCTGCTTTTGTTTTCAGCATCAATGGAGAGATCCGTTGCGATGTTTAAATCGGCATTCCTTACCCCAGCTTGAGTGGAGCCAGTGATGTAATTGACAGCCTCCGCTCCCGCTCCACCGATGGCGAATGAACCAAAGGTTGCTGCCAACGTCGCAGCTGTTGAGGTCGCTTCAATCAAAGAATCTGAACTTGCTGACCAAATCGCTGCTCCACTGGTTGTTTGAATCGGGTTTGGAGAATCCAAGCTTGCGACCACTTCTGTCGCGATCTCATTTGATGATAGTGAAACACCAAGAGCTATCGCACCAATCGCCGGACCGACGGATGCCGCGAGTGTGGCTGCTGCGACATCTGCCTTGATCGTTGACGAGTCAGTCGCAGAAAAATTGCTTGTTGCTGCATTGATGCCGTCACTCGTTGCCGCATCGGTAAGTGTGGCTTGGATCCCATTGTTGATTCGGTTTCGTGCTTCCGAGCCAGAGCCTGCTGCAGCGCCTCCACCCGCCCCTCCGGCGATTGCAACTGCGCCACTGAAGACAAACGAATCAATGGATTGCAAGCCGGTCGCTGTCACATCAAGGCTACCCGCCGCGTCAATATCGCTTGATTCGATTTTGGCATAGGCGCCTGTCGCCGTATCTTCCGATCTGCTTAATTCTTCGAAGTCAGCGTCATAGCCAATCAGGTTTTCACTGAAGCTGCCACCAATCGCTGCACTGAGACCAGCGCTTACATTCGCAGCAAGAGCAGCCGCCCAAACCGTTGCATTGATATCGGCTGCGGTGGACGACGAAAGAATCACCGCATCTGCAGAATCCAGATCTGAATCTGTAACACGTGACTCGACACCACCACCGATGACATTCTTCGCGTCAGCGCCAGCTCCGGACAATGCCACCGTCGACGCGAATCCCAGAGAAAACGCGCTTGAGACGGCAATGATCTCATTTTGCTTGACGGTTCCCGTGAAACCATCGGATGACCCAATTTGATATGTCGACCCATCTGAAGCGACGAGCAACCACTGTTCACCCTCAATGATCGCATTGAGTTCGAGGTTCTCGGCGGTAGCCCAGTCCGCGTTGCCTTCGAAATCAAGTGTGCTTAGGTCGATACCGGATACATCGCCACCAAGGTATCGATAAACCTCACCTTCTTCGCCAAGTTCTTTCCAATTGGTGGCATCACTGTCAAAGCTCTGACTAGCCAAATCAAACGCGTCCCAATTTACCGAAATCGAGTAATTGATCAAACGAAGGTCGCCGTCACTCAAGTCAATATTGGCTTGATAACGATCACCAAAAGTTCCTATTTCACTCCAATGACTGGCAGAAAAATCCTGAGTAGACAGGTCTAAGACTTCCCATTCACTCAGTTGCGTTGTGCTATCTATCCAATTTGTGGTATCGGAGTAATCAATTGTGCTTAGGTCTGCGAAGTATGTTCCATCCGCACCTGAGAAGGTGTACACAGAATCGACTGTGCCCCCGCTCGAATGCCCAGTGACCACCCTGACCGTTGCCTTACCATCGACGGTGACGGCCTTCTCATCCGAGTCATGTTCCGGTGCATACTTATCAATAAAGGTGAGTGTCGATAAGTCGAGGGATGTATCACTACCGCTGAAAACGTAGGTCACCCCATTTGATTGAACGATATCGCCTTCAGTGAGGCTGGCGTTGTCAGTGTCGGTAAACTCATTGCCAGCGTAGCGGTAGACGACATCGGTCTGACCTCCGGTGTAGGAACCACCGATTGCCCGAACTGTGTCGTTTTCAATGATGACCGTGACACCATCATCCGACCTCAACTCAGATTCAATCGAGATGATTTGTCCGCTCGCCACCGCAAGCTCATTCTCCGAGGTGATGCTGTCGCTTCCGATGTATCGATAAACTGTGCCGTTGTGGTTTATCAGGTCCCTGGTGGCGAGTATGAAATCACTCTCATCGCTGTCGAACTCTGACTGGATGCGTACCGTGTTTCCATCCGTCAAATCGACCGCGGTCTCGGTGGTATCGAAGGTAGCGGATGTGGACAGCAGGTCTGCTGTTGGTAATTGAATACCCGCATTACTGAATGCGGTTCGTAATTTGCTAAGGATTGTGGTGTCGCTGATGTAGTCGGCCTGAGCTTCATTGCTTGTCGTACCACCATCGTCATCATCCAGCGTCGATGCATCATCTAGGTCAGAAGCTGTGAGCCCGACAGCACTCAGGTCTATGTCATAAGATCCAATCTCACTCTGCAGTGCCTGTATCGAGATCGATCCCGTGGTGGTAATTAACTTCGAATCTTCGGCATACGCGTTGACATCGGTTTGAATAATATTCAAAGCCGTTGACGTACCAATTGACAACGCACCGCTTGCGGTTCCGATTGCACCGGCGAGGCTACCCGCGCCAGATTTAGACTCGATGTTGGACTCATCGGTCGCAACAATGCTAATCGATTCAGCTTGAATTTCCTCGCTTTGATAAGTGAATGCGGCAGCGTCAAAGTACAGAAGATTGGATGCATTCGCCCCCACACCATTGATGCCAATTCCCAAGCCCTTGCCCAACGAGACACCAACCGATGTTGCAACAACCGTTGAGTCGACCTTCGGGGAAAGCTTTGAGTGTATGTTGACTTGCCCTTCGATTACCGCCGTCGTGTTTTCGAGAAAAGCACGAACTGACGATGCTTTTTCCGAGTAGCCCACGCGCTTCCACTGGTTGCGATTGCGAAAATCCTGAGATGCAAGCCATCCATCTGAATCATCGTTTTCCGCATCAGTACTAGATGTGTACTCGTAAATGTCTCCCGAAAGTGCACCGGAACTGATCAAAACACGATCACCCTGCGCAACATCATCACTGGTTCCGTCGTCCGTGTTTAAATCGTAGCTTGCGCCATCCTCTTTTTCGATTCCGATGTTGTTTCGAGCAATGGATACACCAATGGAAACACCAACGGCACTGCCGCCAACTGCAGCACCGATGGTAGTGGCTGAGACTTCCGCTTCAATGTCGGTCGTATTGCTTGTTGAAACAGACAGATTCCCTGACGTGACGACAATGTTACTATCTTGAATGGAAGCATCGGTGTTGCCACTGATGTTGTTTGTCGACTCTGCACCTGCACCGGACACGGCAACGCTGGTTGAGTCAGCAAAGCTCACAGCAAGGGCAGCCGCGAAGCTTGTTGAGATGATCTCCGTGGATCGAGTTGCCTGCACCGCAACATCGTTCAGCGTTTCGATATCTGTGTTCGAGCCTCCCAAGACGATCGCAGCCACATCATTTGAAATCGTGTTTTCGCTCAGGGAGACCCCAATGGATAAAGCTCCTGCGGCACCTGATGGATAACTTGCCGCGATTGAGAGTGCTCCGACCATCGCGTCGATTTCGGACTCATCGGAAGCTGTAAGCTCGACTGAATCGACCTTGATCGTTACAGATTCGTCGGTTTGATCAATGAGTGAATTGATATCAAGGTTTATTGAATTGACGGCGCTTGCGCCTGACCCGGAGAAAGAGGCTGATCCACTCGTCGTACCTGCGGCGACCGCCATCGATCCAGACCCGATCTCTGCGAGAATCACAGCTTCACTGGCTGCCGATACTTGAAGTTTTCCCCCTGCCTGTAGCTGTTCAAGAGACTGGATTTCAGCGTGCAATTCGTATTCATTTCCGCTTGCTGCCCCTGCAATCGTATTGTTCGCAACTGCAGCTCCGATCGATGCTCCCAGCCCTAGTTGGCCTGCTCCGCTGGCGGCGCTAACACCGACCACGTAAGCAGATAAGTCAGGCTCAAAAAGGACTGAAGTTGTGACATTACCGTCGGTGTTGATCGATCCATCGATGATTCTGGCTTTGGTGCCTCCAAAAACGGCATTCGACGCTTCGGCCCCGGCCCCAGAGAAGGACAAGCTAGCTCCATTCCTGGCGTAGCCTGCCCCAAGGGAAACAGCAACAGAATCCGCATCGATCTCGGAGGTGCTGTTCGCCGCTACCACGAGGTTACCGTCGATCGTACTGGCACCACCATCATCCGTAACGATGTCCTGAATCCAGCTGTTGACGTTGTTATCAATCTCATTCCGAGCCAGCGATACCCCCAGGCTCAATGAACCACTGCCCGCCGCCCCCCAAGCAAAAGCGAGCGTCGCCGCGCCAGCGATCGACCTGATTTGACTATCGTCGATTGCCTCAACGGTAACATCGCCACTACTAGTGAAATGCCCACTACTGGTCTCACCATTGATGTATGCGGCGACATCCGTTGAGACGTAATTAGAGGATTCAACACCATTCGCACTGACCGTGGCAGTGAGACCAAAAGCCTCGTAAGCCAGTGCCATGGAAGCAGCACCCACATCGGAATCAATGACGTTGTTTTCATCTGCCGTCACAGTGACTGAGCCAGCGTCCAGGTCACCGCTGTAGTCGAGGATAGCGTGGATTTTGTCATTCGTCTTATTCAGATCCGCATCACAGCCAACGTAATTGCGGGCTAAGGCTGCACCGATGGCAACTCCTCCCCCACCGCTAAGTACCCCAACACCGGACTCAGCCGCGATGCTCGACTCATCAGTCGCCGCTACCGTCAATGCGGTATCTGCCCGTATGTCACTCACCCCATTGATCTCAGCAATCACGTTCCGAGAAACAATATTGGTGGACTCTGATCCTCCGCCAGCGAGCGATACACCTTTTCCTTTCCCCATCCCGGTAGCGATCGCCACGGCAACACCCAGCGAACTGATGTCAGCAGTGTGAGACGCCGAGACCGTGATGGATCCTAACACTGCAGTCAGGGAAGCTGCATCAGCAACGATGGCTTGCGTGCTGGATTCAACCGTGTTGCGTCCCAAGCCTACACCAATTGCCAGAGAAAAACGCATCGCACCGTTGCTGTTGGCATGGCTGAGCTGTGCCCCGATTCCCTCCGCAATGATGGTGGACTTGTTCTCTGATTTTATTTCGAGGTCGCCGGTCGCTGAGAGTAACGCGCCGGCACCTACCGCCTCGTCATCATCCCCATACTCCACGTGTGTCTCTGTGTAGATCTCATTCGTTGCTACACCGGATGATCCCCCAAACGCTACTGCATTTGCAGAGCTCGCGAATGCAACCGCACCACCAATTCCAAGAGCTTCGACAATGAGTTTCTCCGTCACCGTCAAGCTCACTGCTTCATTCGCATCAAGCGTTACATCATCATCAACGACAACGGATGTGCTGCTAGCGTTACTGCTACTGCCGACGCTGTTCGTTGCCACACCTGACCCTACCGCGCCCGACGTGGCTGAGTTCGATGCCATTCCAAGAGCCAGGGCGACACTCACTCCTCCCGCATCAGCTAACACATCGTTCTTGTTCGTCGCTCCCACATCAATATCGCCCGATGCTGTGGTCGTAAGCGTTGACGTGCCATCCACCCAGACGGTCACATCTTGAAGCACTTCGTTTGACGCTTGGGATCCAGCACCGGCCAACGAGACCGACAGTCCGTTGCCTCGCGAACCTGCGAGCGCACCAGAGTAGGCCAGGGCATCTATCTGCGAAGCGGATCTTGCATGGACGTTGATGTCTCCATCTGCGGCAATTATCTCGGTATCGGAAATATGGATACTAGTTGAGGATTCGCTTGGGGAGCCAATGTGGTTTAACGCGATGGCTGTTCCGACGCCAACCGACGCTGTGGGTGAAGTGCCCGTGGCTGTGGCTGCTAATGCAAGCGTCAATCCGCCCGCATCCGCTTCAATGTCGGCCTTCTCGCGGTTTCTAACAAACACTGCGTTTCCAGCGTCAATGCCGTGAATAGCATTCAAGATTGTCCGAGTCTCAAGTTCTGCGATATTCTCTGCATAGGACCCGACACCAGCCAAGCTGGTGGTTTTGGCAGCCGATTGGTTATTCTGGGACGCGCTACCGGCGATACCCAGTGAAAACGCCAAAATCTCGGGTGAGTTTTCGTTCTCAATGCTCACGATACCCGCGGAATCAACCAAGGTATTGACGCCGGAAAATGCAACGTCGTTAGTCAACTCCGACCGATTAATCGAAGTCGCGACGCCGAAGCTACCGCCCGAGCCCTCGTTGGCGAATGCAGCGGCCGTTCCAAATGATTGAGAACGAATGTTGGCCGATTTATTATTCGAGCGAATCAGAATCATCGAGTTGGCATCGCTCGTCAAAAGTTCCGCTGAGTTCTCAATTTCAATGGTCTGATCTACACGCACCGTATTTGCCGAGTGTGCGCCAGCGACGGCAATATTGGTAAGTAGAAACCCGGCTCGGGGCGTCTGACTTGTTTTCGCAGAGACGCTACCACCTATTGCCAAAGCGAAAATCTGCGCCTCTCCCTGAACCGAAACTAGAATCTCGCCAGTCGCCTCAAGAGTGGAATTCGATATTTTGATTCCGCTTGAATATCCCTCCTTCTCTCCAAGCCGATTCACCGCAACTGAGAGCCCGAAAGCCAAATCTGTATTGGTTGTACTGCTGGAGTTCGAAGTCGTATCCGTGGTGGTTGCCAAGCTCCCGGCAACAGATGTTGCGCGAACTGCATCATCAACGCTGATCGCAATTGCGTTTAGAGTGGTTAATGTTGCGTTCTCAATCTCAACTTGAACCGCTCCGTCCAGTTCCACCGTAGCCCCTGATCCTGCAAGAGCAGTATTGCCGCCAAGTGCACTGGCAATTCCAAATCCGGAACTGAAGTAACCCGACTCATTCGTTGCGGTGAAAGTTACATTGCCATCAGTCGCTTGCTGGTCCACCGTGACATCAGATACCTCGACCAACACCTTTTCAACGATGAGATTCACCCCAGCGGCAACAGCCCCCGCAACCCGATTGTTTGTGCTACCCGTGTTACCCGGTTCGGTCTCGCGTCGAAGCTTGTCAGACACGACAGCACCCGATACCGCGATTGCATTTGAAAAGCCGTTGTCAAGAGCATCCACCTCAACGCCACCGCCGACTGTAAACGTTTTGGCTAACTCCACACCATCGGTATCACCTCCCAGGCGTGCGACAGTCGACCGCGAGAGATCATTTAAAGCAAGTGACGCCCCGAAACCCTGTCGCCCGGCCGCACTAACCGTTCCCGCGATGGTAATTGCGTCTAAATGACTCGTACTTCCTACGTATAAGCTTGCATCGCTGCTATCAACACTTGAAGTGCCAACATTAATCGTGGCGCCTTCGCCGATCATCGCAGTCGTCGTATCCTCAACTACCTGATTCAAGTTGGCACCATCAACCGCTCGTGTGTTACCTCTTGATGCAGAAGCAACAATCCCGACCAACATCCCTTCATTCTTTGAAGATACTTCGAGTGATGCTGCATTAATTTCCGCACCATCCTCCACGGTGGTGTTGCTGATCGTCTCAATCACATTTCCCAATGCTACCGCACCAATCGCTGACTGACTGTTGCCTTCCCCGACTAACAGGTGTGGAGCTTGACGTGAAGCCCCATGGCTTAAGAACGGTGCTAAAGGTATGCCTGGGAGGTGAAGAGTGCCTCCATAGGTAATCAAGTCATTGGTTGCTGTAGATGAAAAGGAGACGTTCTGAGAAGCATCATAAGTTTGGTTTACATTGATCTGTGCGCCAGCTGCTACTTTTGTGTTGGCTGCAAAACTTAGATCTGTGTAACCAGATGAGATACCACCAGACGACTTCTTGCCGCTGCTCGCGTTTGCTTGAGAGAATTGGTCAACCACCGAATTCTCAAGTCCGAGGTTATCATCAAGCAATGTTGTCAAGTTCGCCGTAAAGTTAGCTGCCTTCTCTTTTTCGACGCTTGTGCTACTTTTCCGGTCCCACAGTTCACTGTCATAATCCTCGGTAACTAGGTTGACAGATACATTATCGAGAGTTCTTTGATTCTCATAAATATCACCGTTTTTCTTTACCCAGTCTCCTGGATTCAGCAATACCTCATCGAGATACCAGTCATCGCTCAGGTAATCTTCTTCTGTAAGGTCGACATTGATCCCGCTGTCACCAGCATAAGTATAAACCCCACCAATCGAACTCACCGCGGCCCAATCACTGTCTGACGCGTAGGAAACCTCCGACAAGTCCATCGCAATGCCAGCATTGGCAGTCCCCGGTGTGTAGAGATAAACGGCGTTTGAATCGCCGTCAACATATGCCCCATCCGTGAGCTTCACGCGATCGCCTGATTGCACGACCTGAGTTCCCTCGTCGGATGTGTAATCAAAATATTCGCTATGAGAATCGGCAACCAGAACCCGATCACCAATTCTTAGCGAGGCGTTTCCGAAATCACTTTCGTAGGTCTCCGTGTAGTCGGAGTAGCGATAGGTTGTCGGATCCTCGGTGGCACTGATTAAGGGCATGATCCAAAGTTCTTGGATCTTATTTTCAGCGTTGGCTTTCGAGGTGATTTCACCCCCAACATTAAGCTCAAGCCCGCTTAAATAATTGATGCTGGCCTCACCAGTAAAAGTAGCGAGGGGCAAACTGGCCGACCAAGTGCTCTTCGGTTTTGCGTAATCTAACCCTGGGCCTTCATTCGTATGATTATCTTCGGAATCACGGAATTGAAGGAAATACTCTCTGTTGTCCCGATTGTCAGCGTTTTGGCCATTAACACTTCTCGCTTCATAGTCAGTCTCGGCCGAGGCACCAGTATTCGGCCTCGAAATTATTTCTGAGTCGACAAATAAGTCACCGCCGACTCTCAGATTGGTCTCATCGTTGCCTAGATTGAGTGTTGAGGTGACGTCATCGAAACGCGTTGTTACTGCCAGTGCGAAACGGGTTCGCTTGCCCTTATCACCTCTTGTGACTTTGTCCCCCAAGACCGCTTTTTTTAGTCGTTCTTTGCCAGCGGTAATCCCAAGCTCGTCTTTTGCCTTTTGCGTTCCTGCTTTTTTCAGCATGTCGACCACATGACCTGAGAAGTTCACGCCGGCAGTTGCATCGGCCGCTACTCCGTCCTCAAGCGTCGGAATTACTCCAAGCGGGTCCAGTTTGCTCACAATCGGAACGCTTTCATACGCTGATTCAAGATACGCATTGCCCCCGACGGTTAGATCACCGTCTAACTCTAAGCTTGTATTTGCCCGTTCGTCGGCGAATGAATATGCCAGGGCAAACTTCCCCGTGGCACCACCAGACGCATTACTCGCAACGTGCTTGAAAGCTGTGGTATTGGCCTGAATAAATAAATCACTTGCAACATCGATCTCGGTGTCCTTGTCAACTGAAACCGTGCTTTCGCTGTCCATTTGCCCGTGAGCAACACTGACGGCAAATCCAGAAAAGGCACTGGCAGACACACTGACGCCCAGCCCTGGATTGGCATCTGTCACAAAGCTGGCATCTGATAATGAGTGGATAACAGCGTTTTCGATTTCAATTTTACTTTCATTGTCGGCACTCCCGAACGCAACGCCGGCCAGAAAACCAATGGTGCTCGCGGTAGCAGAGCCAATCGACTGAGCTTCAACAACCAAGTTTGTTGCATTGATCGTAGTGGTTGTGCTTCCAGAATCACCAACACTGACCCTGGCATACGACTCGGTAAAACTGACCGCTGCAAGCAGCGCTGCGCCCGAGAGTGCACCGAAGAAACTCTCTGTCAAGCTATCTTTGCTGGGCAGCTCAAATGATACGTCGTCGGCATATTCATCATTCGTCGCAATCATGTAGTAATGATCAGCATCGCTCTTCGCGGAGATGGTCAGTTCGCCGGCTGTGATGCTTGCTTCACTGATTGTGACATTACTGGCTGCCTGATTTACATTATTAAAGCCGATGCTTTCTTCAAATTTAAAGTCTTCACCAAAGGGGTCATCGCGGGTGGCTTCGGCAATCAACGATACGCTTCCTGCATTGGGGTTACCGCCGCTTGCATCATCGCTGACATCTCGCGTTTGGATGATGCTTGCCCCATCAATCACGATCTCTTTCGCGAGAAGCCTTATGTTTCCATAATTTCCAGATTCAGGGTCGTAAGTGTTGAGTTCAACTCCAGAAACCCGGATCGTATCCTTCGCTTTGATATTGACATTGGCCCCGTAGCTGAAAATGTCGCCAATGCTGTCATCCAGAGTCACACCACGGGAATAGCTCTTGGTAATGTCAGTGGTACTTTCACTGATGAGCGTCACTGCGCTTGTGTCGTAATCGCCGCTGATGCTTGTGTCACTGGTGATTGATGAATCAAACAGAATGACAACGTCTTCAGCAGACTGCCCGACATCCAGTAGTACGGTGTCAGATTCTCCGAAATCAGCTTCGTCGATGTAAAATTCATCAGCTTGATCTGTTCCGTTGATGACGTCGGGGCCACCTTCCGTGTAGACGACAACGCCGCCCTTCGTAAATCCAGTGGCATCAAATGTGTCCTGACCATCGGATCCGGATAAAACAGCTCGTTCAATATTTTCCAATTTACCTTCTGTCTTGGAAGAATCGTCCTGAGTGAATGAGTCGTCTGTCAGCGTGATGGACCCCTCACTGGTCAGAGCGATTCGGACGGTATCTGAGCCTGCGCCGCCATCAACCTGATCCGAGCCATCACCGACGGTGATTGAATCATCACCAGGCGAGCCCGTAACGTCATCATCCGCAGCGCCGGCGTCGATGGATACAGTTCCGACTCCGATGCCTTGTCCTCTCCTGATCGCCGCCGTGTCATCAGAGATGTCATCTAAAGTTCCGAGTCCAAGTTGGACGAGAACACTGCTTCCGTTCATGGCAGTGATGCTTAAGTCTCTGTCGCCATCAGAATTGTCCGTGATGACAATCTTCCCTTCTCCGCCATCGTTGAACGTGGCGGTGACATGTCCATCTAAGTCCGACTCGTTGATCGCATCTAGAACATTCTGAATTGTAAATGCTTGATCAAAATCGACTGGAAAGGAATCACCGTTGGTCTTTGTGATCAGGATCTCACTATCAAAATCAACAAATAAACCACCCTCGAATCCATCTGCTCTCGCAGCAGTAGTATCGAGTCCAAGCCTCTCCGCGAGATTGCTGCCAGAGGTATCAGCAATGGTGAGGGTATCTCCGTCGTTGGCACCGGAAAGCTGAAGCACCAAGGCGTCTCCAGGCTCATTAAGAGCGACACTCAGGTCAGGAATCTCATTCTCAATTAGGTCGAACAAATCCTGCAGTGAGGATGAGGAATCAACGTCGAATGGGTATGTCGACGTGGTACCGGTGGACAGTGCGACTTGGATCGTGAAGTCGTCTCCGCTGTCATCGAGTTGCACATCGGCGGTATCGATAAGGTGTTGGATCGTGATGGCGTCCTCAAAATTAATGAGGCTTGTGTATTTGCCGCGCGCTAAATCGAGTCCCGACTCACTATCTAGGACATCAGTGCTTGTTCCCAGATTCGTTCCGATAAACCCCGACGCATCAATGGTATTTGCGGATCCACCGCCATTGAGAACAGCTGCTTCGAACTCCGCTAGAGTGGAGGAGTAAGAGCTGACCGTAAGGGTGCTGTCTGTGAGAAAGATGTCAGCATCAGCTGTCACCTGCAGTGTGTCGACGCCACCGCCACCGTCAGCATGATCGGATCTAAGCCCGTCAAGGGTGATCGTGTCATGTCCGTAATTGCCGTAAACCGTGACATACGTGAGATAAGGTGCCGCCGAATCAATGATGTCGTCCCCGGCCGCTCCCTCGATCCTTGCAGTTCCATTCCCGTTGAAGCCGCTTATGTCGATATCGTTACCAAACATTCCGCCAGTGAGATCGATCGACTCGATGCTTGTGAGCTGGTTGATGCCTTTGAAACCGTCACCCGTTGTGACATTTACGCTACCAGCACTCGGGTCGCTTGCGGTGATGTTGGGAACATCCATGCCGGCGAGATTATTGCGGAAGATGATTTTGTATTCGCTGCCAGAGTCAGCATCATTATCAATCACCACTAAATCATCTGCGTGCAGAGCCTCTAAATCAGCCAGGGCCGCGTTAAGCTCCAGCGACGAAGTGTCAACATCTATCTCTCGGGTAGTCTCGCCGTCAAAGGTAAGCGTGAATGATCCGCTTGCATCATCGCTAATCGTCAGCGTAGTGGTTTCGCTTGTGCCTTCTCCTGCATCAAACTCAGCATCGTGGGTGCTTCCCGAAGGACTGTCTGATACAGTCATTCTCGTGTTCGACGTCTCCACGAGTGTGTCTATTCCCGCACCACCATCCAAGGTATCGATGCCTTTTCCACCGGTCAGAAAGTCATCTCCATCGCCCCCGAAAAGCTTGTCATCTCCGTCACCACCGTCAAGCGTCACACTGCCGCTCGAGAATGCGGATGCATCTAGCGTATCCCCATCATCGCCGCCGATTATCTCAACCGCATCCACCAAAGTGAATGTGTAATCAACAATCTGACTGCTGTTTTCGCTGTCATAGAGAGCCGTGTTGGTAAGCACGACATCGTGATGAACACGTTCGATCAAGGTATCTGTGGCACTTCCGCCAGTGATCGTGTCCTCTCCGCCGCCGCCAGTGAATTCGTTTGCTGCAGTCGCAGATCCAATGAGCACGTCGTTATCGCCATAGCCATCAACATGAACCGCTTGATTTGCCTCGTCCTTGAGGTAGTCACCTGTGAACGTGGTTGAGCCAGTGGTCGTGGCACTCCCGGTGATCCCAATCGTATCACCCCCGGTCGAACTGCCCACGTTGGAAATTGCGAAGTTTCCAGATCCCTCTGCGGCATCAACGAAGACAAATCGGCTCCCATCGGCGGAGGAATGCTCGATGGATACGGATAAACGCGTATCCAGCAAGTCCAGCTCTTCGGCTATCTCCTCAATCGTCTCCAGCCCTGCGAGGTCAACGTAATATGCCTCTCCGTTGGACAGTGTGACGAGAAGATCTGCTGAGCGGTCTCCCAATTCGTCGATTGCATAGATTCGATCCCGAGCTGAGACCCCGTTGATTTGCAATGCATCCGCCAACCCGGAACCGTTGGCCGCCGCGATTGTAAACAGCGAGTTTGTTGTGCCATGCTTGGTCCAAACGCTTGTGTCGCTATAGTCAGCCGTCGCTAGATTCAGCTCAAGAGGAGCCCAGCGTGTCGTGTCTAGGTAGTCTTCCTGCTGGAGCGAGATTTCGCTAGCGACGCCAATGTAGGTATAGACTTTGTTTTGAAATCCACCAAGGAATTCGTTGTCCACCAAACGCACCGTTTCGCCGTATGCCACTGTTTGAATGCCGGCATCAGAAGAGAAGGTGGTTGTGGGTGAGTACGAATAAATGTGTCCTGAATCACCGGATGAGTAGTAGTTGTCAACCAATTCAACGGTATCGCCGGCAAACGGGTGAATCGTCCCATCATCGGACTTGTAATCCAGCCGAGTGGTAAGGTCGGCGAACATCAATGAACTACGTGTGTCATCCGCAGTAACATAGAACCGCGCGTGGTTTTCTTTCGCGGCTTCATTGATCGCATCCAGAAAATCTTGAACCGTGGATGAAGCAGAGAAGCCGTCAAAATCAATTCCGAACACGAGTCCGCTTTGTAAGGCGATCTCGAGTTCATCTTCCCCATCCGCCACGATCGATAGTCCGTTTCCGTAGTTCAACTCGGAAAGCAAAGTTTCAGGATCAGCGTAGAGATCGTAGAACGAGTCGTCGGTGAATCCCACGCCTGATGGGTAGATATCCTCAAGGTAGACTTCGGAGCCGCTGTCGATGGTAACCCCATTTGTGCCGGTGAAATCGCTTGCGTCGATCTCATTGCCAAGATAGCCACCTATCAGCAGGGCTTCCTCGAATGAGGCAAGACTTGTCGTTGAGGTTGCACCACCACCGTCTGTGATTTTCAGCTCGCCGTCGGTCAACTCGAAATCTGCGTCTTGGCGGTGGTACAGTTTGTCGTCACCATCACCGCCATCAAGGGTGTTCGCACCGGCGTATCCATGAATGATGTCGTCCCCGGGGCCACCGCTGAGAACGTTGTCCCCAGTGTTTCCTGCTATAGCATCCTCATAATTACTGCCGATCACATTCTCGAAGTTCTCTACCGAATCAATCCCAGTCACGACACCAGAATGCAGCATGACAATGACGGGGTCAGGGAAATCTGAATAATCGAGAGTGTCATTACCCGTGCCACCGATGATTGATTCAATCCCAGTAGCAGTAACAGTATTACCCGCTGAGTCTGAAATAGAGACTTCGCCCGTCTCCGAGATGAGAACTGTCAGGTCAGTCGTCACCAGCGAGAAGTCAAGCGTGTCAATTCCGGGATCCGCCACGTCCAGATGATCAGACTCATTGACCGTGTCGCTTCCCCATCCGTCCGTGAATACGTAGGTGTCGTCTCCTGCTCCACCATCACTTGTGTCGTCACCGCCGCCAGGAGTCAGAGTGTTATCGCCGTCATCCCCGAATAGTTCATCCGCATGCTGCGATCCGGTAATGTTCTGCATACCGAACACTTGGAAGTCGTAGGACGCATCGCCAGTCCCCAGGTCGATGGTTACGCCGCTGCCGGCTGCACTAAAATCGAGAAGCGTGTTTTCATTCGATCCGAACAGAATCTCAACATTCGAAGCCGACGCCTCATTCCCCGAACCATCAGCCACGACCACTTCATTGTCAGCAGAAATCGCAAAAGCCAATGGGCTGGCTGTGGAAACCTCCGTAAAATCGAGTGTGTCATCTCCAGAGCCTCCGTCAACAAGGTCAACACCCCAGGTATCTTCGAATATGAAGGTGTCTGCATTGTCGTCTCCATACAAATCGTCGGCTCCACCAGCGCCGGTGATGGTGTCACTGTCTTTACCTCCCTTGATCGTATTGCTGCTATCGTCACCAGTTAGCGTGTCACTGGCATCCCCTCCGGTGATGTTTTCGATCTTTGTTAACGAACTGAAGCCTGAGGCTTCACCCGATCCAAGATCTACAATCGCTTGCTCGTCAAAGTGCGTGTAGTCGAGAGTGTCTGTCGTTGTCCCACCGATGGCAACTTCAACATTAGTCGCATCGAGGTGATTACTGTCATCAGAATTGTCGTAAACATCATGAAGGGGAGCATCATCCGTTCCATCGATATAAAAAGTTAGAGGCGAAGTAACATCCGAGAAATCGATCGTATCTTCGCCACCTGAATCTGTCTCTTGAATCGTGTCCTGACCCCAAGAGTCCAGGAAAATGTAGGTGTCGTCCTCTGCGTCAAGAGTCAGATCCTCATCCGCAGCTGTACTTGTCACCGTCGCGAGTAAATTGGCAAACTGTGAATCTGAGAGATGTAAAGTGTTGGAACTGTGCTGCGAAGCGCTTGCATGACCCGCCACATACTCAAGATTCCAGTCGCCCCCCTGCAAGGAGTTTCCGGTAACGTCGACAGAGGCAAAAACTGGACGTTTCAACACATCAGCTAATTGAGAGACAAATTGCTTGCCTGTCGTCGTCGCGGCTACCTCACAACCATACAGATAGACCGCCGCGGTTGGATCCAGTGAATCGCCTAACGCATCAAGAAAGGTATTCCCAGATGCCACGTTCTCGGAGCTGAGAATTACGTCTCCCAATTCGAGTCGCGCGTCACTGCCATGGCCGAGAATATGAACTTCGCCAAATGTGCCAAAGCTCGATGCCAGATACTGGACTGAGTCCCCAACCGACTCCCACACCAAAATATTGTGGGAGGGAAATAGTTGACTCAGCTCC
>NZGD01000149.1 GCA_002690925.1 Rhodopirellula sp.
ACAGCGGTCCAGTCAAAGCAACGAAAGTCGAATCTGAGATCGAGTGGTGGAATGCGGCATGGAATGGGCAGAGTGTTGCGACGAATGGACCGCTGCTACGTCCTATGCTCGGGGGCGAATTGCCGGGGCATGTCTTCAAGGCAAGGCCCGGAGAAACTCTGGTGTTACAGGCGGAGTTGCAGTTGGCGGTCCGGGATCCTGTTGAATACCTGGAGGTGATCCACAATGGGACGGTTCATTACAGTGCACGACTTGATGAATTCGCAAAGGCCGGTGGCATTCTTCCGCCTGTGAATGCTAGAGAAAGTGGCTGGGTCACGATCCGCGTGGTGACTCTGTATGAAGATCATTTTCGTGCTGCAATGAGTGCTCCTTGGTACATTGAATTTGAGGGCCAGCCGCGAGTAACGAAAAAGTCTGTCGAGTTTTTTCGCCGATGGCTGGCAGACTATGAAGAACGATTGAAGAGGTTGCCCGCTGCTGAGTTGCAGCGTCACGTACCCTTTGTACGCGCAGCACGGAACTTCTGGACCCGAAAAGCCGAGCAAGTTATCCCCAAACCCTAGGGAGGATCGTCGGCGAGCGGTTTTGCTTTGCTTTGGTTTACGACTTTCTTGGGACCCTCAAGTCACGGGGGGGCTGGGCAGGTCGTATCCGAGGTTGCTCGCATCAAAGTATTTTTTGGGGTAAGTCTGGGCTTTTAATTCGGGATCTGGATGCACTACTTGGCTTCAGTTTGTGAGCTAGTCGTCGGGGAATATGTGAAGTCGACGCAAGGGTTGATAGCAAACAGGGTTTGGCAATACCGATGGTTTGTTTCGCTCAAGATCACCAGATGTGGGGTTTGCCAGTCGTTGAGTTCACATCCACAAGCGAAGATGTAACGATTCTTCCGGTTTCTCAGGGGGCTGCTGTCTGTAGCGAACATCGAGTTTAGGTTTAGCGGTACTAGTTGCATCGGTAGTCCGATCTGTAATGTTGGGGCACCTTAGGTGGTGTTTTCGCTGATATCGCAATGGAAACGCAAAATGACTACCAAGCAATGCCCGCGTCGAGCCCGGAGATCCTTTGCAGTAGCATTTACACTCGTGTGTTGCCTGTCAGTGATGAGCGGGCTGGCGTCAGAACCAAACAGGAGTGATGGTTTTTCGCAGGGCATCACTTCTCAACAAGTGTGGCAAGGGTCACAGAATTTGTCGCGGCAAACGCCACGGCGTTTACCCAGTATTCGTGGTCTTTCCATTACCCCTTCAGATGCACTAACAACTGAACAGGGTACGGGTAGTGATGCTGAATTTTCAGGGACCACTTGGAAGACCAAGATGGTTTTTGAGCGTTTGGAGTTAAGAGCGGCAAGTAGTACAACGAAGCATCGTACTCATGTGGTGCTGAAAAGCGCCGTTGAATCGGACGTTGCAACGCCATTACAGCAAAGCGACGCTACTACGGTATCAAGTTCTGGTTTGAGCCAAGATGGTCGTTGCCCAGGGTCAGGCAGTGCGTCTGCTCTTGCAGGCCGTGCAAGGGTGCTGGTCGATCGTGGAATGATTGAATACAGATCAGGTGATTGGCTTTCGGCAGAGTCCACCGTATGGGAGGCTTTTCGTTTTGTGGCCGAAGGCATTGACCTAGAGGAGTGGGAGGATACCAAAGCGCAGCTAGGGATCCGCCGTCAGAACGCGATCAGATGGCTTCAATTTGCTTGTACTGCCATCCGTGAAGCTCATGAGTTTTCCAGCGTCTATGACACAGCTGACGGTGATGTGATTGCACGGATGGCAAGTTCTCACAGCACTGATGTTCTGCACGGGACGCCGTGCGATACGTTGACGGGCAGTGATGCGGCTGATCTCTACCTTGATGCGGCGCGTGTTGCGTTGGCCGGAATTGCATCTCGCAGCGCTGAAGCAGCGCAAGGGCTTGATTTATTGGCGTCGATTTATCTGAACCAGAATTCGTCCACTAAGTTTTATGAAGCAACCGCACTTTGCTTACGCCGTGCTGCGGTGCAGGGACAACCAGACAACGCTAGCCTTGCATCACGATTGGGGATGAATCTGCTTGACGCGGGGTTGTTGGAGGAAGCAAAGTGGGCGCTTTCTCATTCACTTTCGATTCAGGAGGATACTGCCACGTCTCAGGCTTATATTGCGGTATTGCAACAAACAGGTTGTCAAGTGGAAGCACGGCGAGTGATCGCTGAATTAAACAACGTTCCGCAGCCAAGGATTCGAACGGAGCACGTGCCGGCAAGTACTGACTTCACGCCGCAGGATTTTGTCGCTATTTCGCGAGCGGGGACGCCGCCAAATGCTCGTCAGGTTGCTCAAGCCACGGTGAGGACAGTAGGGGCTGTGGACACCACTTCGGCACGTTCTGACGTTGGACGTGATGACTTCGATACAAGTCCAAGAGTCGCGACACAAGTGCCTAAGCAGATCGACCCTGCTCCTAAGCCAAATTTGTTCAAAAGCTTTGCAGACTCCATCAAGAAAATTTGGTGATGCTGAAGTACATCCTTGCGAAAAAAAATGTAATCTAAAAAAGTCGACAGGGCTCTGTGACTTGTGATCTCTTCAGATGCAGATCTTGAGCGGGATGCAGTCGTCCTTCCTCAGTGGAAGCCTGCTGCTGGAATGCACTTTAGCAGCTGTTTTGGATAGCTCAGGGCAATGTGCCGAGAGTCTGGGGTGATTTCCAATTGATCATCGTGGCTACCGCATAGGGACTGGCGCGTATCCATTTCGAAGAGTAACGACAGCCGCGCATGATAAGAGATCCCGTACTTGCGGGATTGATTTACTTTCAAACGTGACTTCGTTCGTGGGGGAAGAGCAAAATTGGATCGATCAGGATCGGCTTGATTTCGCTCCGCAAAGTCAACGTGGATGTGTTAGTCCTCCACCAGGTGCTTACGCGAATGAGTGCCGATCTCGACTCGAGGATCAATGCCAGGTCATTAAACGGATCACGACCTGATCTGCAGCGCTACGCGTTGAAACACAAACTATCGGGTATGCCGCATGACAGCATCAGGTGTCGGCAGTCGCTTTGCCTGCCGCGTAGTTCCGGGAAGTGTTGTATCCGAGAGAATGAGATTTACACGGTGAGCCAGCCAGCGAGGTGAAGCTGATTCATACCAGCATGTTTGCATCTAGGAACGGTAGTGCGGCGGGCGGGGGCCATGTCATGAGTCAACAAGCTTTGAATCTGATGGTCATACCCGATGCAAAGATTGCTCTACGGGGGAATTAAAAAGTTTGCGTTCTCGGTTTCAAGTTGTTTCAGCTCCAAAGTGAAATCAATGTTCGCGATGGTGACCTGGGGGTAGCGATTCAATCCAAGGTAGGTTTTACATCTCACGGCAATCTCTTCGTATGGGTGCCGGGCTGTCGCGAACACCATTGTGACCCGGATTGGCCAACCAGGGTGTTGTGAGTGATCGCATCTGCGGGCGGCACCTGTCGATGAATGATTCTGAATGTCGATCGACATCATGCGTCGTGCAGAACACCGGTGCGCCGCTTCAAGACTGATGGCCCTGCAAGGTGCCGTATATCGTCAAAGCCTCACCTTCGTAGACGAAATCTAGCTATGGGATGGCGATGTGATCATCACTCCCTGAAATCAATGATTTGCCTAAAACATCGGGAACGCAGGGTACTTGCTTAACGACTTGATTGAATTGACACTGCAAATTGAATGAGATGTACTTGAACTGAATAGGTTGCAACGCATGTCGGCCTGCTTGTCTACACGGACTCATTCCACAGGCTGGATGCTCAGTTGGTGAGTTACAGAAGATTTAGCCGCAGCAATTTTGGCGACCAGCGTGGCACGTTCTTTTTCGGTACGTGCAACCGCTGCTACCATGTCCTGTTTTCCTTCCTTGCCATGAAAAACTTTTTTGATCTGTTGCGTTTCAAACGCTTGTTTGGCGGCCACTGCTGAATCCACTGCGTTGAATGCGGTGTTGAATGGGTTTCTTGGGAATAGCATCGCCAGATTTATGCCTTTGGCCAGTTGCTCTCCAGAAACGACGGCGGAGTGTAGCCCCCATGTGATTTTTGCCCTGGATGCGTCAAATCCTGAAACATGGAGCATGAAGCGATTTAGATCTCGGTCGAATGGTACAAGTGACATGCCGGACCTGATGGAATCGTCCTGATCGATCGGGCCATCCGCGCAGAATGGGTAGCGTTGGCTTGTCAGCCTGATGATACCTTTTTCGCATCCCTCTATTTTGTGTCCTTCGCTTGTTGTAGCCGTATCCGCCCGGTAGTCAAATTTGATCGTGGCGATTTCACCATTCAGGCCCATGGCCCGTAAGAACGCATAGGCCATCAACAGGTGGCCCGCACCTCCCGGGTGAATTCCATCACGGCCAGCAATCTCATATGGTTTTTCGGCTGTTCCATATTTTCGTGCAGCGAGTATCTGTTGTTGGTACATCGGCCAAAAAATATCGGCAAAGGCTACGTTCTGTTCCTCCGCGACCTGTAAAGCAATGTCTCGCAACGCGCAGAGGTGCAGGTTGTGTTCGTCCAGAGTGCCACTTCTCGACTTGACCCAACTGGCAATCTTACCGGCGCAGCCCGGTGATCCAACGACCACTCGAGCACCTGAATCCTTTAATTTTGCAACCACCTCGCTGTAGTGGTCGTGGTACCACTTGCCGTTCAGTACGTCGAAAGGGCGATAACGAGTATCGTTCATGCCGTAGGCCAGTGTAGCGATCGTTGGTTTGAATCTCAGACAGTCGCGATCCATGCGTCTCAGGAAACCCTCGGCTCGTTCTCCACTCCAGCCATATTGGCGTGTTTGGATTGCAAATTGCGGCACACATACCGTTAGATAGGTTTCAATGATGCGAGAGTAAATCTTCTGTTCGGTGATTGAATCGCCAACGATTGCAAGTCGGTCTCCTTGTCGAAGTAAAAGGGGGCCTGGTTTGGGTGCGAGGCGAGGGTTGAACTTCGCGAAAGCCGCGTCATCGGGTTTGGGTTCGTACGAGTAGGTCCCAAGTTTTTGAACTTGACTGGAGCGTTCCTCAGCTACGATCAGCTGAGTTGGCACGCACGCACCCACCAAGATGCCCAGGGTGATTGAGAGAATGCTATTCGATGGATTTAGAGACACGAGTTGTTAGCCTGAGGAGACGGAGAGGGGCAAGATGGAAGGCGGTGAGCTGGAACACTGTGAGCTGGAACACTGTGAGCTGGAACACTGTGAGCTGGAACACCGTGAGCTGGAACAGTGTGGTTTATCCTGCCGATAGTCAGATGTTCCTTCTAATTGGGGCGTGAGTGAATGATGTCCTCTCTTCACGAGGCGTCCACGATACCATCTTCCACATTTGAGGTTTCGATACCGATAGTTTGGGGGGGAGTTCAAGTCATCAAAAAACCACGCTGGATGATTGTTTCCAACGTGGTGTCTTTTTTATTATGCAGGGCATGGGATTGCTGTCAGGTTGACGCGGCCTAGTCATGCCGGATGACGATGGTTTCAGTCATCTGCCCTGAGAGTAAACCAACCAAAGTGCATGCCACCAGTTTCATCGTAGGCGAAGCTGCCGGTCGGTGCAAAGTACTTCTCGAATTCTTCGAAGTCTGGTAGTTCGTTCTTCTCAAGTAGGCCCAGCATTCTCGAGAGGAAAGGATTGTTCTCTGCGGAGGAACGCATGAACCTCAGGGTTTCTGGCGATTTTGCCAAGTCATAAACTTGTCTTATGGAGTCAGCCCCCCTCATGAATGAAACAAGGAAAGGGGTTTCGCCATCCAGCTTTCCACCTAGTTCACTGCTCACCAAATCGTACTCGGGAACGTTGACAAGACGCGGCATTGAGTCAGCATTGGCCTGCGTCACACGGGTAAGCAGCTTGCGACTGTCACTGAAGATGATCCATTTGCCGAGGATGATTACGCCGGGTTTTGGTTGGCGGAAATTATCAGGTAAATTCCGCTGACGCTGGCTCTTGGGGCCGTAAACGACCACGCCTCCGATGGTCTCTACCTCAAGGTCGTTGGGACGTTTGTCGCGAATCTTAGCGATCACTCCTTTAGCGTTCAGGCCATCCTTGAGTTCAAGGGCAAACAGTCGTGTTTGGCTGTTCAAGCGGACGGGTGGTTCCATCCAACTGGCGGTGACAAATCGACCAGTCAAGTTCTCTAGTATGTCTTCTCTGATGGAAATCCCAACGGCTTGTTTTGCTGGTTCCTCAACAAACCGCTTCATTGGGTCGGCGCCTTGGAATGTCGCAATCAGCTTATCCAGATTGTCATAGGTCTGTTCGAAATCCCAATTAAGAGTCAAGTAACCTGACACGTCATCGGGTACCCACTTGGGTGGCGTTGTGTCACCCGTTTCTGGACGCAATACGCCGAACATCCCATCTCGCGGCGGATCCAGCAGGATGTGCATGTGTGCAATGTCTTCGAATATTTCTCCACCTTGAAAACTGCTTCCACCAATGCCGCGGATTTTGCTAACACCAAGATTTTCCACGAGCGGCCAAACAAGGGCAGCGGCACCGCCGCGATTGACGATCCGCTCAACGAAGCGATAGGGGTCAAAGAAGAACGTCAATTGGGGACGGGTTTCTTCTGCTCCGATGCATCGAGACATCAATGAGGTGAAATCGGCACGGTCTGCAAGTGAGTCTTCCTCGCTCGTGCCGGTCCACTGCTCCAGTGATTTCGCCGCCGTGTCGTGACCGATCCCAAAAATCAGGGTGTCATCTTTGGTGAAATACTCAATTTCTGGTCGTCCCTGTCGCGGTGGCAGTAATTTGACAATGGTCGTTCCCTTGACCTTGCTTGTGCGGCGAACATAACCACCTTGGATCATTTGTTCTTCAAGACGATCCACCAACGACATCATATTGTCGAGATTCTTGCCCGCCTCAAGAATGAAGATTCCGGCTATTGCATTCTGTTGCTCACGTTTTCTTTCGATTCTGCGTCGAATCGCTTCTGGTGAATCACTGTCCGCTTCGTCTTCTACAAGTTCTTCGTCCCGTTCTGATAGGTTGGCGGGCATCGCCGCCGCTGCCACCTGGCCGGTCGGAATGGCGAGTAACTCTTCGAGTGACAGCCCGATCTGGGCTCCAAATTGTTCGAATAAATCACTCAGCGAGGTGTAAACCTCGCTGACAAAGGGTTTCAGCTTAGGATCGCTCATCATCCGACCCATTGATGAGTCCGCCATGTCCGTTCGCATTTCGTCGACATTATCGATTCGGATATAAGCCAACGTGTCTTTGGGGAGCAGACGCGGTGCACCCGGGGTTGTGTCCTCGTCGGCACCCATGGAATCTTGATGAAGCCCAAGACTGACGCAAATTGCGAGAGGGGCGAGGAGAAAAAACCACTTGCAAATGGGCTGACGCATGGAATGCTCTGTTGCTTGTATGGAAACGCGAAACTCTAGATCTCCGTTTTATTCGACATAACCCTCCGTGTCTTGGGCGTTCCGCAAGAATTTTGTAAAGCAAAGCAACGGATCAAGCGTTAGACTGGCCGTTAACGAAAGTATTGACAGTAGTTTTTCCGTTCGTAACGCTTTGTATCGACAAGGAGCCGGTTGATGGCCCGCTTTCAAATTTCTGCCGCAATGCTCATTTGTCTTGCCATGGCATCTTCCCTTCACGCTCAGACTGCTACGACTGGGACTGCCGTAGATCCCTTTGACACTTCTGAATCCGATGCAGCGTTTTCGGGCGTGGATCGTTCTGCTGGCGTCGGCTCGGCTACCGCGACCAGCATTGGTTCAAGTCAAGGTAGTGGGACCAATGCTTCTTCAGGAGGCGGTTTCGGTGGATTTGGAGGCGGTGGGTTTGGTGGCTTGGGGGGCCTTTTTAACGCTTTCAACAATGGAGGCGGTCAAACCTCTCAATCCGCTATCCGTACACGCTTGCGGTCAGCAATTGAGGTCGCGCCGAGGTCGCCGCAGATGATTCAGCAGGCTGCAACTGAGCGTTTCAGTCAGCTGGCTGGGAAACCTGCCCTTCGCGGCATCCGGGTTAGGATGGAAGGACGCTCCGCCATTCTTACTGGTGTGGTCGCTAGCGAACGTGATCGCCGCATGAGCCAGCTATTGGTTCAACTGGAGCCCGGTGTGCGGACTGTGGAAAACAGGATCCAAGTCGCCAAGTGATCCGATGTGCGAAAAGCGATGCGGGGCTGAATTGCTTTGCGCTGCTGCACGGCCGTGCTCGAGAAGGCAGCGAGATCAGTGCTTTGATCTGATGTGCGTTTCTATTCGATATCGGCATCCCGTCAAAGCTCGCAAGATGGATGACCGGTTTTCGCTATCACTGAAAAGTCGCACTCATGTGCCGCGGTAGCTGGTGAGGCGATGGATCGCTCCATTGATCGTGCAGCTTCGATTACTCTGCGGTGTCGACTTTGCGGCGTCGACTTTGCGGCGTCGAATTTGCGGCGTCGAATTTGCGGCGTCGAATTTGCGTTGCGCCACCGAAGGATTGGTTGCCACGCTCACCTAGATAAGCCTCAACCGAACAGCAGCATCACAATCCGCAATTACCCGGCTCGAAACTTGTGGCATCTTCTCTCCGCACTCACTCGTGCTGAAACAGAACACAGATCGCAGAGGGCGCGGTGACGTTGCTGCGATTGTAAGTGAGTTCACCTGTGTCCGTGTTGATAGCGAAGGCAGCGAGCGTGTGTGAATCTTGCCCGGCAGCAAGCAACCAACGGCCTGAGGGATCAAGGTTGAAGTTGCGTGGTGTGGCTCCTCGGACAGGTTCGACTTCGATGACTGACAATTCGCCATTGGCTTGGTCAACACGGAAGGCGGTAATCGTGTCATGGCCACGATTTGCCGAATAAACATATTTCCCACTTGGATGCACGCGTATCTCAGACGCACTCTTGAATATTTCTTTTTGTAGTAATTCGGGTGCAATCGTGGGAATGGTTTGCTTGGCGATCATTGTGCCTTCATCAGTGTCGTAATCAAAAACCGTCACGCTGAGCGCGAGCTCATTGAGCACGTAGATAATATTTCCATTGGGATGAAACTTCATGTGCCGTGGACCTCCACCGGCTGGTACCTCGCCATAGCCATGTACTGTAAGCTTCGCAGTTTTCGGCTCAATCTTGTAAATCACTACTTTGTCGAGTCCCAAGTCAGGGACGAATGCAAAACGGTTGTCAGGCGAGAATCCCACCCAGTGCGCGTGCGGGGCCTC
>NZGD01000150.1 GCA_002690925.1 Rhodopirellula sp.
GCCCCACACCGTGCTCACCAACATCCGATGCTAACGGTGGCGACCGTCCCTGTGCCCCGAAAGTCACCACGCCGCATCGAAATCGCGATTCGCTACAATTCACTTCTCCACTAATAGGGAGAGTACAATTCGCCCAAATAATCGGACAACATAATGGCAATATTTTCAAAAAAAGAAAAACACCTGCTCTGAGTCCTTCGGTTTCTCCCAAACTCAATCACACGTCATGGCTCTCATCATGCATCATAGAAATCGGCACATTCACTGCATTACGGCGGCTGGCATTCTGACACTTTTCATTCCGTTTGCGTGGACAGCCGAGCCCCAATGGACCGGATGGCTTGGTCCTGAACGCAATGGCTGGGTCGATGATTTCCAACCACCACCAACATGGCCAGACAAGCTACAACAACGCTGGCGAGTTCGGGTCGGTGAGGGCTATGGGTCGCCCCTGATCACCAAGGGGCGGGTTTATCAACACGCCAGACAGGGAGACCGGGAAGTTGCATTGTGCCTCGACTTAAATAACGGCAAAGTACTTTGGCAGCAAAGTGCCCCAACACCATTCAAAATGGGCGGTGGAGGAGAGCGACATGGCAAAGGCCCCAAATCTTGTCCTGTCCTAGCCGACGGTCGACTGTTTACGCTGAGCATTACGGGCACCTTGATCGCCAGGGACACCGAGACCGGCAGCCTCATTTGGAAGCGTGACTACAATGGCCGCTTTCCTAAAAGCCATCCTTACTGGGGCGTTTCAGCATCACCCATCATTGTCGGCAATTTGATTGTGGTTCACTTTGGGAATGATGATCAGGGAACGCTGGTTGCTTTAGATACAAGCAGTGGAAACGAAGTCTGGACTCAGGGAACAGACGGAACTTCTTACTCGTCTCCATTGGTCGCCAAGTTGTCTGGTGTAAGTCAAATTATCGACTGGAATCACAATGCGTTGTGCGGGGTCGATGTTGCATCGGGAAAACGTCTTTGGACCCAACCGTTTCCCCATGAAGGCCATAATCAGAACATGCCGACTCCGACGCTCAACGGGGATCGTATTTTGCTGGGAGGAGAAAATCGGGGCATCCACAGTTTTGAGCCAGAACTCACAGACAATGGCTGGCACGTTACAGAGAATTGGCATCAACCCAAAGTGGCCCTCGACATGAGCACGGCCGTATTGAATAACGGGCTACTTTATGGATTTTCCCATTACAACAGCGGCCAGCTCTTTTGCCTCAACCCGGACCATGGTGAAATCAAATGGCAGAGCCGTGGGAGATCCGGTCAAAATGTGACATTTCTGTCGATCCCTGGCCACATCCTTGCCTTAATCAATGATGGCGAACTGAAGATTTTTTCTGCTACAGGTACGGACACGAAAGAGGTCGCAAGTTATCGTGTTTCAAAGAGCCCCACATGGGCACCGCCCGTTGTACTCTCCGATGGATTTCTGATCAAAGATCGGGAATTTCTGACACGCTGGCAATTCACCGAAAATTGAAAAGCTAGCCAACCCGCCCTTACATCACTTGATTACGAGCACGACATGGGCATCGAAACGATTCACGAAAGCTACGTCAAATCACGGCGACTGAACGTGCTGGCGAATCATTTTGCTGAACTCATTCCTGCTCAATCCACGGTCCTCGATGTGGGCTCAGGCGATGGCGGCTTGGCGGCGGCAATCATCGCTCGAAAACCGACACTAAGATTCAGAGGGTTTGACACCCTTGTGAGAGAGGACACCAAGATCCCTGTGGAAGAGTTTGACGGCCGCACCATTCCCGCAGAGAACGACACAACTGATTACGTCCTATTCTCGGACGTGCTACACCACACCGAAGATCCAATGATCCTGTTGCGCGAAGCTGCCCGAGTCGCTTGCAAAGGTGTGATGATCAAAGACCATCTGGTATGTGGCTTACTGGCCCGCCCCACCCTACGCTTCATGGATGAGGTGGGTAATCGTCGCTTTGGAGTGAAACTGCCGCACAACTACTGGCGTCCCGAACAATGGAATGTTGCCTTTGAAGAACTGCGACTGGAACGCAAAGAATATCGCACCCAACTTGGACTTTATCCGTTTTGGGCGAATTGGTGCTTTGGCCGTGGACTTCATTTCATCACACGACTCGGACTCAAAGAATCCAACGCGAGTCAACACGCTGACAGATCAGTTACCCTGAGCGACTGATCTGCCAGTCGTCGACTTATGTTAAGGCAGTCAATCAAACTGTCAGGAAATTGACAGCACCCGTTTCAACATCGTACATCGCCCCGGCAACCATCAGCTTACCCTCGTCGACAGCCTGCTTGACAACATCACTCTGCTGAAGCATTTGATCAACAGCCCGCATGACATTCCGCTGGGCAATTTCATCCACAAATGCAGTCTGTGCATCAGCGTCCATCGCCTTGAAGGCAACAAAATCACTTTCCTCGAGACAGGGCGCTACCTCATCGACGATTTTGTGCAGGTGCTTGCATCCGGTTGCCTCTGTCACATCCATTTTCTCGCCCAGCAATTTGACCGAGGAGGTCACAGCGCCGCAACGAGTGTGGCCGAGAACCAACAGCAACTTCACTCCGGCCACTGCCACCGCATATTCGATACTGCCCAAGGATTTGCTGCCGGAAATGTTTCCAGCTACACGAATGCTGAACACATCCCCGATTCCAAGGTCAAATACCAATTCGACAGGCACACGTGAATCAATGCACCCGAGCACTGCTGCCAAAGGCGTCTGCCCCCCAGATGTTGCCTTGATCAGTGCAGCGTAATCGCGAGGCAATCGATCACCATTTTGGAAACGCTGATTCCCTTCCCGAAGCAACTCCAACACTTCTGTCGGCGTGATTCGCTCCTGCAACTCGCTTGATGAGTGATACGCAATTTCAGTCATTTTTATCCACTCCAGTGCTTAGAATTCCACAATGCTCACAACAAACGCCGGCATACTGGACTCTCTGTCATTACTGAGCCTTTTGTCATAACCGGCCAACGCAAATCATTCCAGTCCACGTTGAAGCGCCCAACGACGCGAAAAGCCGAAGCCAACCCTTGGGAACACTGCTTGAGAGCGCTGCTCAACGCACGCGGGCCAGCAGACATGCCGAAATGACGGTCCCTGCATTTGCCCCGCTCGATAGCAGCTTTCGTCAGCAAATTCCGCAATGATCGGGCACAACCACAGGATATCAGGCTCAGCGAGCGAATCGCAAGCCGGCGAGACCATTTCAGCCGTAGTCCAGAATGTAAAAAACGATCACCACAGCAGTCCATTTGATCCATATCCGTGAAAGAGTGGCTCCCGGAATCCACATGATATTCAAATAACGCGGACATCAAAAAACGCGCATCCAGCGACGGGTCTGTAGTAGTCCCCTGACTAAACCCACGATCGTTCCAACCAAGTCGCCTTTGGTGGACGCACAACACGGTGAAACCAACATGGCGGTGAGCCACACTAAGATCACGTGAAGGGAACAGCTCGGCATCTGCAGAAGCAGAGAATCCCTACTCTGCCCCTCAAAGTGTCAACTCACAACGTTAGTAACATGGCATGTTGCTTCGATGCCCCCCTGCCTTCAATGACCACCACCAGCAACGTATTTCGCGTGCTTCAGGACAGTCAATTATTTTCCAACAATTCTGCACAATATTACGAACCGCTTCTCATTTCACAGCATTCTGAAAAACAGATGCTTCACCGCCCAAAATCATCTGCAGGTTGGTTATCCTTATCATGCAACGATTGAAGCGTTGTCATTTCTCCGTGCATACCCACCGTGCATACCCACCGCGAACAAAACTCTACATCGCCATGAGGACTAACATGCCCAACCAACAGATTCGCGTGCACAAGTTGGTGCTTCTTTCAGCAGCACTGTTTTATACGCCATACCTGCAAGCAGACGAAAATATCGGTGTGGGCGCCAAACCCGTTCCCGACTCTGAAGTCATCTTTGATGGTTCACGAGAAATGCTTGATGCAAAGTGGACCTACTGGAAAGGCCCTCGGTTCAGTTCATCGCTGCCGATCAAGTGGAAGATCGTTGACGATCCGGTTGCTGAAGGCACGGTCATGATGACAGATGACCCGGCAGCGGCGGGAGGAAAATACGGCACATCTGACGTCGTTACCAAGAAGAAATATCGTGACTTTCGCCTCCATATAGAATTCCTGGTGGCCAAAAACCGTGGTAACAGTGGCGTCTACTTACAAAACCGCTATGAGATCCAAGTTCTCGACGGTGACAAAACTTCGCACGGCATGGCCGCTGTGATCAACGAATCAAAATCGCCCTACGAAGTTTACAATGGCACCGGCACATGGAACGCCTACGACATCATGTTTCGTGCAGCACGCTTCAAAGGCGGAAAGCGAACGGAAAAAGCGATGGTCACGATGTACTTCAACGGTAAGAAGGTTCACTCCAACGTCCAGATCAACCAGGTTTGGGGAGGCCCCAATTCAGGCATCGACGGTGGCAACGATGGCGGCCGTGGAATCACAGATGTGCCAGGTGGATTAAAACTGCAAAACGAGGGCCACGATGTTCGCTATCGCAACATTTGGATTGAGGAAATCGACCTGACCGAAGCGAACACGGATTTCTGACTTCAACTGCCTCTGAGAATTCACAGCTACCTCCAACGACTGGACTTATCGTTCAGCGCCGGAAGCCGTCTTAACAAGCGTGCATAAGCATGCCGGTCCAACAAGCCGGATGACATCGAACTATCCGGCGATTTCTCCACCACCAGTGACGATTGCCTCGACTTGCTCTGTTGACATCTGCAGTTGCTTGCCGATTTCGTCCGTACTGAGCCCATCGATCCAACCCAGCCGGATAGCCGCTTCGAGAAAGCGGTCGTTTCGCTTTTCCAAAACCTGCTCTACAGGGCGTGCTGAACGACACGTTTCGATTTGTGCAAGAACGCCATCCCAGAGCCTGATCCTTGCTTCTAAAGCCCTGACCGCCGCCTGCTCGGCGAGTTGCCAGCGAAGAGGACTTTCGCCGCAAAGATGAATGATCATCTGTTCCGCCATCGGACCGTGTGAATCTCCATCCACATCAATATGCCTCCGCAAGTAATGAACAAAATAACCGAGCCGCTGGCTACCTATGTCTCCAACTTCCTCGATCACGCGTTCAAACACCTCCGGCAACAAATGCTCACGTCCGTAGGCGAATGAAGCTGCGAGTTCACAGCTTTGTGAGTGGGTCGCGGTCGACAGGGTTCGATACACGAATTGTCGAGTGCAATCCGGAATGCGGGCGTTTTCCAGAGCGATCAACGGTCCGGTTCCATTCCTCAAGGCAACAACGAACTCTTCAATCTCAGTTGTGTTCGCCTCACACCGCTCCATCGCTCTCAGATACATTTCAAAGTGCGAGGCGTAGCCACCTTCCCCGTCGTCATCACTCTCCTCGCACAGGACGATCTCATTAATCAACCGCCTTGCCCCTGGATTGCTTGATGGAACCCAGACGGTGTCCACGCACGTCAGAGCTCGCTGCAATGATTTCAGAACCGTCATAAAGTCCCAAACGGCAAAGACATGATTCTCCATGAATATCTGAACATCCTCTACCGTACGCATCGCGTCATAAAGAGGATGTGAACGCAAGCGTTCATTCAACGGGGCGATGCTTTCTCGAATCTTGTCGCTTTGTCTCATCTCAACTCAATCTCTGTATAATTCATTGTTCCCAGCTCGATCATCCTCGGATTTCAAATGCAGCCCGCCGAAGACGGGTCTCATTCAGACCAAACGAGCTATTTTTTCACGCCTGCCGCGCTCGTCAGCGAACGAACATTGGTGCTACAGGCGTATCTTAATCGTGCCACGCAGTTCGAGAAGGGCATATCCCCTCCGTACCGACCGGCACTCTCGTCGCTCGTTACTAATTGAACCATGTCGCAACAAGATCCCCCAATACTCGCGGCAACGATAATGCAGCTTTCGGGACGCTCACTGGATGCCCCCCTATAAACTAGTCCGCAAAAAAACTGAATCCGACAACACCGCAAGGCTCGGTGCCGAAACAACAGTCGCTTGCGAACGTCGCGACGGGAATGCGTGACTAATCGCCGCAGGTACTGCAGTCATGCGATCAAGATATCTGCCCGCGTTGAATCATAGCCAATAGGCAATCTCTCATTTGAAGTCGTGCTTGGACCCTCGACAGAAGATGCATCGACCCAAGTAGCAGCCTCAATTCATTGAGCCCTCCTAAGATCAAACTCATAGGATCATCACAGCCTTTCAAACCACGCGAAAACACGAATATCAGTGCAACTGCGTCGTAGTTTATAATCGGGTGATGCTGGGGCGATTCGCTCCTCTACATCGCCACACCTCCGATCAACAGCCCCTCCTTGGTATGCAAACCTTCATCTATCAGCGCTGGGTCATTTTCAATCTGGCTTTACTGTACCTGCTCATCATTCCCGGACTTCCAGGATTGGTTGCAGCTGCAAAAGGCAGCACAACGTCAACGATGACGTACAGCGACCCTAAACCGCTCGAGTGCAGCGGTACCAAGATCAAACTGGAAAATCACTCAGCAGTGCGTTGCTATGACTGGGATCAAGACGGTGACCTCGATCTTCTTGCCGGTGATGGCGTTGGCAGAATTTGGTTATTCAAAAACAGTGGGACTCCGACTCGCCCAAGACTGGAAGCGAAAGAAATGCTTTCAGCTGGCCAAAAATCGCAGTGGGGAAAGCGATACACAGGCATCGCCTTGGCCCAATTGATTGGCTCAGAATTACCAGACCTTGTTGTAGGTCACTCCAAGCAACTCATAACAGTCCACAAAAACATTGGTTCAATTCAGCGACCAATTTTTGAAGAGGACGGCAGCACCATTGAGGTCCAAGCCGGTTGCGATGGACGTTTCGACCTGGCCGATTGGGACGAAGATGGAAAACTGGATCTTGTCACTGGTTCCTTTGACGGAATCGTGCAATGGCATCGCAATACGAGTTCACGAAACAAACTCGAGTTCTCGAAGGGTGAACCATTTTGTGACATCCGAATCGCCTACAACTCACATCCTCGGCTTTTGGATTTTGATGGCGACCGTCAACTCGATATGTTACTTGGCCTGAATTGGGGAAGTGTGACGCTATATCGTCACGCTGCAAATGCATCAGGTCCTGGCCTTGCTTCAGGACAACAATTGAAATGGAGCGACGGTAAAAACTTGAGCATTCGCGAACTGAACGGAGACGACACGACTCCTGAATTGGCAGACTGGGATGGAGATGGTGTCCGCGATCTGATCAGCGGTGGAAAGAACGGACAACTATTTTGGATGAAGGGAATCGGTTTTCCCTCTCGAATCACAAGACTGAAAACGCTGCTTGCTCAACACAACCAAGATCTCGGCAAAACGCTGCAAGAAAATGATCCAGTAAGAGAGGAAATACTGGGGTGCCTGACAGCGATTCAAGCCGATCTTCGCAGCGGGCTCGTTTCATCAACCGCCAGACAGAAACTCTTCTCCTCACTGGCTCCCTTGGCCACACAGTACCCCCAATATTTTTCACGACAGCACTTTGATCTCGAGCAGGCCCCACACCTGCCCATACTCGCTGCGCAATACTGGGTCGTCTTACTGGAGAGTCTTCCAGACTCAGAGGCCAATCGAGAGCGGGTTGCTGCGGCACTGGGTTTCGAGTCTGGATACCGCACACTCCTTGTTGATCTCGGCGTTATCTTCATCGACAACAACACCGCGACAAAAGACCATCTTGATGCCATGATTCGGCTGATGCGTCAAATGCCGCCCTCGACTTGGGATGTTGAAACAATCACAGTCGCAGGCTGGTTGGGACCTGCAATTAAAACCAATAAAATCCGATCCCGATCCGGGGTCAACATTTTTGACCTACCACTTGGCCGCCCCGAAAATAGTTTTGCCGGCGATTCACCTCGCCCCGGAGTCACGGATGTTTATCTAATCTGCCTAGCGCACGAACTTGCCCACAACATGCTGGACACAGTCGGTCGAAAAAAACGACCGGACCTCTACGAGCGAAAATACCAAGGATTGGCTCAGGCTGCAGGACCACACGTCGTGTATCGATCACCTCCATCGCAAGGAATCGATACAGAAGCCACCAAAGCCAACTTCCGGCGCATTGGGGCGTGGGACGGTCAGAAAGAGACATGGCGTGACGCTTGGATCGGTTACTTTGCCGGAAAACAAGAATTCGATCGTGCCTACTCGCGAGGAAACATCCAGTTCTTTCTGGATTCTCCGCAGGAGGCGTTTGCAACTCTTGCTAATCAGTACTACGCGGACAGCGGTTTGATGCTTGAATTTTGCAAAAAACGATGGGATGCCGGAAACCGCACCAACATCAACCAATTTCTGCTGATCACTGAGTATCTCAGTGAAGGCAAAAACCAAGGCAAATTCTTCCAATTAACGCCGGGGGGAAAACTGTCCGTGGAATCCGTTGAATTCAAACGCGACCCCGAGTCTCGGATTCAACAACTGCAATCGGCGAACCTGAAAGCTCGATTTAGCTACGAGTCTAGCGGTTTGGTGACTTCATTTGAGCTGACAACCCACGAAAATCAGAAGTGATAGCAAACGTCGCGAATGTGATCCAAACGCAGGATATTTGAAAGCAGTCAGTGACTTCGCTTGCTGATTTTCTGGAATCCTGCTAGAGACACTTCATGTTTCGATTACGAACCTTACCATCGCTGGGCCTGTTTTTCATTCTGCCGTTCGCTGTACTGGGTTGCCAAACCCTGCAATCAAGCGATGGACTGCTGGAACAGGAAAGCCCCAATGCGAAAGTCTCTTCACGCCAATTGCGCATCGTACTTGACGATCTCGTGCTCCAGTACTCGAGTCAAGTCGAACTGGCCGCGGATCAGATCATCGCGGAGAATAATGATCCGCGGGTATGCAAGAACGCGCTGATGTGGAAGATGAACAGCATCGCCTCATGTTTTCAAGCTGCCTCGCGTCGGGATCCACTCGGGGCCTACTTCGACATCTGGATTCTCAACAAACAATCTCTCGGGCTCTTCAAAAACCCAAGTGACTCCCCACTTTTTGGTACCTCGCAACCGATTGCTATCTCAGCAACACAAGAAATCGAAACCATCATGACATCAGTGCTTGACCTGATCGGTGATGACCTGCCCGTCGATGAAGCGTTTGCAAATACATTCGCGCGTGAACACCCGATCAACGATCTCTATTTCAAAAGAGCGTCAATCACCGCCAACTACACCAAGTACATCGACAGCGTCAAAATCAAGGGACCTGAGTTACTGGGGGTTGTTGGCGATATCGATCAGCAGTTGGACCAAATCCAACGACTCTCATCCATGTACGCTGAGTTCCTGCCCAAGCAGGCCCGTTGGAATGGGGAACTGATGATCATGGAGACCCTTCAGAGCAACGCAGTGATCGCATCCCTGCAAAACATGAGTTTGGCAGCCAATGGCGTAGCTACAATTGCCGATACGACACAAGCTATTCCACGTCTGATCGAACGAGAGCGAAATTTTCTGAACAATGCAATCACAGACGAACGTATCGCAACAATGGAAACACTTGAAAAAATGCGTTCTGAGACGCTGAACAGTTTCCAAGAAGAACGCATTGCCGTAATGGGGCAAATTGAGTCGGAACGTGATGCAGTACTAAACGCGGTTCAAGAACAGAGAATTGCTGCAACTAAAGATTTGAGTCGACTTGGTGAGGATTCGTTTGTCAAAATGGATCAAGTCATTGACGCAAAGATCGAAGACATTGCTCAACACGGAAGCGATCTGATAGACCATGGGTTTCTGCGTCTGTTACAACTTCTGGGTGCCGTTGGTGTCCTGACACTGCTGTTCGCCACGGCATTCCTGCAGATCCGAAAACACCATCGTGGGAACGCTGAGAGCAACCGAGGCAGTGTCGCACCTATAGGAATCCACACACCGCCAAACGCGGAGCACGAAATCAGCGTCAACGCAGAATCCAATCTCAGCAGCGGAGCAGTGACGCCTCACCCACCGGTTGAGAATCGCCTTCGTCGGGCTGCCTAAAAACACCCGATCCCCAATCTACCACCCAGGCACCATCAGGCATCCTTGACCTGACTGCGCTACTGCCTGATAAACTCTTGGTGTGATCCTGCTGTTGTTACCTGAACTACACCGATAACCAACAGCCATCCTTGCCGGAACATCTGGCTGCCTTCAGGTTGAAGCAAGATGACAAGCGTTTTGCAACAAACCTCTTCAGTGCCGACACCAACACTACCCACCAGGACTAATCATGACGCGTGCGATCCATTGTGTGATGTTTGCATTTGCCTTTCTTGTATTTTCTCAGTCGTCAGAGAATACCACCAGTGTTGGATGCGAAACTGCCACCACCTCATCGAGATTCGAACCATGCCTTTATGTGTTTCAAAACGGCCTTGGCTTCGGATCAGCCACTGAGGAAGCAAATTTCCTGAAGCAGAATGGCTACGCAGGCGTCTGTCAAGTTTTTGACCAAGGTCCTGCGCTTGCCAAACGGGTCGCTGCTTATGAAAAACGGAATCTTCGCGTCGCCAGTGTTTACTTGAATGTCAACGACACGCCCCTTCTTGAAAGCACGATCAAACCGCTTGCCAATCGTGAAGCGATCCTTGAACTCACCATTCAAAAGATGTCCCCGAAAACAGTCGCTGCAGTGCGACAAACAGCAAGCATGGCAGAAAAACTTGATATCCGGGTGGCACTGTACCCGCATCATGGAAATGCAATTGCCACGATGCCTCAAGCAATCGACCTGGTACAGAAAGTCGGACACCCAAACTTGGGCATCATGTTCAATCTATGCCACTTTCTTAAAAACGAAAAACCGGAAACGATGCAAGCAGTTCTGACACAAGCAGCTCCCCACCTATTCTCGATCAGCACTGCAGGCGCTGACAAACAGGGAACCAACTGGGGTACGCTGATTCAGACATTGGATCGAGGCACCTTCCAACAAGCAGAACTCTTCGAAATCCTGAAATCACTCGATTATCAGGGAGACGTGGCATTGCAGTGCTATGGTGTCAAAGGTGACAAAAAGCAAAATCTTGAAACGTCCATGGCGGCATGGAAAGAAATCCTCTCCACCGTCAATGCAGACTGAACCAACGCTACAAGCACGACCGCAGCGTCCCTGCATAGAACCCAATGCTGAGTGACATTGAGTTCTATGCTGGGTGTTCACTATCAAGATCACTAGTAGCTTGTGATTCGTAAACGTCGCAGATGCACCTGAACGATCATTGGTGTTTCCAATCCTTCGCGGTAAACTTCCAAGTTCAGAAGACCACCTGAGGTTTGAATCATCTCCAACAACACCGATTCATTATCGAATGCGTAGCCGTTGACGCTCAGGATCATGTCACCTGGCTGTAATCCAGCAATGGCAGCTGGTGAGTACGGTGAAACCTCATGCACGCCGAGAGCGTGCATATCTGGAATCAGGAAGCTCTCAATTCCAAAGTACCAAGCCGAACGAACATGTCCATGCATCGGCGGGCACCACACTACTCGATAATGGCACGGTCTCCAGCAAGACCAGTATCCGGGTGCTGCACAAAGGTCCGTCCAGTGACATCTGTGGCGGTGCCAGTGCCACCCACAAAGTAGATCTGCCCACCAGCTACAACCTGCATTAACTCCAAAACGCTGCATCATGGTATTCCTCGCTCCCATGACGATCTGCTGCCGGTTCATATTCAGCTGAGGCTTATTTTCCGTTGGCAAAGTCAGCTTGGGTAATTCTTTGACAAGATCCTTGCTATTCAATGGCTTTGGTTTCAGCTTACTGATACTCGAGAGAATATTGTCAAACTTCCGATTGCTTTCGAGAATGCTGGGCACATTACTTGGCTTGACAATGTTGGCTGAACCTTCGCTACGTCCTGGCAGAAGTTTGCTGACGTCAGATCCAGGTTTTCGCGGGATACGTTTACTCAAATCGAGTGGCGGATTCGCCACTTGAGCGGGTAACCGTGTCTGAAACCTCCGTTCCGGTGCCGGAAGCCCCGGCGTATTTAATCGACTTCCCCGCTGATCAGGGTGTGCGTGCTTCATTGTTGGACGTCCTATTCCCATACCACCCTTGCGAACAATACCGCCCAAACCGGTATCTGCACGCTTGGATTCCGGCACAACGCTACGAACCCGAGGATTCGATGGCACCACGCGATTGATTCCGCCACGAACACTATCACCAACGGTCGTCCCCGGACGTAAATTACTAGAACTTCGGTTAAGCGAAGAACTACTTCCCTCTTTCTTTGACTGCATGCCCGGCAAACCAATCGATTTTGAGCGACTTACTCGCTCCTCGATCTTGTTTGGTTTCTTGAAAACCGAACTGCGAATTCCACTACTTGGCTTGGCAACCATCGCCCGCGATTTCGAAGTGGACGGCGAGCGGACTTTCCCCTTTCCAAGATCTTTGTTCGTGGAAGCTGTCTTCGTGAAGGTTGAAAATGAAGAGGCTTGAGCCTGTGACGAAAAGCTGAATACCAGCAAACTTGGGATTGCAACACCTAATGCTAGACGTCTTCGGATGCTGTGCAACTTTTGCGTTCGAGTGGAATCGTGATGGGTCATCTGTTTACTCCGGTTGGTGTGCTTGTGTTTGCAATCGCGGTCATGGCATCGCATCCCAACATTCAATGCCTCGGCTCTCGCGTTTCACGATTGGGACTTTGAGACTAACTGGCTCTTTCAAACGCACCGTCCATGCCACCCTCAGCCGCAGAGGAATAGCGAGCCCGGTTAAATTGCCACAAACTGTTTCAGGCTATACACTTACAAAAACCAAAGAAACGTGATCTGGATTTCGGAATCGCGCAACGGGCAAAACCAGATCGTCATCATTCTGATGACATGTCGTGAAACTGAGCCGAATGCCCTCCAGGCAAGAAGCCACTCACGCCGAAACGGCGTAAACTTCACAATGAGTCGTGGCAGCGGGAGGAATAACGAGTTACAGGTCCATAAGAACGGTTGGAACCTGGCCACCAGTCACACAACTCGAGCGAGTGCCGCGCCACAGGAAAGCCTTCACAACGGCAAGGGACACCATGGACTACACCGCATACAATCGCCACGCATGGGACGAACAAGTCAAACAAGGCAACGAGTGGACAGTTCCTGTTTCAAACGAGCTCATTGCTGCTGCTCGGGATGGCGACTGGCATGTTGTACTGACACCCCAAAAACACGTTCCCAATTCATGGTTCCCCTGCATCTCCGGCCTGAGCATCCTTGGGCTTGCTTCCGGCGGTGGTCAGCAAGCTCCCATTTTTGCTGCGGCAGGTGCCCGCGTTACAGTGCTTGACAATTCCCCACTTCAACTGGAGCAAGACCAAGTTGTCGCGCGCAGAGAAGGCTTGTCGATCACCTCGATTCTTGGTGACATGCGTAACCTGTCACAATTTCCACCCGATTCCTTCGACTTAATCTTCAATCCCTGCTCAATGTCCTTCATTCCCGACACGCGGGCTGTGTTTGATCAGAGCTATCGCGTACTGAAACCTGGTGGTCGCTTGCTATGTGGATTTACTAATCCTGCGAGGTTCATTTTTGATGAGGACAAATTGACTGAAAACCAATTTGAGGTTCGGCACAGACTACCCTACAGAGACACCACTCACCTGACACCTGCTGAACTGGAAAAACTGCGTCGCGAGAACGAGCCATTCATGTGTAGCCACTCACTCGAAAATCTAATCGCTGGCCAAATCAAAGCAGGATTCACTATCGCAGACATGTTTGAGGATGTGAGCGACAGCGATCCCCTGTCAGAATTTCTACCCGTTTACTTCGCAACACTGGCCGAAAAAGACATTCGGAGATCGAAAGAAAACTACAGCGGATCCGAACAACAACAGTAGCATCATCAGAGTGGTCACAAGATCCTGCGACCAATTCGCCAGCTCTACTGCAGCCAAGTTGTTTCTTGGAGCAGGTTCACCATCACCGAATCAACAGCTTGCTGCCGATCCGAACCTGTTGCGTTGTCCGATTCACTCGTGAGGAGGCACGTCTCAAACGCGGCATCCACAGCTTTGTATGCAGTAAAATGGTATGCAGCGACATCAAACGCGGTGACTTGCTTAAAATCTATACCACTGTTCCGAAGTTGGGTCACGGTGTCCTGAAAACGGCATGAAGGATTTGGTTTTAGGTGCCAACTAAGCATCAACACCGGTTCACCTTCACCTTCACCTTCATCACCTTGAATCAGTGCCAGTTTATTGAGCACTCGCAATGCATCAAGCGCAGACAGGTCGTCATCTCCATTCTGGTCGTAGTAGTATCCCGGCCAATTGTCCAAATCCAGTGGGCTATCAAGCTGACCTGTCAGCAGGTTTGTGACAGAACCAATCCCCAGTTCGTTGATCGCCACCAATGCATCTAACACTGAAAGCTCGCCATCATTATTGATATCTGAGGGCTCAACCACATTCTGCCAAGGATGCGCAGCATCCAAATAAATACGCTTCGAGGGATCACTCACCGTTTGCACCGACCTCAAGAACCTCACCGAATCGTTGAACACCTCTCCCATTCTCCAACCACTTGTCTGATCAAACGAGATTGGATTTAACAGGTTGGTTGCAAGTTCTATCAGCGGAACCCCCGCGGACGCATCAAACGTGAGCAGATTGGAACCCGCGCCACTTACCGACCCAGCATCCGCACCAAACCAGACCCCCGTATCCAGTTCCAACGAAAGTCCGTTTATCGTTTCGCGGAGCAGCACCCCTTGGCCAGCTTCACGAAGTTGCAGCTCGATTTTGCCAACGTCAAACGCAAAGCTCGCCACACCAACGCCAACCAGTAATTCATAGCTTGCCACAGCGTTGTCGTCATCGCTGACAAAACTGCCGTCCGGACCACTATCCTCCAAGTGCACGGTAATTTTCGCGGTACCAACCTGCCCAAACAAAGGCGTAAACCTCAGCGTGCCACTATCAGCACCTTCGGTGTACGCCACGAGCGGCTCCGACAACAACCCCGCGTTATCCAATCCGGCAGTGACTCTGACTAGCTGCCCCTCATTACCTCCCGAATCAATTCCACTAAGCGTGATTGTCTGCTCACCCGCATTTTCATCCACAGCCAAAGGCAGAAGCAGATCTAATGTAGGCACGTCATTGATGGCAGCCACGTTCACATTGAATCGACGAGTAACGCTACCATTATCTTGACTGGTATTCAGATCACCATCCAAGCCACCATCTTCGATCGTCACCACCACCTCCGCGGCTCCACTTTGATCCGTGGCGGGTGTGAATTTCAATGTGCCTGTCGAATCACCGTCCGTGTAAATGATCGTAGGATCAGGAATCAAACCTGGATTGTCACTCGTCGCTGTGATCTGTAACGGCTGTTGCTCTCCCCCACCTGCGCTCGCTCCCGTCAGATCAATCACTTGCTCAGCAGCATCCTCATCGATATTCAAATCACTCAATGCATCGAGTGTTGGATCATCGTTCACTGGATTGACAGTCACTAAAATCGTACGATTAATGGTCGCGTTATCACCTTCGGTACTTAGAACACCATCAAGCCCTCCATCGGCAACTGTCACGATAATTTCAGCCATCCCACTTTCGTTTTCGACCGGTGTGAATTTCAAAATTCCCGTCGAAGCCGAACTGGTGTACTCGATCTGAGGTGAAGAAATCAAACTTTGAGAATCAGTCATCGCCGTGACCAGAAGCGTCTGCGACTCGCCACCGCCCGCGGTAATTTGTGACAAATCAATTCTTTGCTCAGCAGCATCTTCATTCAAGTTGACATTGCCCAATGCTCCGAGCGTCGGAGCATCGTTAATGCCCTGCACCGTCAAAGTCACCGTGGTCTCGACAGTGTTGCCTAAACCATCAGTGACGGAGTAGACAAAGAAATCGGTTCCAGTCTGTTGAGCCGTCAACGAATCAAACACGCCAGCGCTGGGGTAACTGAAAGCCCCATCCTCAGCAAGAGTGACTGTCACCCCCTTATCGGAGGCTATATTTCCCAGGGTACTGATCCCAAACATGGCGCCAGCACCGGGATCACGATCGTTGGCTAGCACTCCTGGAGCGGACTGGGTGTAAGCTTCATCTTCATTGAGAGAATACGAATCAGCGATGGCGTCAAACTTCACCGAACGCACTGCTTCAATGGCGTCGAGAATCGCCTGGTCAGCACCAGCACCCACCTGCTGAATGGAGAAGCGATCAAGATCAGCGTAGTCAATTTGGCCATCCGCATTAAAATCAGCTGATGGATTAAAAAGTGAATTCTCACTCAGAAAGACAGTTTCAAATTCCTGCACATCATTGAGATCAACATCACCGTCAAAATCGAGGTCACCGAGTCCAGCACCGATGATCGTCGATGTAAAAAGCCCTGGCACACGTTGAACATTCACGTTACCGGTGGGTTCATAAGAGACGATGGTTGCCACGTTGTTGCCATGCGGAACATTCAAGAAACCATAAATGAATTGATCACGGTCCCTTTTCCGAGCCTGATTCTCACCAGCGACCATTTGCAAAACTTCGCCATCAGTCAGGCCTGCAGGCAAGTTCAGGAACACGTGCGCGTTATCAGCAGTTTGGTCAATCGACCGCACAACAAGATCCCGATTTTCATTGACACCGGTTGTGTAGGGGTCAAAACTCAGCACCTCGGATTCGGGAGGCAATCGATCAACATAAATCGACTCTTTGAAATCGCTAAAAATCGCGGGACCGCCATCTGTGCGATGTCGAAAAGCACGGACTTCCAGAAAATGGGTTCCCTCGGACAACACACTTGTATCAATGGTTTGCAGAAACTCACCATCTCCACCGGTATCACCCAGGCCGCCGGGCCCCACACGCGGACTGGCTTTATCAAGAAACTGTTCAAACCCATAGCTGACCAATCCAGGCGTGACAAAATCGACGGTACCATTGCCATTGAGATCAACCCCACCATCCAGACGCAGCAGGGCATTGTCCCCGTCGGCATAGACATCACGTAACGACGACAAGCCCAACAAATTGACTTCATCTGTCTGCAATTTGACCTGAATTGAATCCCCCGTGACCACCAACAGATCACTCAAGCGTGTTCTGCCGTTCTCATAATCGTTGGGCGAGGGGATCGAACCGGGCAAGGTGGCATCAACTCCTGTGAGTTCCAGTCCGGATGCCGCCTGCGGTGTCGGCAACCCATAAATGACATATCCTTTGCCATGGAAGTCACCGTTGGCATTCAGGTTACGTGGAACACGCAAGGTGATCGTCCCCGCTGACGACACCGTCAGCACCTCCTGAATATCATCATTCGGATCGATATCCGAGTCCGATGCATTGCCCGTCAGTTCGACCAGATGAGTACCGGGAGCAAAACTGACATTCACCGTCCGCTCGTCGTATCCCGAATCCCCGCGATTGGACAGTCCAACAACTGCGGCACCCTCGCGTTCAAAAACATAAATCCCCTGATCATCAATCCATCTTTCCAGCATGTCACCACGACCATAGGAATTTCTGATTGCGACAAGGTTCCCGATCGTGTCACCATACACTCCACCAAGTGCGTCACCGCGCCCGGCTTTTGGGAAATCGCGTCCTTCACCAAACTCCTTCCCGTTCATGTAAACGACTGCATTGCCAGGATGCATCAAGGCGAAGGCGTGCCCTACATTATCGAGCGAGGCGGGCCCGAATTCATCATGACTGCGAACAAACAGCACACCCGCAGAACCATTGTGCAAGCCATCATCATGCACATCCAAAAGCGAATCACGAATATTCTGCCAGGCATTCGCAGTCCCCATGTTGCTGAGATTGTCACGCATTGCAAAGAAGGCGGAGAAATCCAGTGAATCGCGGTTACCTCCAATTCTTCCGGGATCAGCAGGATCAATGTTCTTCTTCACATAAGACAACAGCGTATTTTTATCACCGGTAAACACCTCGCTGTAGCTGAACACATGGTCGGTTGAACCATCCAGCAAAGCCCGCGGGTTGGATCGGTAGACCGCCCGATCCAAATAATCCATCACAAATCCTTCGAAGTGCTGAGCCGCATCAATTCGAAAACCGTCCACACCGACGACCTGAACCATCCACTGCATGTATCGCATCAGATAGCCCATCGCATTTTCAGTTGTTGCGTCACCGCACGACGAACAATCAGTATCAAAGGAATAGACCGGGATATCTGACTCGTTAGTCACGGGGTCAAATAAAAACATCGCGTCCCCATCCCGATCAGGATAGAATCGCGCATTCTCTGGCTTTGGCACATTGGCAAGACGCCCGCTCAAATCAGCAACAGTACCCGGCGGGATGTTAGTGACGTCTGTAGGGTCAACTGGCTGACGAATCATCTGGTGATTGGTAGTGTGGTCAATGTCCACCAAGCCAGAGAGTCTGCCGTTGAGTACCCCCGTATCAAACCCAGAGTGAAAGTCACCGTCGATCACACCGGGCAGTGTAATGGCGAGTCCCGGATAGCCACCTGAATCGACGAAACCGGTAGTTCCCTGATCTGAGAAACCGGAATGATTTAAAATTGCATCAATCTGCAGCGCAACTCCCGCACGCTCAAACGCGGTAGCGACCGATTTCAAACCGGTTTCGGTTCCATACAACGTTTCATGATCAGGCGACCCCAAATCAAAACGATCATAAGCATCGTAACCGACTGACTGCTCACCAGAATCCGCGCGTCCGGGCGGGGGCAGCCACACCGCGCCGTAGCCTGTCTGAAAGATGTCCGGCGTTCTCTGCTCGACGGTATCGAACGAACTGTCAAACCACTGCAGAAACGCGGGTGGTGACACTGCTGCCAACAAGCGTCTGCTTTCCAACTGTTCCAACAAAGCCGCACGACGACGCACCCCCAGTTGCTTTCTCAGGGACGGTTTCATGACGTTACTATCCATTGTAAAGCGTGCGTAAGCGATCGAATCAAAAATAGCAGCGTGGTTATCAACGGACGTCGCACGCCACCCTGCTGATCACATACACCACACAATGAGAAAAAATTGCGTCGCATAGTCTAACACGGCAGCAAGGCCATTGCTGAACAACACATCTCAGCGATCCAGTTGGTAACGTAAGCCGGTCGCATGAAAGAACAGCTCATCACAACCTTAAAACCTGATGAACCGAACCAAACATGCCCTTGCCGTCTGAAAACTCAAATCCTACGAAGCCCGCCACCGTGAACATCAGTCGCTGCAATAATCTATGACATGGCTTAAAAAGTGGAATCGTCAAAGCCGCAACATCCGCATGTCATCACCGTCAGCGTCCAACCTACAATCCTTTTCTCAAGCTCTCGCACATGGCAATCTTTGAATAATTTTTTTGGACAACGAGGTTCCAATCGTGACTGAATCCGCAGGCGGCCTCGGCTGCAAACTCGCCCGTATTCTTTCTGCCTCGAACGCGACTGTGATGCGAACGCGACTGTGATACTGGTCGATATCAACAACAAGCGATCACTAAGCTCTCAAATGAGTTAAATAGCCAGGGGGCATCAGCCGTGGCCAAGGTGTGTGACATCACCAGCGCACAAGCCATTGAAGCACTCGTCAAAGACATCGACTTGCAACACCAACGCATTGACGTGCTTGTAAATTGCGTCGGCATCCTACGCTCCAATGAGCCATGTTCAAGATCATGCCCGAGGAGTGGGATGCCGGCATGACAATTAATCTGAAAGCTACCTGGCAGATGTCAACCATCATCGCTGGCTACATGCTCGACCAAAAAGATCCAGGGTCGAATCGTAAACCTATTCTCCTCATGGGGCCGAAGAGCACAGCGAAAACGCATGCACAAGGAACCATCCAAAGCAGGCGTCGAGCACGTGACACGCAGCATTGCCATGGAACTGGCAAACTGAACATCGGCGTGAACTGCCTTGCACCAGAGTGGCTGGTAACCCCTAGGGTCAAGGATATTGCTGATGGCCCCAATGGCGAGCACTGTTGCAAAACAATCACCATGGGACGAACTGCCGACCCACAAGAATTGACAGCTGCATTACCTACGCTCACGTCCGGCGCATCCAGCTACATGACGGGAAGCGTGCTGCGGGTTGACTGCGGCCATTCATATCGTGGTATCGATTTCGACTTCTGATCATCCGTGCCGTTGATTTCAGCTAATGAATTCATCGTGAAATTGCATTAGAATCTGGGCATCACCAAGGCTCAATTGCTCCGAATTAAGCAACTGTTGTTTCGGTTGGCAACTGCTTCAAATCCTTTATTTTTCGTTTTTTGCAAATCAATGATTTCTGTTGAACCGGCTCTATTTTCCAACATCATCATCACTGTTCAACGCACCAACAGTCTGTCGGGAGGGTCTGTCAGTGGACTGCCCAATGGAGTCGTAATTGAAGGATTGAAAGGTGTTAGTTCCTTCGGTTCAGATATTTCCGAAGCTCAAAAAGAATTTGAGCTTGGAAGAATTCGCTCGGCACTAGATCGGATCCGACAAATCGAAACCCAGTTTAACGGCATCGCTGGACGCTGGACTGCTCAGGTGAACCAAATCGTTTCTTCGGCGCGTCAAGGAAGACAGCAACTGTCCATTCAAAAGCTGAATGAAGTCAAGAATGCCCAAACGAAGATGCAGCAGTTAGTCGGACCAGCCAGCAAGTCATTCCAGGACCTCGTGTGTGCCTTGGAACACGCTGTCTCAAGTGAAGGAAGAGAAAGTACAGAGGATGCTGCCGAGCCCGCCTCGACGCTCACAGATGCAACAACGAGTACAACCTCCACTCCCGCATTCGAGCCATCGGATAGCAACCAAGACGCCTCGACCGAGTCAAAAGCAGCAGGAGTGCAAGATGCTCGCCACACAGAAGAATTGGTCCCCACCCCAGATGCAGATCTACTGGGCAGTTACATGTCCAACTACCGCTTCGGCGAGAAGTTAGTCGTCAAAAAAGGCGCGGACAAAGTTTCGCGACTCGTTCCACGGCTGGAAAAAAACAAGTTTTACTTTGCCTGCGGTTTTGAACCACCACGCGTTTTCCGTGTCAGAGATATCCAACGTGGAAAAGTGATCCTTTACGACACTATCCTTGGTGAAGATGTGCTGCTGGACTCATCGGACTTAAAAATCCAGATTCGACTCGGAATCTGGAGCCTACGCCCCAAGAATTCTTAGGGGAGCTTCCCCTGCCGCGTTGCCAAATCCCTACTGAAGCCCATGCTGCTTCCGGAAATCCAAACATCCAGACAACCTCAGCATCAGTCGCAATCCAAACCAGCATTCGATGTTTGGAAGTGGCAGTCCTATGATCTAACATCGCCCCGCTGTAGGCATTTCGCATCTCATTTCAGTCGATAAGAGGTGCTCTTATTGTGTGGAAACAATGCAACCCAATCCTAGAAAGAGTGAAAGAGGGCTGATGACGCATGTACCGGTCACACATTACGTTGCAAACATTCGCTCACATTTTGGAAGAGCTGAAAACCTTCGCCAATAAAATCACGAATCGACTCTGCATTGGCGTCCACTCGCTTGCCAGCCCGAAAGTGCAGCAGAACACCAGCCTGACACTCAAACGAGCAACCTGGATTACCTTCACAGGCGGCCACCATTTCCGCATCAAGGAACTCACACGCTTGCTCTGGTTGATCTGATTGAACGACATGTGTTTTAGCAAACTCCGGATACGGATCCATTGCTACCCCACCAGCACCAAACATTGCCTTGATTCCATCAGCAAACGCTTTGCGAGGACGCACCTGCAAACTGGGCAACACCAACGTATCTGACCTCAAGCTCGCGACGGTCGTGCGATGTGTTTTTTGACTCCTTCCGTAGCCAGTGATGAAAAGGTAGTCAAACACATGCACTTGCAAGTCTGGCGTATCTGCAACGATCAAATTGGTGAGTTTCTTACGGCGGCCCTGATTAAAAAGTGGAAGAGGTCCCAAGTCGACCATCAAAGATTCATCTCCCGCAGGCTCAAACCTCAATCCCAACTCGGTGGTAGCAGTTTCCAAAGCGACGGTGCGAGCTTTTTCGCGTCGTGCCACATACACAAAGCAAATCACCAAGATGCCTATGACCAAGGTAAAAATGCCACCGTAGACAACGGTAAGAAAGAGAGCGAGATGCTCTCCGATCCAATCTTTGTTCCCTTCTTCTCCGGCGGCATTTTCGTCGCTGCCGCGTTTTCCGGATTGTGCCCTCAACTCATCCCAAGCTTTCAGCGCAGCTGCTTCTGTCATCGTTCCCGCTTCCACCGCTTTCTTCAATTCTTGCCTACGTACTTCCAAGTCCCCTGACTGCTCACGAGTCCCAGAATCCCGTTCAGGCTTACCGTTTCGGTTTCCGAGTTCCGAGACATCAGGCTCTGAACTTCCTGAATTTTCCCCTGCGGACGGCTGCGTCGTTTGATTTGCGTCCGTTGTATCCGCGGACGCTGGTGGGGCTTGTTGAGCAAGTAATCCGTAATCGACCCTTCCACCAAAGATGGAGACATCACTCATCAGGCTGCTCAGGAAAACAGCAATTACGTACAGACAGCACATGTGTGTAACTTTTTCGAAAGACTTAACGGGGGTCGGTTTCGCAAACACAGGGCACTCACGACCAAGAGTCTAAACCTTGTTGTCCGCGGGTGAAACACTTGCGACATACTGGTACAGATTGCCCCATGGCGATCTGCAAGCGAACAGCCGCTTGCCAGTCGCCTGATGTTGATCTGATTTTTCCAATCCACTCGGACACATTGCAAATTTTCGCATGGAACAATTCATGATCGGCCAAAACCACAGTCCTGAACCTGCACCAGACTCAATTCGGGAAGCCAATTCCGGTTGGTTTCCAAGCTAACCAGCATCACTACTTATCTTCGATCTCGCGTGCTTTCGCCAGCGCAGAGGCAACAATTCCAGCCGGAATCGATATGATCCCAAGTCCGATCAGCAACACAACAAAAGTGAAACAGCGCCCACCTAACGTAATCGGATAAACATCACCGTAGCCCACGGTCGTCAATGTTGTGGTGGCCCACCAGAGACTATGAAAGACTGATGCAAAATGCGTCGGTTGTGCTTCGTGCTCAAAAAAATAAATCCCTACTGCAGATAGGTAAAGCATGATGACCGAAACGGTACCAAACAGAATCAATTCTTCCCGTGCAATATTCAAGGCAACATGAAATCGACGAGCGGCGTTACTGTAGCGAACCAATTTCAGAAGCCGGAACAATCGCAGCAAACGGAACACACGCACGCTACGAAGATCGGCACCAGGAGCGATGTAAAATGGCAGGACTGCCAGCAGGTCAATGATTCCAAAAAAACTGGTGGCAAACTTCCATCGGTTCTCCGCGGCCCACAATCTCAGGAGATATTCTGCTGAGAAGATGACCACCGTGATGACTTCCAACCATCTCAGCCAACCTCTTGTTTCCGCGGTCAAATCCGGTAGCGTCTCAATCGAAAACCCAAGCAAAGAGGCGACGATCAACAATTGAATCACGATCGCAAAGGTACGTCCCACGACAGTGACTGGGTCGTTGAGTATCGAGTCGAGCTGAATTCGATTGGTATTGGCTTGTCGCTTCATGGACGAAGAAATAACAACTACAAAGCCAAAGATCAATCCATGCAGTTTTATTATTCGATGCCACCAGACCTGCAACGAGTCGCTTGATCTGAGGTGCACGTCACCCTCGGAATACTCAAATTATCGATAGCGGGTCCAGACAAGTGACTCGGGAATCCGGCGAGCAGGCGAAAACGCCCTCAGACAGCTTCATTCCACGAGGCCAAAGCTTCAAGAATACCAGCAAAAACAGCACGATCACTTTGCGACCGCTCGGACTACCTACTACTGATCGAGTTGGAGTCGCAGTCTTGGGCCAAGGGAGTCTTGAGCATGTGCCAACGAGGCTCTTTCCCATATGAAAAGCAGATTCGATTTCGTCCCACATAGTTGTCAACCCATGCAAATGAACCACTTGGGCTCGAAATGCCAACCTGTTTTTTCCTCATAAGTCAAATACGGATGCAACACCGACTGCCGTAAACTTGACTTCGGGCAGACAACTCCGCATCTCGCCGCGCCTTCTACCGCCAGCGACAATAAGTCTGCTCAGAGACTTCAGGATACGGTTTTTAGGAACTCGCAAATTCAGGGCGTCTTCTTGCGCTTACCGAGTTCTAAATCCGCTTTACGAAGCTTGGCAATGCTCTGATCCACGACGTGACGTTTCTGAGGCATTGTGAAAGTCCTTTCCGGGCAGTACGCCCGATTAAGAGTCTCTCACTCACTGTGGAGCAATTATATGGGGGGAGGTCAGTCACCCACCAAAGCCATTCCTGCGTCAACACATGATAAGTCACTTGCCTCGCTGTTCTGTGGATTACCGAATGCAGCGTCATAGGAATCCTGCCCCTACAGTCATCACACTGCTTGTGCCAATATGAATGCTGCTGCAAAATGTTTTATCGGAGAACACCTGCTAGTTTTGGAGCCCGACGAAGAGTTCGAAGAGCAAGAAACTCATTGGTGCGATTCAATGCAAACCCAGTTAAACGATCTTGGGTAAGATGAGATCGAGCCTGTAAAAAGCAGTCTGTTTTGGTTAAATTACACGCTCACTGCTCAACCATCGGATCATCCAACAGCAAACTGGTGTCGAATGCTTGCAGCATCCAAGATGCTGGAATAAATGACAGCAGCTACGCTCGTCCACTCAGCAAACAACTTTTGATCAGTCACGCCCTGACACTGTTCAAACTTCTAATCCCCCAGTCACGTGAGACCGTAAATTGCTCCCGAATTCATCTGAGGTAGAACACAAGTCAGTGGCAACAATGCTGGTCGCGACTCTACGCATGACGGGAAAATACAGTGACGCTGGGAAAGGTTTTTCCCAGCTGGGAAAAAAGTTTGGTCGGCATATATGTGGCAAGGCGTTCCTTCTGCACTATGACTCGGAGCACAAAGAAAACGATGCCAGTTTTGAAGTTTGCATGCCAGTCCGAAAAGGACAAAGCGTTGATAACATCGAAGTGCGCGAACTCACGGGAGGCACCTGCATCTCGTTAATTCACAGAGGGCCCTACGATCAAATTGGAACGGCTTACAGTAAGATTGTTGAATTCGCCCGCCAGCAAGGTTACCAGATCGTGACACCTACACGGGAGGTTTACCTCAAGGGTCCCGGCATGATATTGAAAGGCAACCCCAAGAAGTATGTGACTGAAATTCAAATGCTGATCGCCGAAACGGCAGATTAAACGATGCAGCACTCCCGGTCACAAGCGTTTGATGGCGTTAGCTTTCGCTACACTCAGCCTGAACGCCCTGCCCAACACTTGGCATGGACGGATAGCCGGAGTTTTTGGCGACCATATCGCTGCTCGCCAATCTTTCCAGTCTGTCCTCGACAGCTTGGATGGTTGAATCCAACGTGGACGTCCCCGCCGTCAGACCAATAACCTCGAAACCGGCAAACCACTGATCAGTCAGTTCATCAGCACAGGTCACGTGAAGGGCCGGTACCCCATGCTGATGGCAAAGGTCTGCAAGTCGGCGGGTATTATTTGAATTCCGCCCACCAACGACCACAACTGCATCAACACGCTTCACAAGATCCAACATTGCTGCCTGACGACGCTTAGTCGGGTGACAAACGGTATCGACGAACTTTATATCAGCTTCGTTGTTTCTAGCTGTAATTTCCTCACGTATTTCCGCTAACAGGCACGACGGCATTGTGGTCTGACATACGATTCCCAGAAGCTTACTCTCGTACTGTTTGACCATCTTGATATCGGCAACGACATCGTAGCTCCCTAAATCCTCAACGATACCTTGCACTTCAACATGCCCCGGCTTCCCAATCAGCAACACATGTCGCCCCTCAGCTGCCAATTGCATCGCAGCATCATGTGCCCGTCGCACAAGAGGACACGTTGTATCAATTACTTGTTTTCCGATTGAATTCAATCGCTCACGTTCCCTGTTACTCACACCATGGGCGGTAATCAGAACCACCGGTGTTTCAGGATCGGCATCGCGCCCTGTTTCCGATGACTGCACAAAACCAGCAACATCCAACTGATGTATCACGCGTGGATTGTGTACCAATTCACCATGGATTGTGACTTGAGTAGGATCATTTACCTGATCAGCGATTTGCAGAGCGTCACGAACTCCAAAACACATCCCCATTTCTTCTGCTCGTATGATTTTCATGACATCACTCTCGTAGATAATTTACCAGCAATAAACAAATGTTCCGAAGGAACAAATTCAGAGGATCATCCACTGAATGAATCGACTCGACACTCAATTCATCATCTCAAGCTGGAGACCAACCACCCGACAATTTCGATTGCTTGGAACCCATTTTCTTAACGCCCGGCTGACCATCAGCCACAACGCGTTCAAGAACACTGATGTAATCAGTGAACCGCTGTCGCCCTTCGTCAGTCAGCCGGTACATCGTTTGTGTACGATTCCCGTTGCTACCTTTCCAAATTTCAACCAACTCAGCTTCCGCCAAAACCCCGAGGTGACGACTAAGGTTGCCATCAGTTAAGGAACAGAGTTCTTTGAGATCATTGAAAAGAAGACCGTCTAAATGGGCCGCAAGTGATGCGAGAATGCCCAGCCGAGCCTTCTCATGCATCACGCGATCTAATCCTTTGTAAGAGAACCTACCAGCTGATCCTAATTCAGCGTCTGTTTTTTTCAAATGCGATTTACGAGCCATGACTTCGCTCCAACGTCCAATACAAGATGGCGGCACACAGTAATTGACCACCGCCAAAACAAAGGGCCATTTTCCATGGAGCCAGGAATTGAACTCCCGCCCCGCCATAAAGACAAATACAACCACAAACGACGTAATACAAACCCACCCAAGCCACCTGCGATGGCAGCAGACGCGAGGATGCAAAAACCCCCAGCCCAAAAACCAAAGACCACAATCCTGGCAACATCCAAGAAACCTGCGGAGCTGTTCGATAAATGCAAATCGTCAGCAAAGCTCCTACCACCACACAAGGAATAAACTGCTCCACCGCCAAGCGTGTCATGTCACGCGCCAGCCCTGAACCTGACTTGTAGGCCCGCATCGCCAACTCAACGCCTGCAATTACCGCACTCAACGCAGCAACACCAACCCACAATGCCAGATACCTTGTGAGGTCAGTTTCCGGATCCGCTACCCAGCGTCTCTGTACAGCAGCAGCCAGTAAGCCCAGCACGCCGGATGCACCGACCGTTAACGATCGATAACCGCGGAACACCTCACTGCGCGCCATCTGCTGACGAATATCGGAAATCTGCTGAAGTGCTTCACGAAGCTCCACGGGATGCCCCTGCAATCTATTTTTCTTATGTGCGTGAAAATGAAACGCTAAGCTTGAATCCAAACACAAATCGCCGCAACAAAATGTCGATCCGCACGGCCAGTCTTTTCAGTAACCACAACATCACCAAATATAAAACCCATCAGGGAATGGTCGCTGGCATTGAACAGCCATCACGTGAACTTCCCCATCGATACTTGAAACAAACTCATTGGCCTCAATCTGGTGGGACAAACCTGATTTCCAGATCACCAAATCCTGATAGCCGTCTTCATCGATGTCTGCCCATGTGATGTAAGCGGGCCGTATGTCCCTGTATAAATCATTGTCAAACCTCGATCCCAACATCTTCTGACCACTGGGACACTGAACAACCAATTCAGCGGCACCGTTATCACCCGAATTGATAGCGAATGACCGAGTTTCAATCGTAATCCGGTGCTTACCAACGTCGAAGCGATGCAAATCGTCATAGTCCAACGCTTGAAAGTGCTCTGACCGCCACAGACCGACTCCCAAAACGGCGGCCAAGCAAGCGGTTCCAAGAACGGCAAAACGAGTCAACATGCCAAAAAAAAGACGCACTGGGAATGTGAGGAAACCTTCCACGCGGAACACACCGCACCACTTACTTTACAATGCAAAGTAACTGCGGTACTTTCGCAAGTCAACGCAAAGCTCGGATTTTTCTCTTGGAAAAATCCGATGGGAGTGTTAGCTCTGGAAAAATCTCACAGGCCCCCTCCAATCGCCCAAAAGACACACAGGATGCTCTGCAAAAAATAATTCCCAGATTCGGTCAGATCCATCTATTTTCAGCATGGGGTCCATTCATCGGCTGTGTCACCGCCAGTGAAAGGCTCGCGCGGTGTCACCCTGAGCCCATCGTGTTTCTAGCAGGGGCTCGATTTTCCCGACGACGGAACGAATTACTCTAACAGCCAGTTGCTAAACTCTCTGAGCCTGTCGACCGCTTGTTCAAAAAACGCGAGAGATGCGATCAATCATCAAGCGTTACTCCCAGCAGAAACGGTGCTGCTGCAGTCATCGTGCTGCGAAAGTCGATCGTTTCAATCTTGGTTTCAGGCTTTGGATTTTCCCAACTCATGGTGTACAGCCCAATATCTCGGCCTGGCACTTGTGAGCTGGGGTGAACCCACGCAAGCGTTCCATCACTTACCTGCCGAGTGTAATACTGAGTGAGGAACCAGTCACGAACATGCCTTCCCGCGCAGATTTCAACTGTCCGTGTTTCGCCATCTTCATAATGGACAACGACCTCACCAATACAGGTCCCATGTGGCTCGGAGCCACCCCACCCAGCTCCATGCAGGAGGTGCATTGCTGATGCTTTCCGCCCAACAGAAATTCCGGTGGCCTCGGGTTTCAAGTCGTAGACTCCCGCTGACAGCACGGTTTCTGTACCAGCCAGCGCGAGAACCCCTCGAACATCAAACGATGTTCCAGCAAAACTACCGACACCAGGAGGAATTTTGTCAAATGTCTCCGTCAAGATTCGTGCCTTCTGCTCAGTCTGATAAGGAAATTCACCAAGCGAAACATTGTAATGCTTGGTGAGGTCAACAAATCTCGAACTGACATCTTCACTCCGCTTCGGGATGGATTCATCTAGAACAGCTCGACGCACTTCTCCCTGAGTGTCCCTCGCGAGTGAAAACTGATTCAACGCACCTAAAATCTCTGATTTTAACAGCAGGCATTCAGCACGGTTGCCGCTTTCCAAGTCAAGTGCTGCGTTGACCGTTTCGAGAGCACGTTCGAATTCCTCAAAGCGATAATAAATTTTCCCAAGCACATACAACGCTGCTGCATCGTTTGAGCCTTCAGCCTCAATTTTTTCCACAACTTTCTCAATCTGTTTTGCAACAGACTGATTGAGCGGCGATCCTTGACTGAGCTTTTGCATGGCAATCTGCGCGACCAGCGATATCTCCTTTGGCTCCCGTTCCAACTGCTGACCAAAGGATTCGACTGTCATCGCAGCTAAAAATGGCTGTGCTCGACTGCCCCCAATCTTCAAATCCACATGGTCGATGGCATGTTCTGGGGTCGGATTATTCCAGGTCGACTGACACAAAACCGCATCACTTTCGTCCGCAAAGGGCGTCACATTTGCTGCCCGCCAGACCGTACTTTGCGGAGAGGGAGCATCATGATCTTGATTCATTTCGCTAATGTCTACACCGTAGCGAACGATGTGGTCATGAACATCTCCGTTTGACAGGTGAACTCGATAATTCACCACGGGTGTGCCAGGCCTGTCGCTATTGAATGTCGCATGCAGGAAATGCAACTGGTTCCCTTTGACACCCACCTTAATTCCATCGACCTCCTTGGAGTAAAGATTGTGCATATCAATCTTGTCTCGAGCATTCAGCTGAATCAGCCCACGAATGTCATAGGGAGTTCCGTGAAGCACGTGAATTCCCGCCCGAAACTCATTTAAGAACGGCCCGTAATAATTGGGGTACCCTCGAGGTGTGTACCAAGACTCTTCGAGACTTGCGTTGTAGTGGTCAGAGAGATCCACCAGACACTTCGAAAGCCCATCCTCTTGCGGTGGAATCAGCAGCTTGTAGAGCCACTTCCGCCCCTCAAATTCGCCCATCTTCACCTTCACATCTTCGGTGAATTGATCCCATATCAATTGTTCGTCCTGGTTCAAAACAGCGGCCAAAGGCTGCTCTCCCGCCTGGCGTTGCAGCGTGTTTGCAGCTTCCTCCGCGCGACCAAGTTTCCACAAAACACGGCCATGCAATAATCGACAGGGCATGCTTTCGGGATGATCCTTGCGAATTTCTTCAATCAGCTTCAAAGCTTGATCAAGCTTGCCAATTTGAAACAGAACCTCCGCGCGCCGATAAGTGACTTGAAGATTTTCGGGATCCAACTCAACAGCTTGCTTCGATAATGCATCCAATGCATCTCGTGTTTTTTCTGTCTTCCCCTCGATTAGGAATGAGCGTCGCAAGGCTTCGATTGACGAGCGACCCGCATCATCTACTGAAGCATCACCAGCATTTGATTCCAGAGAAATTGCAACGAGAAAGGGGGCCGAATGCGTGTTCGTTGACTCAAAGGAGATCGATCGAATTTCAACATCTGGGCGTGGGTTCTCCCATACACTGTGCGAGAGTGTTTTGCATTGACTGTAAAGCCCCTCGGACCAACCGACCTGAGCCCGTGTAGGTTTCACATGACGATTAAACACCCACGGAATCACATCCTGTCCAAATCGTATTGGGAACCGGATCTGCTCGTCGTCAGCGTAATGCAGCGTGTAGTAACCAACGACTTGCCCCTTCGGAATACGGCGTTGGACATTGGCTACGACGTTATGCAGAAAATGCACGTAGTCAGCCGATTGATTGACGGGGATCTCACTAACCTTGGATGGAACCGGTACCGCGAACTCCTTGTTGGCAACAAAACCTCCACCAAGTCGCACGAGACCGCGCACATCAAAGAGAACATCATCGATCGAGACCAAACCGATAGGCAAACGCTTCCACGTGTAGAGGCTATTGTTCTGTTCCGTCCGCGGCCGATATGGCATCTGTACGAGTGTATGATTGTATTTCGATCCGAGATCGATTTGATTCAATGTCGCATCCGTCGACCTCGGTGGTATGCCGAGACGCAGCATATACTCGTGAGCTTCATCAAATCGCTGTTGCTGCACTAACTCGTCGCATCGCTCATTGAGCAAGCGACCGTACTGATGCCAATCAACAGACCCATCTTCAAGGTGCTGCAAGGACTTGGCGATGGCCTCCCTCAGTTCTTCCTCACGCTCCGCTGACGCAAGCACCTGCGACCGCAAACCCCAAACTGCTGCATCCTCTGGAGCCAACTGACAGGCATAACGAGTCAACCAATCCGCTTCGAGCCGGCGACGCTCAAGTGTATCTCCAGTCTGGAATAATCGGGTGGCTCCCGCCAAAGCCAATACGTAGGGTTTGAATTTTTTTTGTGAGAGAATCTGCCGTAGTGTGCCCACCAAAAAAGGTGCCTGATTCTCCCAATCCAACGCATGACGATTTTCAGGCAGCAAGCTGATGGATTTTGTGAAAGCCTTGTAGGCCTCTTCCATCTGCCCTTGCTGGTGCAATGCGAAAGCATTCACATACCAAGCGATGGGAGTTTCGGGATCCAACTCCAATGCCTTTGCGACAGAATCACTTGCGGATTGGCCTAGAACCTGTTCCACCGCCCCTTTCAATGCCCACGCTTCACCGACTTTGGGCGAGAGTTCTGTGCCCTGCTCACAGTACCAGATTGCAGTCTGATCCCATTGCGTCTGAGCATGTGGTTCAAGCCTCGCACGAACGGGCGAGACGGACAGTAGGTAACCAATGCGGCATGAGATCAACCCATTATTCGGGTCCAATAAAAAGGCTTCGTACTGGTCACTTAATGATGAGCCTCGAGACTTGACGTCCGCATAATCCTGTGTGGAGAGATCTACCGACAGATCGGCCTGACGCTCAAGTGGATCACTAAAAAACCATTTGGCCCACTGAGTGTATCCATCCTGTGAATCGGAGGATTCAATCGACGATTTCAGGTCCGCCAATCCTCCAGAAACCGCTTCAACGGCGCCACTTTCGTTAATACGTTTTCTCGCGACACGCTCTGCAAGCTCCGGCAACCAATCCGGGATAGGATCGTTGATCGGTGGCAATTCGTAGACCTTCACCGCACCATCTTCACCGCAAGTTAGCAACCTCTGACTATCTGAACTGAATTTCAAAGTCCAAATCCGCTCTGAATGCTGCCGAGCACGGAAAAGCCGCTTCCCGGTTGAGACCTCCCAGACGATCATCAAACCATTGACGGTACCAGCGGCGATGAAACGACCATCGGGGCTAAATTCCATCGCGCCAGGATAAATCTGCCCCTCACACTCAAGTGCCTCCACTGGCCTTTCCCCTGTACGCCAGTTCCAAAGGTCGATCTGTCCGATGTCCCATTCAGAATTCTTGGCGTTACATACCGCCACGATATCGCCACTCGGATGAAATACGGTCGCAAGATTGCTTTCACGACTTGGAGCAGTCCATGCCAATTCACCTGTCTCGATATTCCACACACGCAAGAAATCACCAAATCCAGAAGTGGCCACATGCACGCCATCAGGACTCACGCCAAACGTGATCCCCGTACTGAGTCTCTCGCCAACTTGAGTGATTTCACCTGTTTCACTGTCAATCAGACGCAGGATCCCATCGCCACCTCCAAAGATGACCTTCTCACCATTCACAGAGAAACGCGCGTCTCCATCCAAATTGATCGAGTCAAACACGGGAAAACCTGACTCGGTGTCCCAAACACCAACATTCCCTTCAGCTGTCTCGATCAGCAGACGATTTCCTGATTGATCGAACTCTACAAACTCTGGGTTACCGCCGGGCAAAATCTCATATTCCAGAGCATCTTCAGACCCCAGATCCCAGACACGAACGACTCCATCGGATGAGCCTGTCACCAATCGATCTCCGCCAGGATTGAAGATCGCACTATTGATACCGGCACCATGCCGAAACGTTCTCACCGTTTTACCATCGGCGAAAGTCCAGATTTTGGCTTTCGTATCACGTGCAGCACCACCCGCAACGACCTGGGTGCCATCAGGGCTGAAGCTTGCCTGATAGACAGCTCCATCAAACTGCTGAGGAAGCCTTCTCGCCAGACGAGGTCGAGCCGACCAACGGCTGAGCAATCCAACGTCCAACTTGGTGACTCCTTGCGCAGTCACCTCAGTCCGTTCAGCAGAGACAAACTGTGTTCGATCTTGCAACTGGGTGAATTTCGTTGCGAAACCGCCAGTCACTGCAGGAAGAGGAAGTAGCAACTGCTGCCCAGTACGTGTACTGAACACACGCATCGACAGATCGCCCACATTGAAGGAAACTACTTTTTGGCCATCCGTTGTGATCGCAAACGAAGGTTCAAACGGATGTTCAATTGGCCGAGTGACCTGCAGGCCAGAAAACACATTCCAAATTCGAAGCGTACGATCCTTGTGTGTCGTGATCAGGCGACTGCCGTCAGGGGTAAAACTAGCCACCGACACAAGTGAATCATCGAAATCGAAACGATGAATCTCTTTTCCGCTTTCAAGATCGTAGACTCGAAATTGTCGCCCCTTCTGGCTTGCGATACCAATGATCCAGCGTTCGAGCAAATTTTCTTGGTCGTTGTAACCAAGAAAGCGAATCGCCGCGAGTGATTCCTGCGATTGAACTCCGAAATCATCTTCAGTGATTTCACTGACGATGTCTCCCGACTCAAGATTGAGAACACGGATCATTCCCTGCTCAATTGTGCGACCTGCAATCATCAAAAGCGGTTTTGTGGGATGAAAGGCTACTCTACGAATCGGAAACTCAAACGTCTTCCGCTTGAAACTTGGCTGTGCCTCAGACTTGTTGGAATGTTCCCCAAGATCGGTCCATGCCACAGTCTGTTCAATTCCAGAAGCGACAAATAGCCAACGAGAATCGGGGCTCATGCCACAGTCGCTGATTCCCATCCCGTGTTTGAAATCACGAACGACCGATTCACCGTCAGATGCTCGCCACACACTGATGGTTTGATCCGCATAGGCGGCGAAAACATGCCGATGATCGGGACTCGGACCTGCAACTCCAGCGACCAGTGGCGCCTCAGACCCCCGCTTCAAAGGGATCGCTTCGCCGGTTTTCCCGTCCCATAGAAGCAACTGTCGAGTCGGGACATCGTCCAACAAAATACGAACCTCATTGGGTACTCGAGAAAGCACTCCATAGGGTCGATTGAATCGGTTGCTCACTTCCATTATGGGAGTCACTGGTTTACCGGTCTCTGTGCTGAGACCAACAATACTTCCCCCCTGATCCGGTAACGACACAAAAAGAAGGTCACCCGATTCGGTGAAGGTTGGCCAATCTGCTCGCTCACCACCATTGAGAGGAGCAATTCTCGTCCCTTTACTGGCATCCCAAATGAAACCTACCAAATCATCACCGAGTGACCAAATCAAACGCTTGCTCTCATCGGTACCCCAGTAACGGAAAGGCTGGTCCTGCTCTAAAGTCTTATTATCTTCGACAGGAAAATTCTTGCTTGAAAGCAACGAAACGATCTGGGCTGCAGACTGCCAGTAAGTAGGCTTTGTTCTCAATGATCGCGCAAAGTAAGCCAGTGCGAGATCATTTTTCTCACTAGCAAGTTGCTCATGTGCTGTAACAAACTGTGAACGCGTAAGCGTCTCGTTCAATTGCAGAGCCGCATCCTCAGCTTGCCGCTGAGCTGATTCGGCGAGGTTTTGTGATTGCAATGCATTTGCGGCATTCTTCTCCGCGTTAAGTTTTGCCTTTTCTGCCTCTGCAGCATTTCCCTCGGCCAAACCTCGCTGACGGATGGATTCACGCTGAGCAATCACTGCAAACACAAACGCAATCAGAGCAACTACCGCGACCGCCGCCACACCAGTAGACAGAATACGCAGGCGCCGTGCAGCTCGCTGTTGGCTCTCTGCTCGCTCTGCTTCGGCAGCTGCTAATGCTTGTGCCTGCTCAAGCTCTCGCTTCCTTGCTGCCTCTCGCTCCCGTTCTGCCGCGAGTGCAGATTCCTCACTGCGCAGAAGGAACGACATGGCTTGATCGAAGCCAGGTGCATAGCGAACAGCCCATTTTGATGTCGGAGACTCGTTCTCTCGCCAAGCGAGGGCAATCTGCAAGTCAGGATCTCGATAGAGGCCAGCCCTGCTCTGTCCATGCAATTCTGCAGTTTCGGTCAAACGACGATAAATCCGGGCGGATTGTGCTTCGTCATCAACCCATTCCTTCAGACGAAACCAGACTCGCATCAAGCTCTCGTGAGAAATGTCCACCACAGTTTCGGGTGTGAGAGGCACTTCATTCGGTGGCATCAGGAACGTGACACCCGGATGACGATAGGCTTCGACGACCTTGACAACCTGTTCCAGTTCTGCATCGGCGATCAGCGTCAACAGATCCAGACGCGTCGGTCTCCGAATGCCTCTGTTGTCAACTCCACGTTCTGTAATTGCTTTGAAGACCGCTTCGGCAACGTGCTGGTGTGTTTCGTCGAGGCTGGCAAAGACTTCATCCGCATGCCGTGATAAAGCCTCTTCCATCCCACCGACATCAAGGTAGTGTTGCAACTCCAATGCATCACCAGCATTCTCATCCTCTCGCCAATGATCAAACGTCCTCATCAATGCGTGCTGCAGAACAGGCAACTGATCCTGCTCGCTCCCGAGGCTGTTCAACAGTTCCTGGACCAGTGAGAATGCAATCTGTCCGCCGCCCACTTTGATCGGCCCCTCAATGCAGGAGCGAATCTGATCGCGTGTAAGGCGTGGAATCAGATACTCGCCCTCATTCACGGCCTCGGTGAGCCCACGAAACTCGGTGCAATCCCCCAGATAGTCGGATCGCATCGTAATGATCACAAAGATCGGCACCTCTCGCTGTGCCCCAGCTTCCAGAAGCAGATTTACAAAGCTAACCGCCTGTTCTTCATTACTCGCACCACTACGCTGAAATCGAAAGATTTCCTCAAACTGGTCGACCAGGATCAGCACGTTGGTGCCCGGTTCGATTTCTGACTGTCGAATTGCCTCAACAAGCCCAAGTCCGCTGTGATTAAGAGTGGCCAGTAATTCACCGATCACTTTGGGATCTTCAGAATCTTCGAGCGATGCCTCTGCAATGGATTCGGCCAAATGCTGCAGCGGTGCTCCACCGGGTCGTAAGACCAGGGTTTCCCAATCTGAACCCACTTCCTTCATCATGCCGCCCTGCAGTTCGGGCAGCAGACCTGCACGCACGAGCGACGACTTTCCGCTCCCCGACGTTCCTGTGACGGCCAGAAACCGCTGTTTGCGCAGCAGGGTTACCAGTTCAGCAACCTGCTGTTCACGCCCGAAGAATAGGTAGTCCTCTTCTTGATTGAAGGGCCGCAAACCGGGAAACGGATTAAAAATATTCGACTTCTGATCAGGCATAAATTCATATGCGTTGGCATGGTGACCAACGTCCACTGTGTTTGCTAATTACGATTGCCGACTCGACTTGATTGCATCCACAAATTCCTCCAATACAGATCCATCAAACGGTTCAGATCCGTGAATTACCTGCGCAGTGTGACTGCGGAACCGTTCTTTCCGACGATCAATGGGCGGTGCAATGTAAACGGCCTGAAGTGAAATATCACTGGTGCGACCGTACCCACGCGCCTTCATCAGATTTCGCACTTTGATGTCGACCCACGAATGGCGTGCCGCACCGTAGTAAATCAGAACCGCGTCAGCATCAACCAGATTCTCCCGGTGCGTTTCAGCTGCTTCTTCTTCCTCTGCTCCAAATGCCGGCAACGAGATCTCCATGCCTTTCTCAAACAGGAAATCTTCTAACTCCTCGACCGCTTCCTCATCACGCTCGTCGCAGATCAGATAGACACGCAATGGTTGGTCACCGGTGTCGCTTATCGAGCTGTTGTTCGGCTTGGGAGCCTTCGGCTTCAACCGGTCGAGCACATATTCCTTGAGGCCTGACAATTGTCCTTGGATGATCTCAGCACCCGCATACAAATCCGGCGCAGTCTTGAGACCCTGCAGAAAATCCTGCTGCCTCTCGTCAACGATCTCCATGTCACGCGGAATCCACACAACACGATCCAGATCACCTGCTTGCGTTGTTTCTGCGGCTATCCGATTTTGAATCGCTACCAACGACTCACTCTCGCCCTCTGGCACGATCCCGTATGACTTACCCACGGGATGAATTGACAGCGAGCTCTCGCTCAAATAATCCGCCACCTGCGGCAACAGTTCATCGCCGACCATCGAAAGCGGTTGTGACGGTACAACCTTGTGCCCGCGTCCTATTAATTCCCGACGAATCTTCTCTGCTTCGCCAGCCAAGTCGGATGTGGTCTGAGCCAAGTAGATCGTTTTGGTATCACCATCAGTAACGACTGATTGTGCTAACGCACCGGACCTCTGCTTGAGCGTCTTGATCACCGGCCACAATTCCTGGCAGACATCATAGACCCGGGAATAATACTTCTGGTTCGCTTCCGCTCCAAACCGCTCATCGAACTCGCTGACGCGACTGGAATCGGGATCTTCTTCAAAGAATGAGTAGTCCATCAAACCGTTCAGCCGCGACCTCAAAGATGCCGGCATTTCGGACTCAGCTACCGGTGTCTTAACCACCTTCAAAAACCGACTGCGAGAATCGACCACTGGCCCGCCGGTACTGGTTGACTGCGATGCGAAATGTTCCATGAACTGATGAGCCGCCGTTGTGTGCAAGAACGCTGGCGACAAGACACAAACCACGGCCTCCAACTTTTCCAAAGCAGGCAAAATCACATCCCAAGCTTCATCGCTACTTGGCAAATTTGTCAGTTTTGTGACTCGCAATTTCTGACCCGAGAGTTGCTGCAAACGAACTTGCATGTGCTCGGTTAACTTAGTGACCCAACCATCTGTCCCCGGGGTGATTGGATGGTCATCAACCTCCGCCGCAAGAATCACCACGTCACTCTCGTGAATCACATCAGCTGCTGAGGAAACCGAAGTCCCGTCAGCTGCTACCTCCATGGTTTGGTCCAAACCAGCGACGGGCACAGGAGCAGTGAAGGCCCCTGCCAAACCCGGCACGGAACCGGTGTGCAATGGTTGCAAATCCTGCAAAAATGCGACGGGATCCGGATAGCGATCATCGGGGTTCTTGGCAAGACATTTCTGCAGCAGCAAATCTAGGTCAGACGCATCCTCCACTCCTTGCTCGGCAAGGGGTGGTACTTGTTGATTAAGGATCCGATCAAAAACATCACCAAGCGACGCACCTGAGAATGGTGTCGTGCCAGTCAACATTTCATACAACAAGATCCCCAGACTGAACAAATCAGACCGATGATCCACAGGCCTTCCGCGAACCTGTTCAGGGCTCATGTACTTGGGCGTTCCCAATACCGACCCAGCCGCGGTCATCGAGGTGTCAGCCGCGACGGGTTTGGCCAAGCCAAAATCGGTCAACTTGGGGACCCCCTCTTGGGTCAACAGTACATTCGCCGGCTTGATGTCCCGGTGAATGATATTGGCGTTGTGCGCTGCAACCAGAGCTGAGCAAAGCTGCCCCGCCAACGAAATCGCCTCAGTCCTCCCAATACGCCCTGCTGCACAGCGATCAGCTAACGAACCGCCTTCGACGTACTCCATGATCAAATACGGACCATCCTTGGTTTGGCCGTAATCATAAATCTGAACAATACTCGGATGGTTAAGCGCCGCTATCGACTTCGCTTCTGTCAAAAAACGCTGCACAGACGTTGAATTGGCAACCTCCGATCCCAGCATCCGCTTCACAGCAACTTTTCTATCCAGACGCATATCAGTTGCCAAATGCACCTCCCCCATGGCGCCCTTGCCAAGAACCTTTCCGAGCTTCCAGCGAGATTCGAGGTCGACGACTTCCATCGTTTCATCGAATTCGGGAGTTTCTTCGGACATGGTGGGCACTGCGCGGGGGAACGGTCGTAGACCATCGTGGCTGAATGCAGACAAGGAACGCTTGGACTAGAGAATAACCACCTCCAATCAAAGCCACAAGTTTAATGCATGATCCACCACTCAACTCCACACGATCCGCACGACTGTGACACAAACCAATCCCCTCGTTTGGGGAAACTTCTGGCAAAGTGGATCCCGCCTGAACCTGTTGAAGTGAAAAGACATCCCTTGCTCAGCCCCCCAGAGCCAAGACACACCAAATCAAAATCGTTATTCACCGATGATCTGTCAATCGGCGTTAAACAACTCTTGTGACCTCCGTCTCAGGGTGAATCATGCAACTGAATTAAAATAATGCAGTTCGCAAGCCGCGATCCAATTGGCATTTACGAGCACGAGGCTTCGATAGCCAGACCTTCTCTTCGAACAGGTCCCACTTAGTACAAAACAGGGAAGATACTGCGACTTGGCGAGCACCTGTTAAGCTATTGCTTGATTTAGCGTCTACAAACGCGAGTCGCACTCGAATAAATTTCAATTTGGAGAATTGCTGTGTTCCCTCGTCACACAACAACACTGATTTCTGCCCTGACAGTCTGCTGCTCAATCAATCTCGTGCTCGCCGACTATCCCCTGCGGCCTGTTCCATTCAATGAAGTTGAAATAAAGAGTGACTTCTGGCGTCCGCGTCTGCAAACACAGCGCAAAACACTCGTCCCCTTTGCGTTTGAACGCACCCAACCTGGAGTTGAGCACCTACAGGCTGCTCGCGACTACCTCAGAGGCAAAAAACCTGAAGGGCACCGAGCACATCGGTTCATCGATTCGGACCTTTACAAGGTAATGGAGGGAGCCGCTTACCTGCTTCAATTGAGGCAGGATCCAGAGCTCGAATCCAAACTCAACGAACTAGCAGATATCATCAGCGGCGCTCAAGAGTCGAACGGCTACCTTTACCCATCGCACACCACCGGGGTTGGTGAAGAGAAAAACATGATGGGTGATTCGCCCTACACATTCGTTGTCCACAGTCACGAACTTTATAATGTGGGACACCTCTACGAAGCAGCCATTGCGTATTACCAAGCAACTGGGAACAGAAAACTGCTGGATGTCGCAGAGAAAAGTGCTCAACATATCAATCAGGTCTTTTTTTCAGGCGACCCGAAATACAACGGTGGTAAACCAATTCAGCAAGCTCCGGGACACCAGGAACTGGAACTGGCATTGGTCAAATTACACCGTGTCACTGGAAATCAACTTTATCTGGACATGGCCCGAAAATTCCTGGAAATACGGGGCGTGACATACGTACCAGATGGTGACGGTGTCATGTCACCGACCTACGCGCAGCAACACGCTCCCGTCAAAAATCAAAATGAAGCAGTCGGGCATGCCGTTCGGGCAACTTACCTATACTCAGCTATGGCCGACGTCGGCACCCTGACGGGTGACACTGAATATGGTGATGCGTTGGACAGAATCTGGGGCAACATCACAAACACTCGCATGCACATCACCGGTGGCTTGGGTGCGGTGCATGGGATTGAGGGATTCGGTCCCCAATATGAACTTCCCAATGCCGATGCCTTCAATGAAACATGCGCTGCAGTTGGCAATGTACTTTTCAATTACCGCATGTTCTTGCTTCACAAGGATGCTCGTTATCTTGATGTGGCAGAGGTTGCATTACTGAATAATGTGCTGGCTGCGGTTAACTTGGAAGGAAACCGTTTCTTCTATGTCAATCCACTTGCAGCCGACGGGAAATACCCATTTAACCACGGCACAGCTGGTCGGGCTCCGTGGTTTGGCACAGCCTGCTGTCCCTCCAACATGGCCCGGTTACTTCCACAAGTGCCCGGCATGACCTACGCACACGACGACAACGATGTGTACATCACTTTCTACGCTGAAAGCCAAACCGAAATCACGCTCGATGGGGTGAAAGTGAAACTGGAACAACAGACTGCCTATCCCAACGATGGAGAAATCAGCGTCACGGTAAACCCTGCTGCCGATAAACAGTTCCGTTTGCTGTTGCGAATCCCAACGTGGACAGGTGAGCAATTCGTTCCCGGCGAACTCTACCGTTATGCGAATCCCGCCCCCGCGAATGTCAGCGTGAACGTAAACGGAAAAACGGTGCCACTCGAAATGAGCAAAGGTTTCATAACCATTGATCGAAAATGGACCCGTGGTGATCAAATCAACCTGACACTCCCAATGCCTGTGCGCATCAACGAATGTCACCCCTCCGTTAAGGCTAATCAAAATCGAATCGCTTTTACCCGTGGGCCGTTTGTGCTGTGTGCTGAGGGCATCGACAATGGTGGTGCGACTCAACGATTCTTTTTCGCCAACATGCCCAAAACCTCAAACGCGACGATCACGACAACGAAGCTCGATTCCGGTTCTTTTCTGCAAGTCGCAACGAAGGCACAAGCGATTACGGCGAACAAGTCAGCTGAGACATCACCGCTGGTTCTAACGCCCTACTATGCGTGGAACAATCGAGGCGTCAGTTCGATGACTGTATGGTTCCCTCGCAACCCGGCAATGGCCGTTTTTGACCCGCATCAATTACCCAAGGAAAGTCCCTTTTCAAAAGTTGTCGCATCTCATACCTCAAGCATTGACACAATTTCTGCCATCGGTGATCGCAAAGAGCCAAAATACTCTAGTGGAAAAAAGGTGCCCCGTTGGACAAGCCGTCCGCAAAAAGATCAATCACAATGGATCGAAGCTAGATTCCACGGCACCAAAAACCTCCGCAGTGTCGGAGTCTATTGGATGCAGGATCAGTTCGATGTGAAGTTCCCTGCGGAATGGTCATTGGAAATAGAACAGGATGGGGACTGGAAACCATTTCAACTGTACGTCACTGACCGCTACGACACACGAGCCAATCAATACAACGTGGTGCACCCAGCTGCTCCGATCCGCTGCGATGCGATTCGCGTGCTCATGAAGCCCAAGCCAAAATCATGTGTGGGAATACTGGAAATCATGCCAGAGTTCGAAGCGGAATGAGGTGGCCCACCAACGCCGACGGATTCGACGCCTGTGCTGCGAAACTGGCGTGAGACTAACGCGAAACTGGCATGAGACTCAGTCGATGTTCACCACACCGCAAGCCACGGTCTTAATCATCGGTAAACCGACGCTACGTTGAGGTGCCCCCACCACGCACACCTTGCTCAATGTCAATGATCAATTTGATGCACTCAGGCGGCACCAGAATCAGCACTGAATAAATCACCAGGGCAAGAATCAAGGCTAACCAGTAGACCAGAATCAAAAACACAACGCCGGTGAAGGCCATGATCAGCGAGGGTCGATCTCGATTGACTTCCGCCTTCCTCGCAGAAATCCATGCTCGCCAATCCGAAACCACACTGGCAAGAACCTGTGGTGACACACCCGCATTTCGCTTGATTCGGTCTTTCACCTGGAAACCGCGAAAGTCATATTTTGACAGCTCATCTAATAAGCGAGAAGCGTTTGCTGCCGTAAGTCCTTGCCCCTGATTCGACGGAGCCAACAAACCTTCAATGGTTGCATTGTTGTATGTCTCCAGCCTCTGGTCACAAGAACTGCTGGCACTGGAATACTCTGAGTAGCCGTTGTACACAAGGACAAACGGATTACCGATAAATGCCAGCGCAGAACAGCCCATCATGATCCACCACAGCAAGACCATCAAATTCCGAAACGCCATGAGCGCCGGATAACGTGAAGCGGACACACTCTCGAAGCGAATGGAATCTCGCCACCAACCGCGAGAGGAAGTCGGAACAACGCGATTTTGACGGCCAGCGGCAGCACCATATTCTTGTGTTTTCCGATCAGTAGATTCCCGATCAGCAGGTTCTTCAGTATTAATTTTGCTTGCATCCACATCCGCATCAGCTTCATGTGACGGGACGACGATCTCCGAACTGCCGGATGGTGCTGGCCCGAGAACTCCTGATGCACTGGATGGCACGTCCTGTGCTGCCGCATCAGCCTGCATGTCCTCAGGATCAACGAGCCATCGGTCATCCACTTCGCGTGACTGCCCCGCCCGCTGTGCAGCAAGAGCCTCACCGGAGTCGTAGCCTAGGTTGTGATCAACTCCTGAGCCCCCCAATTTCTGAGCTTTGGCCTCCTCGGACTTTTTCTGTTTAGCCGCTGACTTTGCCTCCTGTGCCAAACGGCGTTTCTCGGCTGCCTGCTTCAGTTTCTGTTGCCCCGGAACCTTGAAACCCTGCCCACACTCGGGGCATTTGTCATGAGTCCCTGCCTCAGAAAGCATCGCACTCAAACGCAACTTACATTTGGGACAATCGAATTTCACGATCGGCTTACCGACAAGATTCTTCGTGTACTCAACAGACATTGCGAATTCTTTGAGGCAGAAAGTTGGTGGCTGAGCAATGGACTGATGCAAACTTTTATCAGCAGAGATAAATCCCCCACTACGATACCAACCTCACTCTGCGTCTGCTCGCCTCGCATCAAATTTTCGCTTCTCGAAAACCACACTTTACCTCCGCTTGCATAGCACAAACCGAAAACACAAAAACCAGACTCCGATTCGGCACGGGATTCCTTTTGAATGCACAAAAGGTATTGAATTCTTGAATGCAAACCTTCGCACAACCCACTGCGTCAACCAGAGCAAAACCACGGTCATGGCCTGACAACTTTCATTGAGTACACAAATGCACCACTGACTTGGGCAACCTTGGGATCCACCGACTGCATCGCTGGGAAATGCAACCCGACCGCACCTCATGCTCCTGACTAAAGCTCGAACATCGATTGTCAGAAAACCAATGTCCGTAGTGTCCTGAACACGACTGCCAAACACAGGCTTAACAACTCATGCATTGAAGCAAACCGAATCAGAAACACCGAGACACGCTTTCACACACATCACGGGACTGAGCAAAACATCCATCGAACCTAAACTCGCCACTGAGAGCTGTTCTCTGCACTGAACCAATGAACGACACATCTACCGGGATCGAACGTCAGATTCCTAAAACGAGCCTCGTGACCGCTCCGCAATGCGTGTCGTGAATGTGGAACGCAATGTCCGAAAATGATAGGTCGCTGTCGCACCCTCAGAGCCATACCGCATCGGCAATTCAACCCGCACCCAAGGTGATTCGAGGTCAACTCCTGCCGTGTCCGTCGCAACCTGCTTCAGAAAAGAACTCCGCTGCTCACGGGTCTGACTCTCTGTCACTAATACGACCAATCCAGTAGCACCTGCGGGATTCTCTGGAAGCGACGACTCCGTATCATGTGACATGATCGTACTATCGGGCAGAAATACTCTTAGGTTGCCTCCAAGCCGCATATCAGGGGTCACAACAATTTGTGGCTTTGTGTCCAACTGGTTCTCGATCTCAACTGCCAATAGATCGTATGGCATATTCAACCAGCAATACTTGCCTCTCCACTGTCCGGCCAGCGGACGCACCATCATCGCACAAAGAAGAACAAGCATGATCGCAACTGTCATGACTTGTGCCAAGTTTTGCGTCCGGGGCCGCACTAAGACGTGACCACCAAATCGCAGCACGAGATACGCTGGCAACAAACAGACAAACGGTTGAAACCAACGATTTTTGAATTCAATTGCATGACCTGACAACACCAGCATGAACAGGATTGTCAAAACGACGAGCAAAAACCTCTCGATCAGCAACATCGCCGACCGCGTCTTTGCGGTCGACTCGGGGATGGAGTTGTTTTTCCGTACGTAAAGCACCATGAACACAAACAAAGTTAACCCACAACAGGCAAAAGCTGAAATCAAAAAAGCCTGAGACCCCAACCACATATTATCGAACCAAAATTCAGACCTGTCTCCAGTCAACGTTTGCACGGTTTTGCGAGACGCTATCATCGAATGGTCCAGCACCCACAGCAAATGCGGAGTCAGCATCATCGCTGCTATCGCAACTGACAACAGCATCCTGTTGTTCAACACTAGTGGTCGGTACTCCTTGATTGTGAGAGCGGCAAGTATAAAACCGACAACAACGATTCCAAAATTATATTTGAACAGGATACCCGCAGCGACAATCAACCCGAGACAAGCATAACCGATCCATGGCCTGGGGAATCTCTGCCCCGCCATCCGTACGATGCAATAAAACAAGGCGCACGTCATGCACGTCGCGGCAACCGTGTGCGAAAGATCACGATGACTTTCCCATGCAATCTGCGGAATAGTAAACATCCCCAACGATCCAACAATTGCCAGTGGCACACTATCTGTGACTTCCTCAACGGCTCTGAACAGCAGCCAATAGGTCAGTAGCAGAAAGCCATTTTTCATCACAGCCATCGCAAATGCATTACAACCCAACACTTCGAAAAAGAGGGTTTGGATCCATGTGTAAAGAGGTGGCTGACTGTTGTATCCCCAAGCCAGACTTTGAGACAAAAACGACTGTTCGGATTCATCGAAGTTGAGCGATGGCGAGATGAAGCCCCGCAGTATCGCATGCGCACAAAAATAGACAGCCAATCCGATCAAGACAACAGAGCGACGATTGAACTTACGGTCCATTTTTCAAGCTGCCCGCCGGAATGGGACGTGAACAACCTCACTATTTGAATCAGGGTTGAATAGTCCAGCGTCACAGGAAGCGCCATTACCATACGTCTCGCGAACTGCATACGTGGACTTATTTGACGATTCAAAATAGATACGCGTCAACATTTCAGCCATCACGCCAAAACAGATCAACTGCAGCGAAGAAAGCATGGCAAGACCACCGAGAAGGAACATGGGACGCGTGCCAATATCTTCCCCGACAACCAGCTTGGAAAACATCACCATTCCCATCATCACAACACCCACGGCTCCCACGGCAAGTCCAAGCGTTCCAAAGAAATGCCCCGGCCTGGCACGGTACTTCAAAAAGAACAACACCGATACCAAATCCAAAACAACGCGAATCGTCCGAGAGATCCCGTATTTGGACTGACCAAACTGACGTGGGGAATGATTCACATCAATCTCACCGATACGATTCGGGTGAGTGACCGACGCAATCCACGCCGGAATGAATCGATGCATTTCTCCCAGAAGCGAAATTTGGCGAATGATACTCGCTCGATAAATCTTCAGACTGCAGCCGTAATCCCGAATCTTGACTCCCGTTACTTTGGCAATCAGACGATTGGCAATCCAAGAAGGAATCAAACGTAGAATCAAACCGTCTTTGCGTTTTGCACGCTTACCAACCAACAAATCGAGATCATGTGCCCGCAAATGATCCACCATTCGCGGAATGTCTGCAGGATCATTCTGCAGATCACCGTCAAGCGTTGCGATTAACTCACCGCAAGCATGATCAATACCAGCCTGCATCGCTGCGGTTTGCCCGAAGTTACGATTCATCGTGACCACGCGGGTCGGCAGTGAAATGCCTGCACACGCGTCGTTTGCTGCCTGAACCGTCGAATCCGTGCTGCCATCATCTACAAGAATTAGTTCCCAAGTGACTGGTTGAGCACTATCCGCAGCCGACGCCTCCGCTTGTTCATGTGCATCACAAATGGCTGCTACCAAATGCCCAACCGACTCTTCTTCGTTGTACAAAGGAACGACAACTGAAAGGTCCAAATCAGTAGATCGGTCGTGGCTTGTGACATCCATGTCATTCGTTTTCATGCTATAGGTTTCTTGATTTCCCTCATCAGACTGCTCAACCCAAAGGCAGCCCCATGCCACCCTCATCGTTGAGCTGGCATTTGCCATACCTGCGTCACCTACTGCCACTAAATCGTCCACGGCGGTCGCAACGCAAACCTGGCTTGGAACGGTAACATTCCACGGATAATAGGAACAGATCAAGTTTCCATGAGGCTGGTTGATAGCCAGGCCGTATGCAGTGGCAAATTGGAAGCGACGTTCTACCCCCGGCCCATCAAATCCACGCATAACCAGATAAAAAACCAACGTCAAACGCGAACTGACACAGAAAGAAGAGCCGTTTACGTTTGAAAACAGAGTACTTTGATCGAATTCAATCCATCTAAATTGGATGCTCGGTTTTGCCCCAAAAGACCACAAGCCCGCGAAATCTGGTCCACCAAGCTGCTGTGGCTTGCTAGCATTTCACTACCGACCCGACATAGGGTCAGCGATTCTGCGAACTGACACAACTGGGTAAAGCTAAAAATCGTTTCTCTGCGTTTTCACATCCTCAACATGAGGCAGTTTACGACAGCACTCACTTAGCGTGGACTGGCTAGCATGAATGCGAATCGCTGAGAGGACTCAACCATTACATAACACAGCAACACGAACCACTCATGATTTACCGAACTCGTCGCTTGCGTCATTTTATCCTTCATTTATCAAAGCCCCTTTCTCGTGAAGCAGTGCTTCGGGTCAGTTGTTTCGCATTCGCGTGGGTAACGTTTAATCAGATACTTGCAACCACAGCCTCGACCGCAGCCGAATTAAGTGTTGACCAACCGGACAAAGTCGATGTTGACCCCACGACATTGAATCAGGCGGCATCACTGATTCGAGAATCAGTTACGGAGGGCAGGGTTCCGGGTGCTGTGATTCTTGTAGCGAGGAAGGGAAAGATCATTTTACATCAGGCATTTGGACATCGAGATTTGCAACGCAATCAGCGGATGCAGAATGACTCACTCTTCCGCATGGCCTCGAATAGCAAAGCGATCACCGCCGCTGGAATCATGTTATTGGTTGAAGATGGGAAGCTGAAATTGGACAAACCGGTAGGCACCTATTTAAAAGCTTTCCAGAATAAAAAGTGGGACGCCATCACACTTCGTCACCTGCTGACGCATACCAGTGGCATTCGCATCAAGCCATTGTTCGTGACTCCATTACTGCAAAAGTCAGCAATTCACCCCCAGGCCCCGGACCTTCGCTTGGAAGTCAATCGATTTGCAGCAATCGCGCCTCAGGAGTCTGCGGGAAAAACTTATTCCTACAACAATGCCTGCTACAACACACTGGCTGCCGTGATCGAAGAAGTCACAGGCTCCTACAAGCAACATCTTCACGATCGCATTTACCAACCACTGGGCATGCTTGATAGTTGCAATCACGAGTCGGATGCAGACCACAACCGAATGTCCACCGTTCTCAGACGCCAGCGGGATGGAACATGGAGCGTGGGCTGGAAACCGGGCGACGCACCAGACTGGCCTTTCCCACGTGGCTCAGGTGGCATGGTTTCGAGTGCCCGAGACTACGCACTTTTTTGCCAAATGCTTCTCAACGAGGGACGATACGGAAATAGGCAAATCATGAGCAAAGAGTCGGTCATGGAAATGACCAACCCGCAAGACAACCACTGTGAGGCTGCAATCAACTACGGCTTGGGATGGAGCGTGAGCGAACCTGGTGGCGTATTTTCGCACAGTGGCTCGGATGGTACCTTCGTCTGGGTGGACCCCAATCGCGACTTGATTGGGATGCTGCTGACTCAGTGCAACGGGATCAAGCCACCACGAACCGAATTCCGGAAGCTTGTTGAATTAGCCTGCATTGGCCCAGACGGTGCGAGGGGCGAAGTGCACAGCAAGTGATCCGCAACTGCGTCATGCAGAGGCTCATTGGCTGGGTAAAAATGGAAACAACTTCCGAACATCAGCATCCGACGGCTGGCGGCCATACTCGCAGATTTCGAAGGCTTCCGCATACTTGACGCTTTTCGCATGCTCTTCTCCGTACCAGCGAATCAAGCCACTACGAAAGCGTTTTGCCTCACCTGACTGACGTTTGACCCACTTTTCTCTTAACCACTGAGCACGCAACTCGGGCTGAGAGGCAGGAGGCGCTGCATCCATACGCTCCTGGCTTCCCAGAGCGCCACCTTCAAACGTCTGCGACACCAGTGCTGTCAGTGCATCGACCTTGCGTTCAAATACTGGATCGACATCAACCACGATGTCTGCTTCAAAAGGATACGGTTTCTGAAAGCGATCACTGGAGTACAGGAAGACAGGGTTCTTTTTCAGCGGTGTCACCAACGGCATAAAAAACGGAACAGCTACCATGTAAGCGGCGTCTTGAACCAGCACACCGACATAACGATGATCTGGATGATAATCCCATGGGCGATGCGAGATCACGACATCGGCATTCCATTCACGAATCAGCCGGGTAATTTTGCGTCGGTTCTCAAGCGTCGGCATCAGCTCCCCATCGTGTATATCCAGAACTTCCGAGGTCACGCCCAAGGTCTTCGCTACTTCCGCTGACTCGGCCGACCGACGCCGGGCCAATGCCCCACCAGCCATCGCCCAATGCCCAATGTCTCCATTGGTCACCGAAACCAATTTGACGTGGTGCCCCTGCTCTGCCCATAAAGCCGCTGCACCACCAGCCTTGTACTCGGCATCATCGGGATGTGCACCAAAAACAATGATTCGCAATTTGGAAGTGTCCCTGAAATCCTCAGCCGTCGTGGCTTCCAAAAAACAACAGGTCGAAACGAGCAACAGAAAAATTTTCATTAAAAAGCTCCAGTCTTGAGCACCGCCAGTGGCATTGATGAATTGCAGGCACGAACACCAGCAAGAAAGACAAGTACATTGTACTCAAATCCACCCCACAAGAATGATGTGCAGCAAGCTCATCCTAAGTGTGCGCATTCTCTTTACTAACTCATTCACTCAGAGATGCCATACAGCCCGCAGCACTGAAAACAAAAACAGATCTGGGCGAATCACCAACCTAAAATTACCGAGAATGCAGTACGGATTCAAAAGCCATTCAACAAAGCCAACAATCTTAGCGCCCCGTTGCAATCACGCTTATGCCAAACACGCTTATGCATTCAGCTGTTCTGTCCACCCAATGCTTGCCATTACATACCTGCCACCACTAACGGGCAGAACACGTTGTAGCCCCCCACCTGAACAGTGAACTACAAACCACCAACAC
>NZGD01000151.1 GCA_002690925.1 Rhodopirellula sp.
GGGACACGCTGATAGCATTGTGGTTGGTTATGCCGAAGATGAATGGCCGCGATTACTTAAAGATCATGCCCGAGGTCAGTTGCAACCCCGGTACATACAATCACCGAAGTTGGATTTATCGAACCGCCCACTGCCAGATCGCAGTGTGTTGCCCGAGCGCAGATTTCTGACGGCAGACGTATTCGAGGCAACTCGCGGTTGCGTTCACAACTGTTCGTTCTGCGTCGTTCCTTCGGCGTGGGGAAGAAGGCCGCTCCAAAAACCGGTCCACGAAGTGATCGCGGATATTTGCAGTCGTGGTGCCCGACGGGCCATCTTTGTGGATTTAAATTTGATAGCCAACCGAGCTTATGCGTGGGAGTTGTTCGAGGCATTGCTGCCACTGCGAATCCAGTGGTACGGATTGGCAACAACATTGTTGTGCGAGGACCTACCACTGTTGGATTTGGCCGCACGCAGCGGTTGTCGTGGCTTACTCATGGGGCTGGAATCGATTCGCCCTGAGAATTTGGAGCAATCAAGAAAACGATTCAATCATCCGGAGGGCTATACCAAGATTGTGCAACTGCTGCATGATCGCAAGATCGCATTGCAGGGCTGTTTTGTGTTTGGAATGGATCACGACACGGAAGACGTGTTTCAAGAGACCGCAGAAATGGCGGTTGACATTGGCATTGATCTGCCAAGGTTTGCCATTGTGACGCCTTTTCCGGGAACAGAGTTGTTCAGGCAATTGGACGCGCAGGAGCGAATCTTGACACGCGACTGGGAGTTGTACGACGGACAGCATGTTGTGTTCCAACCAAAATCAATGTCGGTCGACGCTTTGTCACGCGGCAATGAACAAGCATGGCAGTATGCCTACCGATGGCGCAGCATTGCGAGGAGACTTAAAAATACGGGAGCACCATTCCATGTTGCGTTGACTACCAATGTCGGCTATCGATTCTACGCACGTAATTTGAATCGATTTTATAATTGCGACTGGATGTTCGGAGCGTCTCGACCAGATTGTCGGCGATCACAACCGCAAGACCGGTTGGTCGCGATTGGAGAGAATGCGTGAGTCCCGTAAAACCCTCGTCCTTTCGAATCACGATCATTCACCCCTGTGTCGGCCGCTATCCAGGGATGAAGAAATACATTCGGACATGGCAGATGGAACCAATCTCTGCCGCCACTGTCGCGGCGTTATTACCCGCAGATGTTGAGCGGCGTTTTTATGATGATCGCTTGGAGACGATTCCATTTGATGAACCAACCAACTTGGTCACGATTAGTGTCGAAACCTATACGGCACGACGTGCCTATCAAATCGCCAGCGATTATCGTCGACGTGGCGTGCCGGTTTTGATGGGTGGTTTTCATGCTACGCTGTGCCCCGAAGAGGTCCTGCAGTACTGCGATGCAATCGTGATCGGCGAAGCCGAAGCGGTACTCCCACAGGTAATTGACGATTTTCGCTGTGGCAAAAACCAAGTCGTTTACCGTTCGGATGACCGGCCGGCACGGTCGGTGAATCCCGATCGCTCGATTTTTGTTGGCAAGAGATACCTCCCGATACGTCTTGTTGAATTTGCGCGTGGCTGTCGTTTTAAATGCGATTTCTGCGCAATCCAGTCTTTTTTTCAGTCAACTCACACCCATCGCCCGATCGACCAGATGCTAATCGAAGTTAGCGAAACTCGACGGCGGGGCCAGATGGTGTTCTTTATCGATGACAACTTGACATCGAATTTGGAAGCGGCCAAGGAGATGATGCGGGCGCTGATTCCGTTGAAGATTCGCTGGGTTACCCAAACCGCTATCAATGTTGCCTACGACGAAGAAGCGTTGGACCTGATGCGGCGCAGTGGATGTCAGGGTGTATTGGTTGGTTTCGAGTCGCTTGATCCAATGGCACTAAAACAGATGAACAAGAGTTTCAATCTGATGCAAGGTGGGCCGAAACAGGCAATGCAAAATTTCCGCAAACATAAGTTGCGGATATATGGCACGTTTATCTTTGGCTATGACCATGACACGCCCGAGACATTTCGCGAGACAATGGAATTCGCGAGATCCGAAGGACTTTTCATAGCGGCATTCAATCACATTACGCCGTTTCCAGGCACGCCGCTTTACCAACGGATGCAGAACGAACAACGACTGTTGTACGACGCGTGGTGGAATGACGATCGATATCAGTACAATATGATCCCGTTTCGTCCGATGAATATGAGTGCGGAAGACTTGGCGGACATGTGCGTTGCTGCTCGCCGCGAGTTTTACAGTTGGCCAAGCATTGGGCAACGCGCAACCCACCGTGTCAATTGGCGCGACCCGTGGATGTTTATGAATTTCCTGACGATAAACACGATGCATCAACGTGATGTCGAGGGGCGGAACGGTTTGCCGCTTGGTGATGCAAATTGGCAAGGTCAATTATTGGCCGCTCACGATAAATCGACCGCGGCTGAGTTGGTTCAGGAGAAATTGATTGACACGCTATAGTTTTGAATTGGCAACACCCGCCGATGATGAAGCGATTCGTCGAGTCATGGCCGCGACGCCAATGGCCGGCAGCGTGACGGTGAGCTTTCAACGCGATCCAAGTTTCTTTGCGTCCAACGTTGTACTTGGAAACAACTGGCAAGCGGTTGTCTGTCGCGATGCGAAACGGAACGAGGTTGTCGGCGTCGCAACTCGGTCAGTTCGTCCGGTCCATGTCGATGGAGTACCTAAACGGATCGGCTACCTGAGCGGCCTGCGTTTCATGCCTGACGCTCGCCGACGTGGGTTATTGGCTCGTGGCTATGAATTTGTGCGGAGATTACATGATGTGGATCCGCTGCGACCAGACTACTATCTGACCACAGTCGCCGAAGGGAACCATGACGCGCTTGACGCATTGACCAAGAATCGTCCGAGTTTACCCAAATACCATTTTATCACAGGACTGAACACATTAGTGTTTCCGATTCGCCGAATCCGCGGCGGCAGCGATACAAACGCTAGCGTGTCGATGTTGTCCAACCGGAGCGACCTCGGGGAATTGATCGGCTTTCTCAATCGGTTCGCCAAGCAGCGTACCTTTGCACCGGTTTATGGGCAGACGGATTTCGAGCACTCGGGAACATTTTCAGAGATGAGCGTCGGTTCGATTGCGACCGTCAGAGTGCGTGGGCGTATTGTGGGCGCGGCCGGATGCTGGGACCAGCACGCCTTTCGTCAAACCATTGTTCGCGGTTACGCAAATGCGATTGGATCGTTCCGACCGTTCCTTAACTTTTGGTCGAAAGTTCGCGGCGGAATTCAGTTGCCCGCCGTTGGTCAGCCACTGCATTGTTGTTATGTCGCGTTCCCGATGGTCAAGTGTCCTAAGCACGCCGTGATGCTGTTGAACCAGTTGATACGAACGGCGCCAGCCACTGCTGGCTGCATGTTGATGGGACTGTGTGACGATGATCCACTGTTGTCCGCCATGCGGGTGCAGGCTGTCGGCGAGTACAGAACGCGGCTGTACGCTGTCAGTTTGAATCGAAAAGAGGCATTCATGAAAATGAGTGGTCATAAACGATGTTATCTGGAACTCGGGTGCTTGTAGTGGGTAGAGTGTCAACACGAGTGAGCGCCATGGTCCCAGTTGCCTCGAATATGAAAAGTAATGCTTGATGCGTTTGACGGGAGAAACTTGCCGTGTTGACGAGGTTTCCGATTTGGATCGGGAGCAGATGTTTGCATTGATGCAGCGGTATTACGAAAATGTGCGTCGGAAAGACTTCGAGCTCGACCTGGCGGGGAAGGATTGGGTGATCACCGCTCGCTGTCCGCGAACATCCAAGGTGCTCGGTTTTTCGACACAGTCTTTTGTTGTTCTGGAAAACGGTGACGACGATCTTGGGGTGCTTTTTTCCGGCGATACGATCGTTGATTCGCGATATTGGGCCAGAAATCCGGTGTCAACACTATGGGGGCGATTGGCGTTATCGCTGATCGATCAGAACCCCGAACGGGCGTTGTATTGGTTCCTAATTTCGAAAGGATATAAAACGTATCGATTCCTGCCTGTCTTCTTTCGTGAATTCTATCCGCGAGCGAATGTTTCGACACCGATGTGGGCAACAAAGATGATCGAGACGATGGCAGCGCAACGTTTTGGAAGACGTTATTGCCGAGAACGCGGCATTGTGCGTTCGGATCTCAACGGCTGTCGTTTGCGAACCGAGGTTGCCACGGTCACGGAGAGTCGATTGAAAGACGAGTCAGTTGCTTTTTTTCAAGCGGCGAACCCAGGTCATGCCGAGGGGGATGAACTCTGTTGTTTGGCACCACTGACGCGAGAGAATTTCAAACGGAGCGCCTTTCGCGTGATCGGAACCTGCGTTGACATGCCGACTAGGAGCAAATCGTCTTCTTCATGAGAGTTACTGACTCAATCAAGATGGCGTGGATGTTGACCTGCTGCGGCACCTTGCGTTGGGTTCCGCGAGCAATCGCAACGCATCCCCAATGACTGCGGCATGTCTTTGGACGTGGCGTTTTTGGAAGGCCTTTCCGCGCTGGTGCTATACCAACATTGCCTCAAGAATATCTTAACGGGCTAGCTTCTCACTATTTGCTGCGTCCGTTTCTTCAATCGTCCGCGAGAAAATCACGTGCCTTCGCGGGGTTCGTCTCCAATGCCACCAACTTCATGTCACCCTCCCGTATCCCATGTCGGCGGGACAACTGCTGGTACCGTTCCAGAAAGCAGTCTTCTGATCTCTCTCGGATGATTGTGGCTGAATCAAGCTGACCGAGCTGGCGTGCCTGGTGATAGTAGATATTTTCGCACAGCAGTTGTTCGAGACGATTTGCCAAATCGCACGGTTCATTTCCTTGTCGATCATGCAGTGGTTCGCGATCCACTGCCAGAAAGAGACAGTATCGCTTACTTTTTTCGTCCGGAACAAGCATCGCGAAGATTTCGGCTGGTTGTATGTCAGTGAGTAACTTTTCGATGACTTGTTGTACGAACTGATCAGTCAATTTTTCACCAACGAGATCGCTTGTTGCATCGCGCCCCAGGAATCGCACCAGAGGACAAGCGTGAAGGAAACCGGTGACCTCGATCCAATCACCGGTCTGATATCGGTAAAGTCCGCCGCCGGTCGTGACAACAACCTGATACCTTTGGCCCGCTTCAAGTTGATGCGCCAAGAACGGCTCACCAGAATCATGCGTCATGAATTCCATGAAGTGCGACCGTAAAGCGAGCGCCGCCCCTGACTCGTTGATGAGCGGAATCGAGATACATGCCTCGGTCGACAGCAAGCCCTTTGGAGAGATCTCTGCATGTGGAAAATACTCGCTCAGCTTTGTGATGTAGCGTTTGGAAGATGAATCGGCCCAACAACTGATCACGGAAAGGGCTGGCCAGATTTGTGGCGACAAGCTCTGTAGGTTAAGTGGCCGCTCCAGTAGTTCAGCAACTTGTCTACGATTCCGTGGAGAAAAAACAGAATGTTTGCGTGGCAAGCGTATCTGCTGACCACCACTGAGCCGACAAATCCCGTCATGGATATCGCGTGCAAGACGTTCTCGTGATCCACCATTACCAAACGCGATCAACTCCAACAGAAATGTTGGACTCCAAACAGAGATGAACGCGAGGCGGGAATCCTGCAACAGATACCACAAAGTCGCGTATCGCCAATCATCAGGCTGGGTGTACTGCTTCACATCGCTTGGAACCGAGAGCAAACGACGCGCGACTTGCCGCGAAAAAAAACCGAGATAGGCTGCATCATCATCGAACCCCTTCGGGATCCCGCTTTCACTGATTGAGGAATCTTGCAGAGGTGGTGAAACTGACCAGTACGCGGTTCCACGCATCGTCGCAGGCCGTTGAGTAAACAGATCATAAACCCACACGGCCAAAGCGGCCTGAAATTCTCGGTGCAGGGCACGTGTATATGGAATCCACTTGGGTTGGCTGCTTGTCCCAGTGGTTGGCTCGAGCATTTCGACACGCTGCGCGGTCAACGGATTGTCGCCTGTTTGGTCGATTTGGGCGATGGCTGTGCGATAGTCCTCGTAATGCGTGATTGGAACCCGCTTCTGAAAATCCTCAACAGAAGTTATCGAGCTAAGACGCCAGTGATTTCCCCAGTGGCTCGGTGCGAGAACGCGGAGTTGCCGCATTAGTGTTTCCGCTTGCGAGGCTAACGGATCTCGTATCGCAAACTGGAATTTCCGAGCCTCCTTTCGACAACTTTGCCGCCAAATCTGATTGAGGAACTCATTCATTTGGTGCCTTAAAAAAAATATTGATCGCCGACGACCCGCCGTGCGGCAGGGGTGAAAGTTTCCACGGTAAGTGGCACGCAATAACAGAGTTCATCTTCTTCGAGATAATGTTGATTGAGGTCTACAAAACGACGAACATTTGGATGTCATTGATCTTTCTCAGAGCAGCGTGCCTTATGAATTCACTGTTGTTCACCAGTAATTCCGCTTGGGTCTCGGTGTTAATTTCGGTGGCATTGACTTCATCGACGATCTCTCTTTTTATCTGATAGTGCGTGTTTTGGTTGGATGCGGGCTCTTTCATGTGTGTCTGCTCATCAAATCCAACCACAAGAAGCCTGGCGACCATCACTTGGGCTGCTAGATACTTGTTCATGGGTGAGTCTTTACTGAGAAGGTTGGCGGCACAATGGGTACCGAGCTTTGTGCGTCAAAGATGCGATGTTACCACACGCGATGCCAAGTGTCGGAGAGGAGATGGCTTTGGATCAGGTGAAAAGTTCAAAGCGCGTACACACTCGTGCTTGTACTTGTGCATGGACGGTTGGAGCTCTGCACGAATCCAATGCCATTGTTGATACTGATCGAAGTCGGGTTCGGAGATTGGGAGGTTGGATTATATGTAAGTGAGTCAGTGGCGCTGGAAGAAAGATAATAAAAATTCAGGAGCTACACTTTCGGAGATAATGCACTCCAAGACGGGACACAGCGCGGCCAAAATACCCAAGTTGTAGATGAACTCTTTCGTAGCTTTGAGTTGTTCCTTCATCGGTTTTAGGCAGAAGTTCGTCCTTGTCGTTAAGTCGCAATCAGTCGATCTGCCAGCAGGTTGGCATTTAACGGTTGAAACGGGTGCAACCGTAGCTGGGCAGTAGCATTGTCCCTGCCAAGTTCCACTTCGCGTTTCCCGCAAAGAAGGATTCATGGTTCCGAATATTTTCGATCGGCCGGCCTAGTAAACTATCGAGGACAGCCTCCATTCGTGTCATGGTGATATTGCCGCGTGATTGTGTGAAATAAAGAACTATCAAATCCTGCTGCGGCCAAACCCAGGCATAGGTTCCATCCGAACCGCTGTGTCCAAAGACCTTCACGCTTCGCTGTTGATCATACAGGTGCATCAATTGGCCGTATGACGAGTTAAGGCGGGCAAAACCAGTTGGCATGGTTGTTTGTGAAATTGGAGTTAGCATGCGTTGGACCGCGGCCTGCGACAAAATACGCTTCCCGGCCACCACGCCTCCGTCTGCAAGCATCGCGAGAAAGCAGGCGTAATCGAACACCGTGGAATAGAACCCTTGAGCAAACATTGGAAATGCAAAATA
>NZGD01000152.1 GCA_002690925.1 Rhodopirellula sp.
GACCAGTAATGTGGAGATCTCCCATTGTGTCTCGCCGTTTGCGTTGATTTTGCCCGCTAGTTTGGACTGTTTTCAAGAAGCAGTGGATTTTTATTTCGAGACTGGTTGTGGCTAATCCTTTGCGAATGATTCTGATCTCCATTGTGACGCAGCTTGGGTGCGTGCTGACGCCCTCGTGGGTTATTTCTGCTGAATTGACGCAGGTAGCTTGGGAGAAGACGCTGGGAACGCCTCAAGCGGAATCTGCCACGCCCCGGCAACGGAAAAATCAGGTGATCGAATTGTTAACGCAGAGCGTTGCAGGCTCCGCAGATGCCGCGCATTTGCAACTGCGGCAAGTTGATTGGCTGGGGCAAACTTCTGATTCTTGGTCCGATCCATTCAAATCAGGCCATTCACATTTCCGGTTGGTTGGGGGGGAGTTCTTTTCCGACTCCAGTGAAGTTGGCCTAATTGAGGCGGATGAAGTGATCCCATCAGCTTCCGATATTGTTGGGGTTCAAGAAGAGCTCGATTACTCATTTTCAGAACCGCTCGCAGTGCTTCCGCTCGCGATCCCAGATCAGCGTGTCGTAACACCACCAAAACCGTTCAAAATGGCGGAGGAACGTCGAGCGCAAGGAAGTGAGTCGCGACCGGTCATCATCTTTCAGCCAGCGGTACCTGCCGCGTCTCGTGATGGTGGCGTGGCGTTGCAGCCAAGAGTACGCGTGCTGGATGAATCCGAGGAAAACGAGTTAAGCCCAAGCCTGTCGGTGTCTCGTTTGCCAGCCGCAAGCTCGCAGCAATCACGGTTCAATGCAGGTTCAGATGCTGGAGATATGCTCACCCGTATGAGGGAGTCGCGGATTCGTGCTGGGTTGTTGGAGAAAAGTCCATTAGGGGTAACGCGATTATTTGACCCCGAACGTGAACGTCTGGTTGAACGCATGGCTTCACGGCAACAGAGCCGTTTTGGAGGAGCATTGCGGATGCTTGCGGGGCGTTTGGGGCGCGGAAGTTATGACACGGGCGTTGGTAGGGAGCGTCTGCCTTTTGCTCTATTTGAAATTGATCCTACCCAGCCATTCAACAATCTTCGCTTGCGGTTTGACGCTGCCTACGGGTTGGATCACCCCTATCGAGCTGAATACTTTTGGTCGAAGCCTCCCAAGGGGCCCAGCGTCGACGGTTCTGAAGTTGTTGATTATCAGCAGATTCGATTTCAGTTTGAGATGGGGGGGCCGCGCATGACTGTTGGCACGGAAATCCCTCTTGTATTCGTCGATCCTGAGACAGTGGGCAACGTCGCTGGTCTGGGTGATCTTATGCTCACGACGAAGACACTGATGGCGGACGGTGAGCAGTGGCAATTGATGCAGGTATTGCGAACGCAAATGGCAACGGGTTCTAGCAAGAGCGGTCGCGGCAATGGGCATGTTTCCATGGAACCGGGGTTGGTTGCCCGCTATAAGTACAATGAAAACCTGCTGATACACAGCGAACTGAAGCTCTGGTTTCCAATCGGCGGCGACCCTGATGTTTCGGGAGAAATTCTTCGATGGGGAATGGGAGCGGCTAGCGTTTTCTACGACACAGACAGTTTTGCGTTGATACCTACGTTCGAGTTTGTTGCCTGGACGGTGCTCTCAGGGCAACAGTATGAAGGCACCGATTTGGTCAGGTTGGATGGAGAGACAATCCTCAATTTTTATCCCGGGCTCCGGATTGTGAGCGATACATCGGGTGACTTTGGGCTTTTCGAATTGGGCATAAATGGAGGGGCGAGCGTTTCCAGCATGCATTGGTATCGGACGATGATGCGATTAGAACTTCGGTGGTCTTTTTGAGCAGGGCAAACGATTGTTGGGTCCAGATTTCCAAGAACAGGAAATCGATTTGAAATTGGAAGCCACTCGATTGGGGAAGCCTCCGCCAGCTTTGGGCAACTAGGCCATATTTTCTTTCACTGCAGGCCCTTCTGCGGGGCCAATTCCGCAATTAAAGCAGTCCCTCTGGTGACCCAGATGAGCTGCACAATTACAAGAGCTGGCTGCGCTGACGCGGTTAAAAAAAGCGTTGCAGGTTCTTGGGGCGAACGCCAGGGTAGTGGAATGGAACTGAGAAGTTCGCTAGACTCGACTTTCATGCAATTCGGGGCACACTTAACACCGTATTTTCGCTGCATACCAACTGACCATGTGGTAGTATTTACCTTCCGACTTTCAAAGCTCTTCGGGCCTAATCTCCGCGTCCGACTCATACAAGTAGTTTTATTTTGTTAGAAATTAAAGAACTTCTGACGCCGATATCGGATGATGAGCCTTGTGGTCCCGACCTCGAATACGATGCCGCTTTTGGCGAAATGGAGCGAGCAGCTCAGGGTAAGGAGGACCAGCAGTTTGGCGACACCGTCGTTGCTGCTGAGCCGCCCGATTGGAAGGAAGTTCGTAAGCAGGTTGATAACCTACTTCCACGCACCAAAGACATGCGTGTCGCTGTTTACTTAGCTCGTTGCCTCTTGCATTCAGACGGTCTTTTAGGTGTCGAGTCTGCCCTGAATTTGCTTCGTCGATATAGCGAAGACTACTGGGGAACGGTCCACCCGGAGTTGGATGAGTCAGACAATAATGATCCTACTTACCGCATCAACACACTCGTTTCGCTCTGCGATGAAAGTGGCTTCCTCCGTGAAGTTCAAGATTGTCCCATGGTTTCCTCGCGGGCTATGGGCCAGTTCGGCTTGCGAGCAATACTAGAGGCGCACGAAGAGAGTGAATCTTCGGGGGAAGAATCCGCCGGGGGTGGCGCTTGGGCAGAAGAAGAGTCTTCTCAGGTTGATGCTGAGCCAAGTAGTCCCACGCCCGAGGTGATTGATGCTGCGTTTTCGGATGCAGATGCGGAAACGCTCGTTTCCACGGAGGAAGCAGTTCGGAATTCCGCGGAGCATGTTGCTGCGATCGAAAATTGGGTGACTGAGCAGGTCGGCGCCGCTCAGGCGGTAAGTCTCCAGTCGTTACAGAGTCTCTTTGCTCAAATGGCAGAGATCATGCAGTCGCAACTGCAGCGTCTTGGCATAGGAGTCGAGGAAGAAGAAGCCTTCGCCGAAGAAGATGGCTCATCAGGGCCCACCGGTGAAGATTCGATGACTGGTTCGGGTGAAGCGGTCCAGCAATCAGTCCGTTTGGATGGGAGAATTGTAACGCGTGAAGACGCGATCAAGGCACTCGATCGCGTTTGTGAATACTACGAGCGAAATGAGCCGTCGAGCCCGTTGCCGCTTCTCATTCGCCGTGCGCAACGTCTCGCATCCAAAAGCTTTTTGGACATTATCCGCGATTTGGCCCCAGATGCGGTGTCGCAAGCTGAGGCTTGGGGCGGGGGAGCAGGCCCGATCATGGAAGCAGGCTACGATGACGAAATACAAAGCACGGAGGAAGATACGAGTTCTTCCGAGTCATGGTGAAGTTTCGTTTGCAATACATATTTTTCAATTCAACCAACCTAGCGTCTTGCATCTCTGAAGGAGAAAAACATGGCGAAAACCAGCAGTCAAAAATTCATTGCGAGGAATCGGGCGCCACGCGTCCAGATCGAGTATGACGTGGAGGTCTACGGTGCTGAGAAAAAAGTTCAGTTGCCGTTCGTGATGGGAGTGCTTGCCGATTTGTCGGGTAAGCCGGAAGAGGCACTGCCAGCTGTTGCTGATCGTAAGGCTCTGGAAATTGATGTCGATAATTTCGATGAGCGTTTGAAGTCGATGAAGCCTCGTGCCGCATTCTCGGTTCCCAATACGCTCACGGGCGAGGGGAACATGAGTGTCGACCTGACTTTTGAAAGCATGGACGATTTCTCCCCTGCAGCAGTCGCTCGAAACGTTGACTCGTTAAGCAAGCTGTTGCAGGCTCGCACTCAGCTCTCGAATCTACTGACTTACATGGATGGCAAGGATGGCGCCGAAGCCCTTCTTGCGAAGGCTCTTCAAGATCCCACCTTGTTGCAGTCGCTTTCGGCTGCCGCAAAGCCTTCGGATGGCGATGCTAATCCCCCTGAAACACCCGCTTCTGAGGAGTAAAACTTATGAGTACCGATCCTACATCTGCTGGCGATGCGCAGCCTGAAGGCGCAACAATCGAAACTGGCGATTTTGCCTCGCTCCTTGAGAAGGAATTTCGTCCTAAGTCAGACCAGGCCAAAGAAGCGGTTGAAACTGCAGTTCAAACGTTGGCTGAGCAGGCACTGGCGCAGACAGCTTTGGTGTCAGATGATGCTTTGAAATCAGTTGAGGCAATCATCGCTGAGATTGATTCCAAACTCTCTACGCAGGTCAATGAAATCCTGCATCATGAAGATTTTCAGAAGCTGGAAGGTGCGTGGCGTGGATTGCATTATTTGGTGAATAACACCGAAACCGATGAAATGCTGAAGATCCGGGTCATGAACATTTCAAAAAAGGATCTTCATAAAACGGTGAAGAAGTTCAAAGGCACTGCTTGGGACCAAAGCCCCATCTTCAAGAAAATGTACGAAGAAGAGTATGGCCAGTTTGGTGGTGAGCCTTACGGGTGTCTGGTAAGTGACTTCCATTTCGACCATAGTCCGCCAGACGTAGAACTGCTCGGGGAAATGGCGAAAATATCCGCCGCTTGCCATGCACCGTTCATCGCTGGCGTGGCTCCCTCAGTGATGCAGATGGACAGTTGGCAGGAGCTTACCAACCCCCGTGACTTGACCAAGATTTTCCAGACTCCTGAGTATGCGGCGTGGCGTTCACTGCGTGAATCCGAAGACGCGAAATACATCGGTCTGGCAATGCCGCGGTTCCTTGCCAGATTGCCTTATGGGGCGGCGACCGACCCTGTTGAAGAATTCGATTTTGAGGAAGTCACAGAGGACGCGGACAGTTCGAAGTATTGCTGGGCCAATTCTTCTTACGCCATGGCAAGCAATATTACGCGATCCTTCAAAATGTACGGCTGGTGCTCTCGAATTCGCGGAATCGAGTCGGGAGGTGCTGTAGAGGAGTTGCCTTGTCACACATTCCCCACGGATGATGGTGGCGTTGACATGAAGTGTCCAACTGAGATTGCGATCAGTGATCGTCGCGAGGCAGAATTAGCAAAGAATGGTTTCATGCCTCTGATTCACAAGAAGAATTCAGACTTCGCAGCCTTCATCGGAGCGCAGTCGCTTCATGAGCCAGCGGTTTATGATGATCCTGATGCGACGGCGAATGCCAACCTCGGCGCCAGGTTGCCCTACCTCTTTGCAACTTGCCGGTTCGCGCACTACCTGAAATGTATCGTTCGAGATAAAGTCGGTAGCTTCAAAGAACGCAAAGAAATGCAGGCTTGGTTACAGGACTGGGTGATGCAGTACGTTGACGGAAACCCAGGTACATCAAGTGAGACGGTGAAGGCACAAAAACCACTCGCCGCTGCAGAGGTTGTGGTCGAAGAGGTTGAGGGCAATCCAGGATATTACACGTCCAAGTTCTTCCTGCGACCACATTACCAGCTGGAAGGTCTGACTGTCTCTTTGCGTCTCGTGTCGAAATTACCATCAGCTAAAGGTGGCTGATCTTACTTCAGTTGTGGGTGCCCGCCTATTTTGGCATGATTATTGTGCTTAAAGCACTAACAAATACGACTAATTATCAACAGCGAAGGATTTAGAATACTATGGCAGTAGACATGTTCTTAGCCCTCAAGGGCGAAATTAAGGGAGAGGCGCAGGATGCCAAGCATAAAGGAGAAATCGATGTTCTCGCATGGAGTTGGGGATTGTCGCAGTCCGGCAGTTTTCACGTCGGGGGTGGCGGAGGTGCTGGTAAGGCCAACTTCCAAGACATTTCGATCACAAAGTGGATCGATAGTGCGTCTGCGATCCTGATGCTTTATGTCGCGAATGGCGATCATTTTCCGAATGCTCGTCTGACCGTACGTAAAGCTGGCAAAAAGCCACTTGAATATCTTGTGCTTGAGATGGAAAAAGTAATGGTCACCTCGGTTTCCACCGGTGGGTCAGGTGGTGAAGATCGCCTGACTGAGAATATTACGCTCAACTTCGCAAAAGTCGAAGTCAAGTACAAAGAGCAAAAGCCGGACGGCTCCGGAGGTCCCGAGAAGGTATTCAAATGGGATATCGCTGCCAACGACGACAAGTAGGCCAACAAGGCCGGCTGTTCGATTTCTGTTAAGATTTCGTTTCATTGAATCCACGTGCACGCTGGGCACGTGGATTCAATTTGAACCTGATGCCTGTCCCACGCTCATGTTCGACGTTGTCGCATTTCTCGCGCCAGCGTAAAGATCGGGAAGGTTCGAAGCCTATCCGTCAGTGGTTGTTCTTGCTCAAAACCGAATAGATGAGAATATGCTGGCAGAAGAGAAATTACGGGAAGCAGACGTAGCAGGGGCGGTGGCAGCGCTGAAGCGGGAAGTCCAGCAGGACCCTGCGAATGGTAAGTACAGAGTTTTCCTCTTTCAATTACTTTCGGTGCAAAGCAATTGGGAAAGTGCTGCCACGCAGTTAGAAGTTGCTGGAGATTTAGACCCCGGCAATTTGGCAATGGTACAAGCTTATCGCGAAGCCATTCGCTGCGAGAGCGAGCGGCAGTCTGTATTCGACGGTAAGTCAGCCCCGATGATTTTTGGTGAGCCAGACCGATGGGTTGCTCTTCTGCTGCAGTCGCTCAAACTTTTGGCTGACGGACAGCCTGCCAAAGCTGCGTCGCTGCGAGAGGAAGCTTTCGGATTGGCACCTGGTACGTCCGGCACGGTCACTCTGGAGAATAGTGATTCGAGTGCTTTTGAGTGGATTGCTGACGCGGACTCACGAATAGGGCCTGTCATGGAGGTATTCATGAATGGCCAATACTATTGGGTTCCCCTTCACCGCATTGCTCGTATTCAGTTTGAAGCCCCCGCCGATCTGCGGGACTTTGTCTGGACTGCAGCGCACTTCACGTGGGCGAATGGAGGCGAGGCGATTGGAATGATTCCCACTCGTTATCCCGGAATCTCGGCCCAAGATGATCCTTTGCTCCAGTTGTCCCGCAAGACGGAGTGGGGGCAGACCGGTGATACCGCACTCGACTACGGCGTGGGGCAGCGAATGTTGGTTACGGACGACTCCGAATATGGGTTGCTGGACGTTCGTGAGCTTGAGTTGGATACAGAAGTACAGGATGATTCAGAGATCACCAGTAGAGAGCAAAGTCATGGTGAGGAAACGAGTACCGAGGGCGATGGTTAACACGTATGCCAGACGCACAATTCAAAGAGAAGCTGTTTCCCTCTCTGCTGGACCGGCTGACGGATGACTCACCGATGCAGCAAAAGGAGTCACGGGAAAAACGTGTGTTCTCTGTTGCCAAGCTGCGGGAAGCGGTCTTGCGAGACCTCGCTTGGTTGCTCAATACCTGTCATCTTCAGGTAGTGGAAAATCTGTCTGGTTTTCCGTTTGTTCAGACTTCGGTCGTGAACTACGGGATTCCTGATATGACTGGCAAGACGCTGTCGGGACTGGACGTTTTCGATCTTGAGCAGGCATTGAAACGTTCCATTATTCAGTTTGAACCAAGGATTCTGGCGGATACTCTCGAGGTGCGTGGACTGCTAGATGACGATGCATCGGTGCATAATTGTCTCGCCTTTGAAATAGAAGGTGAGCTTTGGGCTCGTCCGATTCCTGAACGGCTGTTCCTGCGAACGGAATTGGATCTGGAAACCGGCTCCGTGACCTTGAAAGAGGAATGACGTTTCATGGATCCAAGATTGTTGGCCTATTACAACCAGGAGCTTCAGTTTGTTCGGGAGGCCGGTGCGGAGTTCGCTTCTCAGTACCCCAAAATTGCCGGTCGGCTGGGCATTGATGTCTTTGATTGCGAAGACCCCTATGTTGAGCGGCTTCTTGAGGGGTTCGCGCTGCTCGCTTCGCGGATTCAATTGAAGCTTGACGCCGAGTTTCCCAGGTTTACTCAGCATCTACTTGAGATGGTGTACCCGCAGCACCTCGCTCCACAGCCATCGATGACGGTGGTGGAATTTGAGCCAGACCTGACAGAGGGGGCCTTGGTTGATGGATTCGTCATCCCACGAGCGTCCCGATTGAAAAGTCTTTTGGGCAAAGGCGAGCAGACGCGCTGTGTCTTTAGCACGTCACGAGATGTGACGCTATGGCCGATCAAGTTGGTCAGGGCTGATTATTTGCCTCGGGATGTGGCAACGCTTAATCTCCCGGAAATTCCTGATTTAAAAGCCGCTCTTGTACTTAGGTTTGAAGCCACGGCAGGACTGACGTTTGATCAGTTGAAACTAGATCGCTTGCCCTTGTTCATTCAGGGGTCTGCAGATGTACCGATGAGAATCTACGAGCAGCTGCTTGCCAATCGCTTGGGGGTCATCGGGCGTTCTGCCGAGCCGGGGGCTACTTGGGTGCGTGGATCAAATAAGCCAGGTGTCCGGCCACTTGGTTTCGAGGATGAAAATGCAATGCTGCCTTATGGCCCGCGGTCTTTTCAGGGGTATCGATTGCTGCAGGAATACTTTGCTTTTCCAGAACGATACATGTTTGTTGAACTCGACGGATTGCAGCCCATCGTTAGGCAATGTGGCTCGAACTGCCTTGAGTTGGTCGTGCTCTTGAACCAGGGGGATCCAATTCTTTCAAACCGTGTTGATGCATCACACTTTTCACTATTTAGTTGCCCGGCAATCAACTTGTTTCCCAAGCGTTCTGATCGTATTCACGTGAATAAGCAGCTCGCCGAGCACCATGTCGTAGTTGATCGGACCCGACCGATGGATTACGAGGTGTATGAGATTTCGAGTGTGACAGGGTTCGGCACGAGCGCGCAGGAAGAACGAGAGTTTTCTCCGTTTTACAGGATCACTGATGAGACTGTGAATCATCAAACGCAGGCGTATTACACAGTCCACCGTGAGCCGCGTGTGCTGTCATTGAATCAAAAAAAGTATGGCCCGCGAGCGAATTATGTTGGAAGCGAAGCCTTTATCTCACTCGTGGATCGTGATCAGCATCACTTGGATCATGAATTGCGCCAACTGTCAGTGCTGACGTTATGTACCAATCGTGATCTTCCTGTGCAGATGCCTGTGGGCATTGGAGAGACGGATTTCACTCTTGAGGAGGGGGCGCCGGTGCAATCAATCCGCTGCCTGATTGCTCCGACCAAACCGAAGCCCTCGAAGAGTTTTGAAACGGGGCAAACGACGTGGCAATTAATCAGCCATCTTTCGCTAAATTACCTATCGATCTCTGGTGATGAAGATCAACGTGGTGCGGGAGCTGCGGCATTGCGTGAACTGTTGTGCCTTTATTCCGATAATAATGATGTCACCGCGAACAAGCAGATTGATGGCATTCAGGCCATTCGTTCAAAACCGGTAACTCGACCGATCACAACCACGGGACCTATGAGTTTTGGGCGAGGGCTGGAAGTGACGCTGGAGTTGGACGAGGCCGCTTACGAGGGAACTGGTGCCTTTTTGATGGCTGCAGTTCTGGAACGGTTTCTGGCGAAGTATGTTTCGATAAATTCCTTCACAGAAACGGTTTTTAAATCAACTGAACGTGGTGAGGTAATGCGATGGCCGGCCAGGACGGGTCGCCGACACGTGCTTTAGAGTCCCTTCTGCATGAGTTGGGGCAGGCCCCGTACAAATTTGATTTTTTTCAGGCGTTGCGGTTGCTGGAATCAGCATTTCCAGAGCGACCTCGGTGGGGGCATGCTACCCGGTTGAGCCAGGACGCGGTTCGCTTTAGACAGGTGCCTTCGTTGAAGTTTGCGCCCTCAAGCATCGCAGATTTTGAAGTCCGGGAATCATCAGGTCCGCATGATTTGTCCGTCCATTTCTTTGGATTGTGTGGCCCGAATGGTGCGTTGCCACTGCACCTGACGGAATATGCGCGAGATCGTATTCGCCACCATGATGATCATACACTGGCTGCCTTTTTTGATGTGTTTCATCATCGTTTATTGACCCTGTTTTATCGCGCTTGGGCGGATGCTCGGCCAACAGTTCACTTTGACCGTCCTGAAACCGATCGGTTTTCTGTTTATGTCGGGTCTTTGTTTGGAATTGGCTCGCCTGCTCTGCGGGGTCGTGACACACTTCCTGATCTGGCCAAGCAGTACTATGTGGGGCATCTCGCTTGCCAGGCTCGTCATCCTGATGGCCTCCAGGCCATGCTTACTGATTTTTTTGGCTTGCCTGTCACGATTGAAGAATTCGTTGGACAGTGGACAGAAATCCCCGCTGATTATCGTTTGAGGTTAGGGGAGGATCCCTCTAGTGCCACACTGGGCGTTGCTTGCACTTTGGGCGGGCATGTATGGGACTGCCAGCAGAAGTTCCGTATCACTGTAGGCCCCCTTCATTGGCAGGACTTTTGTCGACTCTTGCCGCAGGGCGAAAGCCTGAAACGGTTTTCAGCCCTGGTACGAAACTACATTGGCGACGAATTGTTATGGGACATCAATCTTGTTCTCAAACGCGCCGAGGTACCGGGGTGGCAATTGGGGCAAGGCCAGTTGGGCCAAACACTATGGATGGATCAAGCTGGACTAACAACCGATGCTGCAGACCTTAACGTCCAGCCAACGCATGTGGGTGAATCGGGAGATACAGCATGGGTTTGAAAGATGGAGCTAGCACCCCACCAGTAAGTTGCAAGCATTTTAGAACGAACACCAATACCTTTCGCCTGAATTTTCTTAACTGTTGCCTCGGAATTCCTTGAATCCAGCGGTGCCGCGTTGCGGCGTAGGTTGTTGTTACGCACGTGACAGCAGCAAAATCAATTCGAACTCTTTCATAAATTTGCGCAGGAGCCATCCTTTGTCAGACATCAGCCGTACCTCTCTCTTTGGCAAACTCAACAGTGTGGGCTACAAGTCCATCGAAAGTGCAACCGTATTTTGCAAGATGCGTGGAAATCCCTACGTTGAATTGGTTCATTGGTTGAATCAGATTTTGCAATTGCAGGATTCGGATTTGCATCACATCGTTAAGCAATTCAATATCAATCCTGCACGGTTGGTCAAGGACATGACGAACGCCCTGGATCGTCTACCCCGCGGCTCAACGTCCATCTCTGACTTGTCTTCACACATTGAGGAGGCGGTCGAACGAGGTTGGGTTTATGGCACTTTAATGTTTGGTGAGTCTCAGGTGCGAACAGGCCACTTGATGGTCGGGATTCTCAAGACTCGTGGATTGACCAATGCATTGCATGGAATCTCCGAAGAATTCACAAAAATCAAGCTAGACACACTGACCGATCGATTCGACGAAGTTGTTGCAGGTTCACCGGAAGAAGCACTTCGTTCCTCTGACGGTTTTCAGGTCGGTGGGGGAGCAGCGCCGGGAGAAGCTAGCGGTGCGATGCCGCCAGCAGCCATGGGAAAACAGGAGGCATTGAAACAGTTCACGGTTGACCTGACGCAGAACGCTAGGGATGGAAAAATTGACCCGATTGTGGGTCGTGATGAGGAGATTCGTCAGATCATCGACATTTTGATGCGAAGGCGTCAGAACAATCCGATTCTGACCGGGGAAGCGGGAGTCGGCAAGACTGCTGTTGTGGAAGGGTTTGCTTTGAAAATTGCGTCGGGCGATGTGCCTCCACCTTTGAAGGATGTTTCCCTGCGTTCACTTGATGTTGGTTTGCTGCAAGCTGGAGCAAGCATGAAAGGAGAGTTTGAGAATCGTCTCAAGCAGGTAATCGAGGAAGTGCAGTCGTCCGAGAAGCCGATCATCATGTTCATTGACGAGGCTCATACGCTTGTGGGAGCAGGGGGGGCTGCGGGCACGGGCGATGCTGCCAATCTGTTGAAACCCGCTCTTGCACGTGGAACGTTGCGTACCGTTGCCGCGACAACATGGGCTGAATACAAAAAACATATTGAAAAAGATCCCGCGCTCACTCGGCGTTTTCAGGTTGTTCAGGTCGAAGAGCCAAGTGAGAAACGGGCAATCCTGATGATGCGAGGTATGGCATCGACGCTTGAGAAACACCACAAAGTCAAAGTGCTCGATGAAGCATTGGAAGCTGCAGTGCGACTGTCTCATCGATACATTCCTGCACGTCAGTTACCAGATAAGTCCGTTAGCCTGCTGGACACCGCCGCAGCGAGAGTAGCCATCAGCCAACATGCTGTGCCGGCTGAGGTTGATGATTCACGTAAACGTATTGATGCACTTGAAACAGAGCTGCGCATCATTGCGGATGAATCGCTCGTTGGTGTCGATACTGCAGAACGTGAAGCCAATGCAAGGCAAATGCTGAGTGACGAACAGGAACGCTTGCAAGGGCTGGAAGAACGCTGGAACAGCGAAAAAGAACTTGTCGATCAGATTCTGGAGGTGCGTGCAAAGCTGCGTGGTGACGTGGGTACGATTGAGGGTACAAACAGTGAACTTGAAGCGACTGCTGATGCAGATGCAGAAAACATCCAAGTACAAACAGCCAAGTCAGATGAAGATCAAGAGGGCGGCTCGCAAGAAGAGGATCAAAAGTCACGTGAAGACTTCTTAATTGAGTTGGACCAACTTCAATCTAAATTGTTGGAATTGCAAGGAGAGACACCCCTAATTTTGCCCACCGTCGACGAACAGGCTGTTGGATCCGTGGTTGAAGATTGGACAGGGATACCAGTCGGGCGGATGGTGAAAGATGAAGTTGCAACTGTTCTCAAGCTGGCTGATATTCTCAGTGACCGGATCATTGGGCAACGGCATGCGTTGGACATGATCGCACGAAGGATCCAGACATCCCGAGCAAGTCTTGATAACCCAAACAAGCCCATTGGTGTCTTCATGCTTGCAGGACCCTCAGGCGTGGGTAAAACGGAAACAGCGCTCGCATTGGCCGAGGCCTTGTATGGTGGCGAGCAAAATGTCATCACCATTAACATGAGCGAGTTTCAGGAAGCTCATACGGTCAGTACCCTCAAGGGAGCGCCTCCCGGTTACGTTGGGTATGGCGAAGGGGGTTTCCTGACTGAAGCGGTGCGTCGTCGACCTTACAGCGTCGTGTTACTTGATGAGGTTGAGAAAGCACACAGCGATGTTCATGAAATCTTTTTCCAAGTCTTTGATAAAGGATGGATGGAAGACGGCGAGGGACGGCAGATTGACTTTAAAAATACGCTGATTTTACTCACGACCAACGCGGGCACCGACCTTACCATGAACATGTGTAAGGATCCGGAAATGATGCCAAATCCCGAAGGCTTGGCGAAAGCCTTACGCACGCCACTACTGAACGTTTTTCCGCCGGCACTTTTGGGACGTATCGTTACGATACCTTACTATCCTCTCAGTGATGAAATGGTGGGGGCGATCGCTAAACTGCAATTGGGACGGATTGAAAAACGAATCCTCGCAAACCACAAATTGCCGTTCACGTATGACGATGAAGTGATCAAGCTAATTGCCAGTCGATGCACGGAACTAGAGAGCGGTGGTCGTATGATTGATTCGATCTTGACCAATACAGTGCTGCCCAAAATCAGTGGCGAGTTCCTGACACGCATGATGGAAGGAAAGTCGGTTGATCGAGTCCACGTTCAGGTCGTCGACGGCGAGTTCGACTATGCATTCGATTGATCATGGAGGCATGGCATGCACGAGGGGGGATAGGGTGGTCTTGCATGCCTAATGCAACAGATCTCCCTGTTATTGTGCGTTTCACACTAAGCAAAGCACTAGCATCAGACGCCAGCAAGCCATTGCTGGGGTTCAAAGTCGTGCCTACTGCCGCCCTGAATGATGTAACTTGCAAGTCTTGATGTCCCCTTTAGAAGAGCCCCTTCATGAGGTTTGTCTTCGACGCCTTGGAAGCATGGAAAGAGAGCGTTAATCATGCCAGAGAAAAGCGGGTCAGTCGGATAGGACAGTCAGAGGGTTCGCAAAAGGCAGGTTGTCGGATGTACCGGAGACGCTAGATTAACAACAAGTTGTCTTGTGAGAAGCAGCCGAGAGTTACTCAACACCCGACGACGGCTCAGTTGAATGGGCGATCGGCATTTGTTGCAGGAATTGGTTAGGCGCCAGGGCCGATGACTTGGCATTCGCGGGATACCCTGCGGTGACCTTGATGAACGGCAGTTCAGAACCATTGAAAGCAGCCAGGCAAGCCTTACATTCTCATGAGTAATTCGGATGTTGCCGGGATTGGTAGACGATTAAAACATAGCTTGTTGTATGGTTTAATTTGGAGGGTTCTGCACAGTGAGTGGATACACAAATGGTCAATTAAGAGATTTGGTTGCTGCCTTGAGGGCAAGCAATCCGGACTTGATGGGGAATGTAGAGCGGGCTTTCGCCAATTGCACATTTATCTACGGTACACAGGGCAAGAAGGGCGGTGGATTGAAACTGGGAGGCATTATGGTCTCGGCCATCAATAAGCTTGAGCACACTCTCAAAAAATCCGATGGCACACGCAGGCCTGCATTTGCCCCACAAAGCAGGGCCTATGCCTTCCAAACTGGAGTGAGGCAAACCGTTCAGCGTGCGCACAATTATCAGATGATGGACATGTTGTATGGCGACGGCGGTAATGTGGGCCGACTGGCAAATCCACATATTCTGGAATTTGTGATGTATGCCGCAAAATTACGGCCATGGCCGGGCGCCAACCCACCAGCTTCGCCACAATTTGACGAAGTCTCGCGCGGGGAGGTCACTGCGAATCATCCATTTTTCGCATACCAACAGATACTTGGCACGGCAGAACAGGAAAAAGCATATAATAAGCATCCAAAGACAACTAATGTCTATGGCACAGACCCTTGGTGCCAAGTGGAAATGACCGGGACCAAGGAGCTTTCCCGAATCATTCGCTGGTGTATCGGTGAGTTCGGGGGGACCATCATTTTCGAGGGCGCTGATGTTTATTATGATCAGGTTTTCAACAATACTGGACGATTCGGAGATACGGAACTCGAAGCGTGCTCTTTCTTCGAACACTTCAATGCTGGTAACAGTTTTGCCCTTTACGGTAGAGCTGGTGGAAAAGTCATTTTCCATTGGCATGGTCAGGAAACCGTGCCATCCAAGCTGCTTTTTCTCACCTCATGGCAATGGGATCCCTTTTCTGCGGAGCAGTGGTACCAGAAGATACACGCGCGAAATATGCAGCAGGAAATTCGCGACCAATTCGCCGACCCACGCTTCGTTGTTGCCCATCAGGATGTCCAGCTTGGCAACCAAACTTATCAAAGGCAAGGTGGCGCGGGTAATTATGAGTTTCGCAGAGGCCGCCTAGAGCCGGAGGATATTGATGATCTCGCCCGCAGGCTAGGGCTCACTCACCAGAGGCTGTGGAACAACTTCAATGCGCTTCCACCTGGCGTTTCGTCTCGGGGCGTCGGCCAATGGCTAAATAGCCAGATGTAAATCGACTCGGAGTAAATCCACAGCCGAATGCGGTCAAATCGTCAACATTGGTAGTTAAATTACTCTTGCTCAATCCCTGGTTTTGTCATCGCGGATGGATATAGGGTGGGTGAAGCTGCAAGGCACGAAAAAACCTTCCTCGCCTAGACGGGAAGGTCCCTAGCGGCGTCTAAACGCCTTGTGAACGCCGGTTTTTCTGGACTGAAAGGCTGCGACGGTCGGAGACATTAAGCCGGTACACAAAGCCACCCCTCTTTCCTACGCGTTAAGCAACGCGATGGCTCTCCTGTCCACGTTGCTCAATACTCATACTCTTCTTCTGGGTAGGTCTGGAATGTTTGCTTTGCCTTCGTGTGATGTAAGAGCAGGTTGCATTTCTGTGCGTATTCGAGTTCTGTGTGACAAGCCTGACGAGCAAAATGTTTACCAATAGACTGGGGAGAGTCAGTGCGCACTGCCATCGAATTCTTGAACGCTTTATTAAAACTATTTCCTTGCCAACCACTGCGTCTTCTAGGGTGTTTGCAGGTTTTTGGTCTTTGTTGCCCGCTTGGCTAAACAGTGAATTGCTTATCTTGCGTAAGCAAATTTTCTGTCTTCGCTACTGCAGTTACTCACTGAAAGAATTCATCTCCCAGTTCGTTTTGCCAGCCTGGGTTCAATAATAAGGAATGCGTTGCGCGGCATTGCCTCAGAAATGTTCTCATGTCTGCAAGCGTTTCGATCCCCCATGGCCGAAGGTCTCGTACATCTGGCACGAAGGCTATGACGGGCAGGTCCACATCGTCAACATTGGGCCTGCCGGCTTCGTCGCTATGGTGAACCATGTCGCCTCCGGTGTATCCAGTTCGGCGAATCGCGCGATTCAACGCCTCTCGAATCATCAAGAGTCTCGGAGTCATGTTCCCCAGACCTGCCCGATGTGAAGCACGATCTCCTGTAGATTCAGACTGATTAAACGCATCATAACCGAGCCGTTGGGTTTGTGAACCGGGAACGAACCGATCATCGACACCAGTCGGATTGTAAGTCTGAATACCCCTGCGTAGGTCACCATGCTGCCGCTCCCGAGGAGGTAACACGGCGAACAGATCGTAGTCCCCCGTCGTTGCTGAACGGTAATCGTTGGCGTCAACTTGGCAGAACGGATCTCGCACCGCTCTCACTCTCCTGCTTTCCTCTCCTCCGATCTGATGATTGGCCAGTTCTTTCTTGCCGTAGTAAATGCCCCAGAGATCTTCCGTGGCGTGCGTCGGTCTCTCTCTCTTGAGCACAAAAATCATTCTACGTCCCCATGGGGAACCCGCCCGATAGACATATTTATCTACCGAAGCAAAAGATGGACTGTTCAGAACTCCCTCCTTCTCCAGCCACCTACGACGATGTTCAGAAATAAATACCGGTACAGCGGTTGCTTCCCAATCAGATGCACTGTGCAACGCCTTGCTTTGCCCTTTAACCTTAACTGCATCTCCACCAACTTTTGTGAAGCGGGGATCGTCGAGTACAAAGCCAGCCATGGGGCCCCAATCACAACTCTTGGCTTTATTGTGAAATCCTTTCGACGCGTAATTTTCTTCAAGCAGCATGGTTGCATACTTGCCTACTGCCCTACTCATAATTACGCAATCGTTAGCATAAGCGATTCTTCCAAATGCCTCTGCATGGGATTCGACCATGCCAGTGAGTGCTAAAGCATCAGGTCCTCTGCTGAGCGTCATAACTCCAATGTCCGTTTAAAACATAATCGATTTTTTCATTAAGCAAATAAGTGGGTCTTCATACAAAAGGTAAACACTAAGGCGAACCATCTACCCGAAACTGTAAGTAGCCGGAAGTCGTGAAAACAAGAAGCATGAGAGGCTGAGCGCTTCTTGAAAACCTGAGGTGTGCCGGACCGCATACTGCTAGACACCAAAGTTCTACTGCATGATTATCAAGGGTCAATGTTGGTTCGTGAGGTAAGCTCTACCTTTTTCCCAAGAAACAGAATTTTTTCTGGCGATCTGCCGTTTTCTGTATCCACTGAATTTTTTTCTAATCCTTCGTAGATACGCGGGCCTCTGAATGTCAAGAAATTCAACGCACATCTAAATCACGTCACGATCTTGCATGCAATCACGTTGGTTTTATTACCACGCCACAAAACCGTGGAAGTTTGCTGCACCTGACGGGTCAGGTCAGACGGCATGCAGTTCAGGTGAAATGAAGAGCTTTCATTGGTTAGACACGATAATCCTAAACGGCTCGGCGTTGCGTAGGAAAAGCATCTTTGCTTGCCGGCAAACTCGACACGTAGCCGTTTCCCGATACTCGTAGTTTGAATCTCAAGAAACTTGACATTGAGGCGATTTTATCGCAACACCTCGGGCACCGAGGCACGGAAGTTTGTGCTTATCTGCTGTTGCTACCGATTTTGTAGGAGGTGAGCACTTTAGCTCATGCAATACAGAATAGATTGGGGCATGGTGTGCCCGACATAAGTTCAACTCCCGTCGCTGATTCAAATGATGCAGCGAAGGTTGCTGCCAAGCTCAGATCACCCATTTCAGGAAGGGCGCCAAGTGGTAAGCCTCCGAAATCGACGGATGCCATGCCGCTGAGATTCATCTCTGCAGCGGGGGCAGCGGCGGAAAGGCTCATTCCCATTTCTGCCGCAGCAGACAGTTCGCCTGACTCCATCCCGGGGGCCTCAAGCGGAACTCCAAGGTTCGCCTCCAATTGACTGAGTCCTGTTTCCAGTGATCCCATTGCCATGCTCATTTCTGCGGCGCCACCGGGTGCGAGTAACGGAAATCCGAAAGCGGTGTTTGCGGCCTCCACCGCAGTCATCAAGCCAATAAGATTTCCCCATTCTGGCGTCGCAAGCGAGAGCTCCGGTGGCTCGAGACTGGCTGCCATCTCTATCGCTGCATTCAGCTCTGCTGCACCGCCAGGGGAAGTCAGGTCAATGCCTAAAGCTGCACTGGCATTGACCAGTCTCGCTGCAATTCCAAGTTCGGCTGCCATGGATGCGTCCATCGATGCATTCATGGAGGGTAGTCCCGCCGACATCTCAGCCACCGCAACAGAGAGTTGTGGCATGGCATCAGGTAGCAGCAAATTAACTCCAAATGCGGCTTCTACAGAACCAACGAGACTTGCAGCTGCTCCCAGCCCTTGGGTTGAAGGAACGGCAGGTGGTAGTGAGGCAGCCAGTTCTGCCAATGCTGGCGCGCTGACATTCAATGAACCTGCAGCTAGTTCCAGTTGCGCCTGCCCATCGGCCGAAAACGGAGCAATGCCAAAGGTTCCAGAGAGATGGGCCATTGCTTCGAGGTTGGCTAATTCTCCGGCTGATGGTAGAGAAAGCTCGCCGGCTGCCGATAAGTTCATCTGCATTGCTAAGTCAAGAGCCGGTAGTCCGGCAGCAAGAGCTGTTAGCTCTGGAAGTTGCGGCATGGTTAGCAGGTCTGGCAGTGCTGGCATCTCGGGCAGCGTCGAGCTAAGTTCTACGACCGGTCCTTCGATCCCAGCCAGAAATTCATTCATTTTGGTGAGGCATAGACAAAACATTCAATGTTCATCCCAAGGTGTAAGCCAACCGTTAAGTTCGAGGGTGATTAAAACTATAGTCGTGTTATACAATGGAATGGCAAGAGGGGTTTCCGGAGTCGGGTAAGAGGTGGCTGAATCTAGTCACGGGGCTGCCGTGGCGTGGTAAAGTCATTGCATTAAAGCATTACCAGAGGCAGCCTGCTGGGTTTTAGATTTCCTAGCAAAGGCAAGACGGCGAACAGGTTAGCGATAAGGTTTGGATTGATGGTGGAACGTGCTAAAGCGAGGCATATTCAGGTTTCTGACGAGGCTACTTGTCAAAATCTGATTGACCAACTGATGGCTGGAGCTGATTTTGAAGCTCTGGCCCGTCAGTATTCGCTCTGCACGACAAGCCGGCACGGCGGCAACCTGGGACTGTTCAGCCAAGGGCAAATGGGGGAGGCAATCGATCAGGCTGTGTTTCAGGGAGACGTTGGGTTACTTTATGGCCCGATTCAGTCCGACTTTGGGTTCCACGTGGTGCAAGTGCTGGAGCGAAGGGCAACTTAGCGTCCGGATAAGTCATGTGGTGGCCCAATTGCTGTCGCATTCGTCGAAACAAAATAATTACATTCAGGCAATCGCTTAAGTTTCACGATTGAATTAAAATCGGCAGCGTCGAAGTGTCTTGAGTCTCATGCATTTTGGAGAGAAGAAATGGGTAAGCCAGCGGCTCGCATGGGTGACCAAGTAATCCAGAATGGGCCTCATTGCCACGCCCCCATTCACCCCGCTGCACCGGTTCCCACGCCGGTTCCGCACCCGCCCGTTCCAGTGGCAATCATCAAGGGGCAAGCAAATGTATTGATCGGAGGCTCGCCCGCAGCGAGGATGACCGACACGACTGCCCCTTGCATGCTCCCATCCTGTGTCCCCGGAGGCCCCGGTATGATTCAGGTTGCTTCAACCACGGTCATGATTGGAAACATGGGCGCCGCAAGAGCCGGGGACACCACCTTACATTCCAGTTGCGTCGCGCCCATACCTATGCCAGCAGGTAAGATTCTGCCGCCTGGCTGTCCGACCGTCATGATTGGGGGTTGATTACGAGTGCGCACCGAACATTTTGAAACTTTGCGGCCCGTTTGTCCGGTTTGCAAGGCTGACAGTGGTCAATTGAACTCTCTGGTGATTGCTGACGTCACCCAGCAAGAAGGTACGCAAATAGTACAGGGTGTGTTGCATTGCACCCACGGTGCATGTCAGCGGGAATTTCCGGTGATCGATGGTGTGCCGTTAATCATTCGCAATATTCGAAGCTATCTTTCCGAGAATGCATTTCAAATCGCTCTGCGTGACGATTTATCCCCGAATTTGGAAAGTCTATTGGGTGATTGTCTGGGGGCGGGGAGCACCTTTGACATTTGTAGACAGCATTTGAGTTCCTATACATGGGATCATTATGCTGACCTGGATCCCCAGAAAGAAGACGGCCCCCCCATTCCCGGTTCCATGGTCCGCGTGATGCATCAAGGATTGGATTTAGCAGATACTCATTGCAGTTTGGCAGAACGAAGTGGGCCGATGGTTGATATCGGGTGCTCTGTTGGACGCAGCACATTTGCGTTGGCCGAAAGATACCGCAGTCTCACACTTGGTGTGGATCTGAATTTCCCCATGTTGCGTCTAGCTAGTCGGCTACTACGTACCGGAACGGTTTCGTACCCACGCAGACGTGTTGGATTGGTTTATGATCGTCGAGAATTCCACGCACCGCTACCAAATGCTGAACTCGTTGATTTCTGGGCCTGTGATGCCATGGCTCTTCCTTTCGCTGACGGTGCGTTCGCAGCAGCCACCAGCATGAACATGCTGGACTGCGTTGCCTCTCCAGTCGATTTTCTAGGTGCCATGGCAAGCGTGCTTGGGAGTGGTGCCCCTGCTGTGATTACTTGTCCCTATGATTGGTCCATCTCAGCAACTCCCATGGAATGTTGGATTGGTGGGCATTCACAGCGCGGTCCGGAAGGTGGAGCCAGTGAGCCTGCGTTTCGTCGTTTACTTAAACAGAATGCGAGCCAATCACGGAAGTACTTGCACCTTCTAGCTGAGAAAGAAGTTGAGTGGCAGGTTCGTGTCCATAGCCGAAGCACGATGTGCTACAAAAGCCACCTAGTGTTAGTCCAGACTGAAGACGGAGTTTCGTTTTAGGCATGCCAATTAGCTGACGAACACTACTTGCGACCACGCGATGGGCGATTTTCCAGAAGATTGGCACCCGACGCACTGGGCCGCTCTCACCGCTCACGACGACGAAGTTATCGACCACGTTTGGGCGAATGAGGCTTTGCCGCTCCCTAAGCTGGACGTGGCATGGACTATCTAGCGAACCAAAAAATGGGTGCCGCTTGGACTGACACCTTCCCCGATCATTCGATCATGTACATCAAACACGCCGCTGCACTTGCAGCACTGGAATGTGTCTTTGCTTTGCTCATTTTCAAATCGGCTTTACGCAGCTTGGCAACGATCGGATCCACTGTGTGACGTTTCTGAGGCATGCTGAAAGTCCTTTCCGGGCGGTTAGCCCGAGCAAGATTCTCTCACTCACAATGGTGCAATTCTATGGGGGGAGGTCACTAACACTGTGCATCAAATGTTGCAAATGGTTGTATTTGGTGCGGGGGTCGCTGGCCCCGGCGTTGGGTCTTTCGCGTACCGGTTCGCGTGATTGAATTAGCACGTGCTTTGAAATTTACCACTGCGTCCGACGCTACGGACGCCGTTTACCTGCTGAGGCTCCTCCAGAACCTGCTCATACTTAATGTCATGCTCCTTCAAAACTTGGACACAACACCGAACAAACTTATTACCGCTGGCGGCAGAAGTATGGTGGCATGAAACCTGAGATGTCCACGCAGCTGCAAGCTTTGGAGAAAGAGAATGCCTGGCGATAGAAGTAGGGTGCTCGTTCACCGCTCACGATGTCGTGGGTGTGGTGCCGCACCCAGTCGTCGATCTAGGTGTACTCTGCAAGGTAGTCAGGCATGCCATAATCCGTCTGGGCGTAGAAGAATTCGATCGTTGCCTCCAAATCGAGCGGGTTCACCCGGACCTCCTCATACACACGGTCCATGATCACGTCACCATCCTGTTCCAACGCTGTTGCCATAGAAGACAAATCATTGAGTGCTTTGTCTGTAATATACGAACCGTCAGACAAAGCGTGTCCCACCACGGGGACTTGAGAGACGGTTTTGGCGGCTCCTACTCTGCTACTCCAGTTGCTCAATGAGCGGAGTTGGCCGTCTTGTCGCGCGGCTGCTATGTACTTTTTCAATAATTGCCCCAGTTCCGCATTTGAAGCTCGATCAAAGTAGTGGTAGCCCATCCCTGTGTTTGGCGGATACCCTACTTTTTTGAACAGTGTATACATTAGCTCACGCACTGTTGTGAGTTTGTCATGCAACTCGAGCGAGTTCACAAGCTTTTCGTACCCCTTGCCGTAATTTTCCGCAGCTCGACCCGCAACTTGTGGGCTCAGATTCGCGTAATTTTTCAGATGCTTATTAGCAGTTTCTCCCTTACCAGTAGCCAACTTCTTAAGCCAACTTCTCATGTGAGGCACAATACCCGTGATGCCGGTTGTGTGTCCTTCTGCTTTAAGCAGGAGAAATGGAGTTCCGCGCGTCTCTTCCATTTGAACGAGAAGTTCATGATAGTTCTTTAGAAAGTTCCAACCCTTTGAGGCTGAAGCACCGCTTCCGCTCAAGTGGGAACTCGGTCTTGAACTTAATACTTTTTTGTGGGCAACCCTGATATTCTCTTGATGCGCTGCGCTGAGTGTTCCAAGGTTAATCATGAAGGTTCCTTTTTCTAAAGGTTGGTGTATCCAACATGCAATGTAGAGTGCTTGGAATGACTCCACCGTCCATTGAGTTGAATCTTGTGACAGAGTTGCTGTAACACTGCCACTACGGAGATAGACCCTAAGAAAGCTCCGAAACCCGTCCATGTCTTGAAATTTTGGACCGAAAATATTGCTGACCGCTTCTCTGCTCCGTGGCCAAGGCGCGGCAATTAATTCGGCAATTCTACCCTGCATTTGTGTCCTGCTTTTATTGAATTTGAATCCTCATGCAAACCGCCATAACGAGATCCTACGGTGGCGAAGGATCCTCTTCAACTAGCTTGGAAGTGTTTTCCCGAACGAGGTATGTGACCTCCCCCATAGAATTGAAACATTGAGAGTGAGGGAATCTTGCTCGGGCGAACTACCCGGAAAGGACTTTCAGAATGCCTCAGAAATATCACACAGCGGATCAGATCGTTGCCAAGCTCGTAAGCCGACGTGGAACTTGGTAAGGGCAAGAAACCCATGACGCATTGATGGCGGTGATGCGTGAGCATGATGGCGAGGAACCACTATTCAAGACGGCAGCAGGCAATTTGTGGGTCGATGAGGACACTGGACATAACAACCTCACCAAAGAGTTTCTTAAGTTGCGTAAGAGGGCGGACTGCAATCGTAAGGGGGTTGGCTTCTACTCGTTCCGCCACATGACCGAGACAATCGTCAGCGATGCCCCGCTTCACAACGTGCAGCCTGTTGTTGACCTTATCATGGGACACGATGATGGGACGATGGCGTCGAATTATCGGGAGTCGATAAGTGTCAAACGAATCAAGGCAGTCTGCCAGCACATGAGAGGATGGGCGTTTGATGACGGAGAAAACATATCGCGGAAACACGGCAGAGCAGATCGCCGCTGAATACGCAGAGTTGGGCCACGAAGGCTTCGCCCTGACTCACCTAGACGACGAGACTCATGCCACGATTAAGGCTCTGGTCGATGAAATCACGGCAGAACGCTACGAGGAAGGTGAGCGGTCTGAGATCGGTGGGCTTTTAGTTCCTAGCGGA